>JBKDOR010000131.1:0-15550 GCA_046342775.1 Synechococcaceae cyanobacterium
AAGCCCACACCCCGGGCTCCCTGCCGTGGCCCTGGCGCATTGGCTCCACCGTGGTTGAGCTCACCCCGTTGGCCCGCCGTTTGCGGAGCACTGAAGATGTCTCTAACGCGCAGAGGTCAGAGGGGAACACGCCTCAACCGCCTTCAGCGCTCCTGAAAGCTGAGCGAAGCCGAGTTCACGCAGTAGCGCTGTCCTGTGGGCCGGGGGCCGTCAGGAAAGACATGGCCGAGGTGGGCATCGCAGGCGGCGCAGCGGATTTCGGTGCGCACCATGCCGTGGCTACGGTCGGTGATCGTGCGAATCACCTGGGGGTCAACGCTGTCCCAGAAGCTGGGCCAGCCGGTGCCAGAGTCAAATTTGGCATCCGAGCTGAACAGCTCGGTGTCGCAACAGATGCAGCGGTAGCTGCCCTTGCCCTTGTGGTTCCAGTAGGCCCCCGTGAACGCCCTTTCGGTGCCTCCCTGGCGGGTGACGCGGAACTGCTCGGGGCTGAGCTTGGCGCGCCATTGCTCCTCGCTGCTGTCTCGCGCCAGGCCGCTGGGCACAGCGCAGGCCGCGGAATCGGCAGCCGGGGCAGCACCGCTGGCGGGGGAGATGTCGGACACAAGCCTTGCAAATACTCGATTCTTGATGTTAACGAGCACCTGGGGACGCCTGCGGCCCCTGGCCGGGAAGCCCCGGCTTGGTCTTGGGCGCCAGCTCTGGGGTTGGCGTTAAAGGTTCATCGCGATCCAGCGGGGCTGCTCGCCGCTGCGGTTCCAGCGGTGGCAGCGGGCGGGCCGCAGCCGCCTCCAGGGCGGGTGCAGCTGCGCCGGCCAGCGACGCAGCGGGCAGCAGCTCAACGATCAGGCCAGCGAGGCGGCTGACCGCCCCCGGCTGGCCCCTCAGACTGCGCAGGTCGTCCTGCATGCCGGCCAGGCGTTGGGGATGATCGAGCCAATCGGCCGCTTCGGCGGCGATCTCCTCGGGGGTGATCTCCCCCACCCGCTCCGGCACCACCGCTCTGCCGGCGGCGATGTTGGGCCAGGCCAGCAGGCCGCGATGGCGCAACCTCCAGCGGGTCAGCGCCACCCCCAGCAGCTGGCGCAGCCCCGGCAGCCGCGCCAGCAAACCCAGCACCCCATCCCACATCTGCATCAATTCGAGGTGCTGGGTGGGCAGCAGCACGATCATCGGCAAGCCCAGCGCCCCCAGCTCGGCGGTGTTGGCCCCCACGGTGGTGAGGGCCAGCCGGCATTGGCTCAGGGCGCCATGGGCCGGGTGCTCCTCCAGCAGCTGGATCCTGGTGCCGGCGGCGGTGATCAGCTGATCTCCCTGGTGTCTCGGCGGGGCGCTGGCGTAGAAGCGGGCGATCGGCCGGCTCGGATCGCCCCAGCGCAGCAGGTCGGCGACGCTGGTGGTGGGGGCAAGCGGTAGCAGGAAGCGGCAGTTCGGGCGGCGGCTGGCCAGCAGATCGGCCACCGCCAGCAGGAAGGGCACGCCGAGTTGCAGCTTGGCCGCCTTGGACCCCGGCAGCAGCGCCACCCACTCCGCCGGCGGCAGCGGCGCCTGCCGCTGGGCCGAAACGGACAGATCCGCCATCAGGTCTCCCACCACCGTGGCGCGCTGGCGCCAGCGGGGCGCCAACTGCCGTGCGGCGCTGGGCCCCATCAACCCCAGGCGGTCATTCCAGCGGGGCCAGCGGGCCACCCATTCGGCGTAGGTGAGATGGCGGTATCCCAGCCGCGCCGAGAGCAGCACCGTCCAGAACTGATCTCCTCCGAGGAACACCACCACGCCCTGGCGGGGCCAGGGCCCCCAGCGGCCGGGCCGCAGCAGCAGCCTCCAGAAGATCCGGGACGGCAGCACCGTTTCAAACAGGTTCCAACGGCTGGCCACCCGCTGCTCCCTCCCGGTGCCGTTGGGGCAGGGCACCAGCACCAGCCGCAGGCTGGTGTCGGCCTGCGGCTGGCGGGGCCGCAGCGGCAGCCGCTGGTGCAGCTCCTCCGCCAGGGGCTGCACCCAGGTGCTGAGCTCTCCCGGTCCATTGCTGACGAACACCACCGCGGCGGCGGGTGCCAACGTCGTCGCGGCGCCCAATGCGTCAGCGGCTCTCAGCCTCTCAGCGGAACGCAACCCATCGCCGGAGTGACTGCCGCGGTCCCCTCCCCTGCCGTCGACGGCTCCATCGACCTTGGTGGCCCCCGGTGCATCGGCGTCACCCCCGCTTCCCGGCTCGGCTGGGACTGGAAAGGAGGGGAAACGGGCTGAGGGAGAGGGGCTCAAGCCAGGGTTGAAAGTGATGCGGATGGCGAGACTTGAACTCGCAAGGCCGAAGCCACACGCCCCTCAAACGTGCGTGTCTACCAATTCCACCACATCCGCGTGGGACAGAGCGGGTGAACCCCGTTCCGTGGGGCCAGTGTACCCATCGATGGGCGCGGCAAGGGGGCTGGGTGAGCGCTGATACAGTCCGCGATGGCCTTGTGCCGCTCCCGCGCCGCCACCTGGATGCCCATCGGCAAGTTGCTGATCGCCAACCGTGGCGAGATCGCCCTGAGGATCCTGCGCACCTGCCGAGAGCTCGGCATTGCCACCGTGGCGGTGCACAGCACCGTGGATCGCAACGCCCTGCATGTGCAGCTGGCCGATGAATCGGTGTGTGTGGGCGAAGCTCCGAGTTCTCGCAGCTATCTGAACATCCCCAACATCCTGGCGGCGGCCACATCTCGGGGGGCGGATGCCATCCATCCGGGCTACGGATTTCTGGCCGAGAATGATCGCTTCGCCGAAATCTGCGCCGCCCACGGCCTCACCTTCGTGGGCCCATCGCCGGAATCGATCCGCTCAATGGGCGACAAGTCGACGGCCAAGGCCACCATGCAGCAGGTGGGCGTACCGACGATTCCGGGTAGTGAAGGCTTGCTGGATACCCCCCAGGATGCCGCCGTCCTGGCGGAAGAGATCGGCTATCCGGTGATGATCAAGGCCACCGCCGGTGGCGGCGGTCGCGGCATGCGCCTCGTCAGCGGCGCCGACCAGCTGGAGAGCCTGTTCCGAGCCGCCCAGGGCGAAGCCGAGGCGGCCTTCGGCAACCCGGGCCTCTACATGGAGAAGTTCATCGATCGGCCACGCCACATCGAAGTGCAGGTGCTGGCCGATCGCTTCGGCAATGTGGTGCACCTGGGCGAACGGGATTGCTCGATTCAGCGGCGCCATCAGAAGCTGCTGGAGGAAGCCCCCGGGCCGGGGCTCGATCCGCAGCTGCGCCAAGCCATGGGTGATGCCGCCGTGCGAGCGGCCCGCCACATCGGCTACGAGGGCGCCGGCACCGTGGAATTTCTGGTGGATCGCCACGGCAGCTTCTACTTCATGGAGATGAACACCCGCATCCAGGTGGAGCATCCGGTCACCGAAATGGTGACGGGGATCGACCTGATCGCCGAGCAACTGCGCATCGCCGGTGGCGAGCCGATTTCGGTGCGCCAGGACGAGGTGCGGCTCTGCGGCCATGCCATTGAGGTGCGGATCAATGCCGAAGATCCCCGCCACAACTTCCGGCCGGCGCCGGGGCTGATCACCGGCTGGCTGCCACCGGGAGGCGCCGGCGTGCGGATCGATAGCCATGTGTACACCGGCTATGAAATCCCGCCGTTTTACGACTCCTTGATCGGCAAGGTGATCGTCTGGGGGCAGGATCGCGATTCAGCCTTGAAGCGCCTCAAACGCGCCTTGAATGAATGCGCCGTGACCGGCATCCCCACCACGATCGAATTCCACCTGGCCCTGCTGGAGCGGCCGGAGTTCCAGCGCGGTGAGGTCTGGACCAAGTTCGTGGAACAGGAGATGCTGCCCTTGGGTGGCGGCTGACCTCCTGGACGCTCCAGGCCCCCGGATCACGATCGCCACCGCTCAGACGGATGCCAACTGGATCGCCCGGCCGGCTTGTGCCGATCCTCTGTCGCGACAAGGCAGCAGTCCGTTCGGGCGCACAAGGAGCTGGGGATAGGGCTTCTGCAACAAGCAGGTCCACTCGCATGATCGATTCATTTCAACCCTCTGATTGTTCAACCTTTTTGGCCACAAGGATCATGCTTTTCCACAAAAAGGGGAGTCTTCCGACCCCGTAAAAGCCTTGAACCTCGAAACCGTTTTTGACGAGGAGATGCGAAAGAGTCCGCCTGCTCCAGAACTTAATATGCCCCCATGCCACATGGCAGTGTGATGCTTATCCCAAGCCCCAAGGAGAGATAGCGCTAGGTTTTTAAGATAGCCGTGGTAGGGAGTTGAAATCACAATAAACCCACCAGCTTGCAGCGTTTCAGCGGCGAAGCGTGGCAAGAGATGAGGCGAGAATAAATGCTCAATCACTTCCGTAGAAACAACGGCTTCAAACGGTTTTTCGTGCTTGGCAAGCTCCATCGGATCATCCTGGACCCCGAGTTGATAAAAGTGCAGAGATGGATATTCGCGCTTGGCCATCTCAACACCCTTTGCATCGTACTCAACCCCGACGGACTCAAAGCCAGCCGCTGCGAGCTGCGCGCACAAAGCACCATTGCCGGACCCCAGATCCAGAACTGGTCTCACCCCAAGATTATTTAGTATTTCCAGAATCTTTGGGGCCAGGGAATTGCGTGTGTGCCGATCCGGGGTCGCACCCCATCCATAATCATGAACAACATTTTCAGTCATTGGGATAAGGAGGCGTCCCCCCCATACAAGCTGACATGGGCAAGCCTACGCACTGGCGATGATTGCATTGAGGGGTCAACACCAACCACAACCTTAAAGCTGGGAGAGCTGGTCACAGCTCCGTTCCACTCGGCTGGCGGATCTTGGGCAAGCAGCGCCAAGGGCTTCCGTTGCGTAAGGCCAGGTCTGCGAGCGGAGCATGTTTGCCGATCCCCCATGAGCGATCGCCCATTGCCGACCGTCTGGATTTGAGCGTTGAGGATCGTCCCGCTTGCTTAGAGGCTGTGGCGGCACAACAGCATCGCTAACGTCACAACTGTCAGCCATCGCCGCCGCCTTGACCCTGATCGACTGGTTGTGGATCCTGCATCCGGCCTTGATGGTGGTGCTCGCCTATCCCTTGCTGGGAGGTGTGCTGCTGTTGGCCCGTCGCACCCGCCAGCGGCGCCTCGGCGGCAGCCCGACGATCCCGGCCAGCAGCGGCAGCGAGCACCGCGACCTGGGGCGCTGGCTCACCACCGCCGTGGTGGCGACGGTGCTCGTGGCCTTGGCGGTGGTGATCTCCACCCACAGCAACGGCCCCTTTCCCGGCGGCTTCGGTCGCCTGGCGCTGTTGGGGTCGGTGGCGCTGGGGGCGGCGGCCAGCCTCGCCGCCTTGCTCCGGGTGAAGCAGGCTGCCTATCGGGCGGTGTTCGCCTTGCTCTGCTGGGTCGGCCTACTGGGGCTTGGCGGCCAGCCGGAGGTCTGGCGCGTCAGCGACAACCCCTTCAGCGCAGGCTTCTGGCAATCCCATTACTGGGGCGGCATGGGGCTGGTGGGGTTGTTGCTGTTTTCGCTGGCGGCCCAGCCTGAAATCGTGCGCCATCTGCGCTGGCGCCATTGGCATCTGCTCGCCAATGGCTTGGCCCTGTTGCTCTTCATCGCCCAGGGCATCAGCGGCAGCCGGGATCTGCTCGAGATCCCTCTGAGCTGGCAGAAGCCTTTCATCTACAGCTGCGATCCCATCCAACGCACCTGCCCAACGCCACGGCCGCCGGGTTGATGGCCAACCCCGCAGCCATCGGGCTGCTGACGCTGCTGGGGGTCCATTACCTGGTCTGGCGCCTCGGCAGCACCCTCAACCTCGCCTCTCCCCTCGCCGCTGCCCTCAGCCTCACGGCCCTCGGCGCCGAGCTGTTGATTCTGGCGAGCGTCTTCCTGCAGTTCAGCTTCAGCCTCTGGCCCTCGCCCCGCCCCGCCACAGAAACCCTGGCCGCGACCCCGGGCGCGCGGGCGGCAGCCGCCAGGTGCTTCAGCGTCGATGTGCTGGTGCCCAGCTATGGCGAGCCGCCCGCCTTGATCGAGCGCTGTCTGCGCGGGTGCCTGGCGATGGCCTACCCGCATCAGACGGTGTGGTTGCTCGATGACAGCGGCCGCCCCGAACTGGCGGCGTTGTGCGAGCGGCTCGGGGTGCGTTATCTGCACCGGCCCGAGCGTCGCCACGCCAAGGCGGGCAACCTCAACCACGCCCTGGCCCACTGCCGCGGCGACCTGATCGCCGTGTTCGATGCCGATGTGGTGCCGCTGCAGGGGTTCCTGGCCAACCTCGTGCCGATGTTCGCTGATCCGCGCCTGGGCTTTGTGCAGACACCCCAGAGCGCCATGAACGCCGATCCGGTGATGCGCAACCTGCGGCTGGAGCGCTGGCTGATGCCGGAGGAGGAATGCTTCTACCGCTGGATCCAACCCAGCCGCGAGGCGGTGGGGGCGGTGGTCTGCGCCGGCACCTCCTTCGTGATGCGCCGCGAGGCCTTGGATCGGGTGGGTGGCTTCGACACAGGCACCCCCGCAGAGGACCTGGCCACCGGCATCCGCATCACGGCCCTGGGCTATCGCAACCGCTATTTGAACCGCAAGCTCAGCGCTGGCCTGGCGCCGTTCACGGCCGAGGCGATGGCGCTGCAGCGCTGCCGCTGGGCGAGCGGCACGGTTCAGGTGCTGCGCACCGGCGCCAACCCGCTCACCATCCCCGGCCTGAACCCGCTGCAGCGCTTGGCCTATCTCGAGGGCATCCTGCACTGGTTCAATGTGTTGCCCCAGCTGGGTTTGGTGCTGCTGCCCCTGAGCCTGGTGCTGCTGGGCACAGCGCCAATCCTGGTGAGCGGCGAAGGCTTGTTGCTGCATGCCCTGCCGTTCTATCTGGGCCAGCTGGCGCTGGCCCGCTGGATCAACCGCCACTCCCGCACGCCGCTGCTGGCGGAGCTGTATCGCTGGATCTTCTTGGTGCCGCTGGCCGGCGCCGTGCTGTTCACCCTGCTCGGCCGCCCCCAGCCCTTTCGCGTCACCCCCAAGCAACACGACGCCGCCAACGGGCCCGCCGGGCCAGCCAAGCGGGTGTTGTTGCCGTTGCTGCTCCTGCTGGCCCTGCAGGGGATCGGCGCCCTGGGGTTGCTGGCACCGCTGCCTCCCCGGCCAGACACGATGACGTTCCTCCATCCCCAGCCCCTGACCCCCGCGACCACAGCCCTGGTCTGGAGCTGGATCGGCGCCAACAGCCTGCTGCTGGCGGCGGCGATCCGCACCTGTTGGCCCCGCCCCGGCCTGGCGCCCGAGCCCTGGTTCGCGCTGGCCTTGCCCTGCCGGTTGAGCTGGGTTGCGGCGGTTGGGCCGGATGCTGCCGAGGCGAGCCGCCAGGTCATGGACGCCGATCTGGAGGCGATCAGCGAAGCGGGAGTGGAGCTGAAACTGAACGGGCCAGGCCAGCTCCCGAGCGATGGAGGGCTGCAGGTGCTCCTGCCGGGGCTGCCGCCGCTGCCGTTGCGGCTGGCCGCTGCAAGCCGACCGGGCGGGCTGGGGTTGGGGCTGGGCGGGCTCGGCAGGTTGACGGGTGGGGATGGCGGGTTGACCCGCGGGGGTCAGGCCATCCGGCGGGTCGGAGGGTTTTGGGAGGGGTTAAGCCCCTCTCAGAGCGAGCAATTGCAGATGTTTCTGTACTGCCGCCCGGGGGTGTGGCCGGAGCGTCGCGCCCCGCTGGAGCCCCTGGGCTTGTTGGTGGTGTTCGCCCGGCTGCTGGTCGGTTGTCGGAGCGAAACCTGGTTTCGGCGCAGCCTGATCGAGCAGGCAGCTGGCACGAGCCTGCCTGCTCGTTGATTGAGAAGAAGAGGGGCGTCCAGAACAGTCCTGGGGGGCTCACCCCCAACACCTCGCGGTGGCGCTTGTGCTGCCGATCGCGGCCACTCCCCCACCCTCAACCCTTGTTCGTCCCGGCTCGCCAGTTGAAGCTTGGCGAGGTGATGGATCAACCGATCACAGCATTGCCATTGAGATCCAGCTGGAAGCTGGTTTCCAAACCAAGGGCCTCGGGGGAGAGGGAGTTGATCATCCCGCTGGACGATTGCCATGTCCAGGAGGGGTCAAGGGTCCAGACGTGCAGATCGTTGTCAGGATTGTGGCGCCAGAGGATTTGGTTGTGGCCGCCGCCCACGGTTTCAGCGGCGAGCATCTGCCATTCCGTGCTGGCGTCGCCCGTGCCGAGGTTGAAGGGTGAACGGACCGGATAGCGGTTGCCTCCCGCCTCCACGAAGGCGAGGCCGTCGTGGCGACGCAACAGGGAGGCATTGCCCTGGCTCTCCAGGGTTGTGAACCCAGCACCGATGATCGCATCACCGTTGAGGTCGGCATTGAGGCTTCCCTCCTCGCTGTAAAGCTGGTCGTTGCTCAACAGGCTGCCGGCTTGATAGCCGCCGCTGGCATTGAGCTGCCAGCGGGCATTTTGGTTGGTCGCGCTGTTGTGCCAGTAGAGCGTCGTGCCGCCGCCGGAGGCCACGGCGGCCGTGGCCTCCCAGCCTTGGCCGGGATTGTTGGCTGAGGCGTTGCCGCCAGACCAGGTCACCTGGATGGCTGGGCCATAACCTGTTTGCAAGGCATAGCCCTGGGCCGTGGTGCCGAGATTGAGGCCGTTGATGGTGCTGTTGCCGGAGACAAAGCCGTCGCCATTGAGATCCCGCTTGAGGGCAGCCTCGTCGCTGAACAGCTGGCTGGCGGAAAGCATGACGCCCGCTTCATAAACGCCGCTGCCATTGAGGCTCCAGCGGGCCGCCTGCCCGATGCCGCTGTTGCTCCAATACAGGGTGTAGCCGCTGTCGGAGGCGACGACGGCACTGGCACTCCAGCCGTTGCCGGGGTTGGAGGAGGAGGCAGTGCCGCCGGGGTACACCACCGGGATCGGAGCTGGACCGGCGCCGAGCAGGGCATAGCCCTGCGGCGTGCTGCTGATGCTGACCGCAATGACGCCATCACCATTGAGATCGAGATTGAGGTTGGTTTCCTCGCGGATCAACTGGGATGCCGCAAGAAACGTCCCCGCTGTGTAGGCGCCGCCAGCGTTCAGCTGCCAGCGAGCTGTTTGACCGCTGCCGCCGTGACGCCAATACAAGGAATAGCCCTCGCCGGAGGCAGTGGCGACCACGGCGGACCAGCCGTTGCTGGGGTTGCTGGCGGAGGCGTTGCCAGCGGGGTAGGTGATCTGGATCGGCGTGGCGGCGCCGTTGCGCAAGGCGTAGCCCAGGCTGGTGCTGCCCAGATTGATGGCATCGACCGTTGCCCGTCCCGAGGTGTAGCCATCACCGTTGAGGTCGAGAGCAAGGGCGGCCTCCTCGCTGGTCAACTCGGAGGCGGAGAGCAGCGTGCCAGAGGTATAGACGCCACTGCTGTTCAGCTGCCAGCGTGCCGCCTGGCTACTGCCGCTGTTCTGCCAATACAAGCCATAGCCATCGCCCAATGGGGTGGCGGCAATGGCGGTCCAGCCATTGCCAGGGTTGCCGGGAGAAGCGTTGGCGCCGCTGAAGCTCACCTGAATCGGCGTACCAGTAGCGCTCTGCAAGGCATATCCCCGAGAGGTGATACCCAGATTGACGCCGTTGATGGTATTCACCCCCGGGGTATAGAGCGGCTGATCGATGATCGTGAGCTGGGCCGAAGCCTGTCCGCCTCCAATCACCCCCCCGGAGCCAGGATTGACCAGTGTGGCGACAAACGTTTCATTGGGCTCGTCCTGGCCATCTGCAAGGATCGGGACAGAGACGGTTTTGCTGGCTTCACCTGGCGCAAAGCTGATCGTCTGCGTCGTGTTGACGTAATCGGTACCAGCCAGATAGGAATCGGGGTTGAACAGGGCCAGCAGCTGGCCGCCTTCCACCTGCTTGGGATCGGCGATGCTGTAATGGGCCTGGGCAGCGAAGAGGAACCAGCCGGGTCCAAGGAGGTCCTGGGCATCGATGATGCCGCTGGTTTCCTCATCGATCGTGAAGGGAGCTGTCGCCGCCAAGCCCACATCGCCAAAGCGCGCCGGATCAAACTTGCTAAGCAGTTTCAGTGAATCGCTGGCGATATCGTAGTGCCAAATCTTGCCGTTGTGAGCTGCATTACCCACATCTTCTTGCAGCAGAACATGGCCGTATCTGTCAATCGCGATATTGTCGAACATGTTGACTTTCTGGCCATTAACGAGGTCGCCATCGATCAGCAGATCGATGCTGCCACCCAGATCGGGATTGCGAATGTCGTCGAAGTTCAGGCGCCAGAGGCGGGTCTGCCCGATCTGGCTGCCGAGACCATCGGAGACGGTATCGAGACGATTACTGGTGACAAAGTAATAGTGATTGGGATTGTTAGGATCCCAGGCGCCATCTTCTGGCCTGGAGAAGGTGGTGGCAGCGGTGGCGTTCAGGGAAAAACGCGTGCCGCTGGCGATTGCCGTGGCCTGGCTGGTCGTGTTGCTGATTTCATCAACGGTGCTGCCATTGCTGTCGTTGAAGCCATTGACCGCCACAAACTTGATGGCGCCGTTGGTGAGGCCGGCCTTGTCCACCTCGCTGCCGCTGGCGGTTTTCATGCCCTGGTAGACCACCAGGGAACCGTTCATCAGGCCGCTCCCGCCGTCATTGTTGCCGATCACCACGGTCTTGTTCTGCGCCAGGGGGTTGGCGAGCAGGTTTTCCCAGCCGCCCACTCCGCTGAGCCCGGAGCCGTTGCTGCTGAGGTTGAACTTGCCGAGGATGTAGGAGTCGCCGGCGCTGGGGCCCGAGGCGAGGTTGGCGAGGGCGTAACCCGTGCTGCCAGCCTCCTCACCATTGAGAAAGATTCGCGCTTGGCTGCCCAGGCCGCTGGCGGGGTTGTAGAAGGCGCTGATCGGCGCGAGATCGGCGGAGCAGAGGCGGTTGAAGCTGATTCCGTTGCCGTTGGCGCTGTTGTTGGGGCTGCTATTGGCAGCTTGCGAGGCGCTGTTCCAGGTGTAAACGTTGCGGATCCAATCGGAGCCGCTGCGCACAGAGAGGTCGGCCTTGTTGATGATCCAGCTGGAAATGAAGGCTCCCCGGCCACCGTGAGCGCGAACGGCACCGCTGCTGCTGCCAATCTCATGATTCATCAGCAGGGTGAAGCTGCCATCACCGTTGTCGAAGGCACCAAGACCTTCGGGGAGGCCGGCCAGCGTGGCGGTACCGATGTTGTCACCGACGCTGAGAATCGACTTGATCTGCACGCCCGAGCCAGCGATCGGCAGCACATAGGGGGTCGCAGAACTGCTGGGTCCTTGAACTCGCCCCTCGGCGGGAGCGGCGGTGGCGCCCGTGGCGTTGCCGGCCGCAAAAGACACCTGAACGCTGCTACTGCTGCTCAGATCACCGCTGCGCTGGACCTGAAGCTGAAGATAGGTCTTGTCGCCATAGGACGAGCCTTCCGAAGCCGAATAGCTGGCTGCGCCGAAGGTATAGGTGCTGGGATTGGGATTCAGCGAGAACTGCAGCAGCGTTCGCGGCGCATTCAGCGCTGTCGGCTCGGGAAACGAGTTCTGAGGATAGGAATTGCTGCCGCGCAGGGCGACCGTCAGCACCCCATTCGCCGCCACATCCAGACTGACGTAATTGTTGGTATTCGGCGAAAAGAAGTCAACCGCTTGCGGATTGGTGGCTGCGGTGGGGTCACCTTCGCGACTGACATTGAACAAACCGGGAGTTCGGGGATCCAGCCCGATTGGATCGAGGCCCGCCGCAATTTGGGCACTGGCCAGGGCATCGGCCAGGGCTTTGATGTTGCTGAAGCTGTGGTCGGTGACGCTGTCCGGTCCGGTAGCACCCATCGGACCATCGACAATGCTGTAGACACCGCGCAGCCGGCTGTAGTTGGCGGGCCGACTGGGATCTTGACTGGGATCTGGCATATAGGTAAGCTCGTTGATACGACCTTGATGGTCATCAGAGGCCAGGAAGATCACATTTTGGATGCCATTATCGGCAATGAACTTGAGGATTTCATTGCGTTCGGCCCGATAGCCGCCAAACCAGGATTTGCCACCGTCGGCTCCAGATCCATAGGGGCCGATCTGATCAATCGGGTCGGTGGTATTGATGAACGTCCAGACCGTGTCAGCGGATTTGGCCGCGAGTAAGGTATTCTTCAGCCAGGCTTTTTGAGTGGCACCGAGCAGGGTTCGATTCGGGTTATCGGCTCTCGGCCCCGTATCGTCGCCTGAGGTTGGCTTGTTAAGCCGCACATCCCGGAACGAGCGCGTATCGAGGTTGACCACCAGGGCGTTTTGACCCCAGGATTGAGCGCTGTAGTAACGCTTCTCGCCATCAGAACGGGGATCGCTGGGGGCGCTGATCAGCTCTGGCGTACGGATGGGTAGGTACTCGTCAAACGCCTGCAGCAGGGTGTCAAATGTCGGCGTGTCGTTGATGTACGTGCCCGTCAGGTTGACGTCAAACAGTAAGTTGGCTGAGCCGTTGGCATTGGTGCTGGCCAGCAGCGCCGGGGCACCACCATTGATCATGGCCTTGTTGCCCAACTCATGGTTATCAAAAGAGACAACCATCCCCTGGCCAGCGAAGAAACTCTGCAGACTTGGAAACGTGCCGCCGGGTGCGGGCAACAGGTTTTCCAAATACTTGCGTCGGTAGGCTTCCAGCAGGGTTTGCTGGCTGATGGCACCAGCAACCGCATCCCTGGTGGCCGGCGTGGCGGCGGAACCGAATGAGGCGGTTTCATAGATGGTATCGCCGTTGAAGATGTAAACATCAAAGTTCTCGGCGGCAATGCCGGCGGTGACTGGATACGGCCGCATCAGGCCATCCACATCGCCGCTGTGGCCGATCTTGACAGCCACGGCTTGATTCGGCGCAGGCGCGGTGCGGAAGCGACCGATCATACTCGTCGCACCGGATAAGCCGCTGAAGCGGTAGTAATAGCTGCTACCACTCTCTAAACCATTGATCTGGAACTTGATCGTCCCGTCTTGGCTGGTGGCGGAGGTGACGCCATCCACTTGGCGGATCAGGCTGGCAAATGAAGGCTCATTGGAGACTTGCAGGGTCACCGTTTGAGCGATTGGCGTGCGACGACTGATGTCAGAGGCGTCATAGGTGCGTGTCCAGAGGGTCACGCCATTGCTGGTGGGATCTCCAGCAGCCACACCGTTGAACCCGACCGAGAGACCAGGGAGGGCTGGCAGTGTCGATGCCATGGTTTGCCGATGGTCAGATCAGCAGGAACCCTAGCGAGCAATCTGATCACAAAGGCTCGATGTTCAGCCCCGATCGATTCATCACTCCTTCATCATATTTTCAGCCTTGATGAGATGGCTTTTCTCGACTCTTACGGGGGATTGAAGGCCATCTGCAAGGCAGCAGACCCTGCATCAGCCGATCGACCGGCAGGCGTCAGCGAGGCTGCCGTTGTTGAGTCGCATCGATGAGGTGCCCGCGCGGATCGGGCGGAGAATCGGATCGTTCCAGCAGCCGATGGGGATGATCGCCATGGCGTCATCGATCCCATCTGCCCGGTGCTGTGGCCAACGCTGCTGCCGTGCGCCAGAACGTTGACGCTGGATCGTGGCGTAGGGCGCAAGGCCACGGGTCGCAGGCGGGCTGAGGCTAAGGTTCGTTGGCATGGCCACCGCTATGGGGAGGCGGACGCTCCTTTCCCCTGGTCAGCGGCAGCCACGGCCAGGCGTGTTGACTGGAACGGCGGGGGTTCGGATCAGCCTCGTGAGGGGGTCGTCCGCCGGCAGCGCCGCCGCAGCTGCCGGCTCCAGCCCAAGGCACCGCCAACGGCCAACAGCGGCAGCGGCGACGGCACCGGGGAAATCTGGAAGGTTCCCGGCCGGATCTCAGCGGTGGTGATGATCAGATCGTCCAGATTTGTTGGATACGTGAATGCTTCAAAAGTTCCAAAGTGCGAGGTGAGCTCGACGGGCTGCTGCAGGTTGTTGAACAGGCTGGGAATGGCAGAGGGGGGCAGACTGACCAGGCCGGCGGCATACTCGTCTGTGAAGTCGGGGTTGGCGTAGACAAAGCCGATCTTTGGTGATGGACCGTTGGGGAACAGACCGGAGAGGAGCGACCAGCCGTAGGGTGCGCTGGCGTCCAGCTGAACGGTTCGCTGTCCACCGGCCCAGGTCAACTGCAGTCTGGGTGTCACCGGCTTCAGCAGCCAGGCCTGAATGGGTTTCGGCGATCCCGGCGGAATCTGCACGTTCACCACATGGTCCGGGTCGGCCTCGGCAGACACCTGCCACAGGGCATTGCTAAAGGCCTCCCCGGCCAGCGTGCCGCTGATGCCATGGCCATTGGCGACGTAGCGCAGCAACGCGGCCCGGGAGTCGGCCGGACCGCCGAACATGGCCGCGGCACTCACCGCCACGCCCACGGCAAGGCCGGTAGTGCGGGGGCCGCCGGTCTGCGGCCAGGGCCGGGACGGTCTGGCTTGGGACCGGATCGCAAGGCGCTTCAGGCGCTGAACCTGACGCATCAAGCTGTCGATGACCAGGTGATTGACTGCCATCATTTGTATGCGATTGCCCTGAATCAGGGTTGGTTGCTGCCTTGGCAAGCTAAGCAGGGGATCTGCGCATGTCACCCCTGGAGGGGGCCTGGCTTGCCAGGGCGCATCTCCCCTGCCGAGCGGCAACCGGGACCCGGTCGCAACGCCTGGATCCAGGAGCGTCAGCGTTACACGCACCGCCTGATGCCAAGCTATTGCTGCTCGTGGTTGGCGCTCCGAGGCTGGCGACCTGCCTGTTGGCTGTCATGACGCCGTCTGGCCTGCAGAATCAGTACTCAGAACGATCGCAAGATTCAATCAAGGCCTGGCAACCTTGATCACCTTCTTCAACGGTTCACGGCCAGCCAGCTGGGCTCACTGCAATGGGCGAGCGCGAAGCATGCTGGGGGTGATTCATGTTGATCTGGCTGGGCCTGGCCTGGCCGCTTCAATGTTTCCGATCGTCGCGGACTGGTTCCTCGTCAAGGCGCAACAAACTCATGGCCAGTGGCTGACTGAGCAACCCTTCACCGTCCAATCATGCACTGTTGAGTCGCCCACGCTCGAGCGGCCAAGCCTCTCAATCCAGCAGCGAACTCTGATGTTCCACCGGCTCCAGCCGCGCGGTTTCCGGTCGCTCCTCCGCTTCGCTGGGCTTCACCTCCAGCGCCTGCTCGATCACCCGATCGGTCAGGGTGTCGAAATAGGTGGAGAGCGTTTGTTGCAGTTCCAGGAATTCCGGCCAGAGCGTTTCATTCACAAATGCCCGACTCAATCGCGCCATCACCGTGGTGCGTCGCTGCCCTCGGTAGCGGTAGGGGCTGATGCCGTAACGCCGCAGCAACGCCACAAACAGATGGCGCGACCACTGATCCTGCAGGCTGAAGCGAAACTCCACCGGAGGTTCACTGGCCTCCAGCTGCCGCAGGCGCTCCAGGATGCGTTGGCGGGCCCGTTCGGCCGCCAGCCGCTCCCCCTCGCTGCCCGGGCGGGCATGGAGCGCTTCGATGCGGCGCAGCTTGGCCACCAGCTGCTCCTCCGGCCCGGGCGGCGGCGCGCTGACCGTGCGGGGCCGCTC
>JBKDOR010000132.1:0-10932 GCA_046342775.1 Synechococcaceae cyanobacterium
CGATCGGCCACCTCCCGCAGCGACAGCTCACGCAGCGCCACCAGGTGGCGGCGCTGGAAGAAGTTGGTGAGGGCCTGGCCCACCTTCTCGGGCGCGTACACCTTTCCCTCACGCAGCCGTTCCTGCAGGGTTTCGGGGGTCACATCCACCAGTACCACCTCATCGGCCAGCTCCAGCACGCGGTTGGGGATGCGTTCGCGCACCACCACACCGGTGAGTTCGGCCACCAGGTCGTTGAGGCTCTCGAGGTGCTGGATGTTGAGGGTGGAATACACATCAATCCCGGAGAGCAGCAGCATCTCCACGTCCTGCCAGCGCTTCAGGCGTTCGCTGCCGGGCACGTTGCTGTGGGCCAGCTCATCGACCAACACCAGCTGCGGATGGCGGGCCAGCACCGCCGCCACATCCATCTCCTCCAGGTCCACGTCCTGATAGCGCAGGCGTTTGCGCGGGATTTGCTCCAGCCCCTCCGCCTCCCGGGCGGTGTCCGGGCGGCCGTGGGTTTCCAGCAGGCCGATCACCACATCGGTACCCTCCCGCAACGCCTCCTTGCCCTCCTGGAGCATGCGAAAGGTCTTGCCCACGCCGGGCGCCATGCCGATGAACACCTTGTGGCGGCCGCGCCGGTGGGTGGAGCGGATCATGGGGCCGGTTGACTGGTGGCAGCCCGAACATTGAGCGCATCAAGCGCCAGGTTGAAGCCGAGCACATTCACCACCGGCTCGATCGCCTGCAGGCCGAGCGGTCCCTCCCGGTGTTGCCGCAGCAGCCGCTCCAGCTCCGCCAGCGGCAGCCCGCGCTCGCGGGCCAGGCGGGGTAGCTGCTGGCGGGCCGCCGCCAGGCTGATGTGGGGATCGACGCCGGAGCCGGAATCCTGCAGCAGATCCGGGGCCGGTCGGCTGACGCCTGAACGCTGCCAGCGGCTGGCGGCCTGGGCCACGCGTTGGCCCAGCTCAGGATTGCTGGCGGCCAAGTTGGCAGCGTCGGCCGGGCGGCCCCGCAGGTAACGCGCCGACTTGAAGGGTTGGCCGATCAGCCGTGCGCCCACCACGGCGCCATCGCGACGCAACAGGCTGCCAGCGGCGGCATCGGGGGCCACCAGGCGAGCCACTGCGAGCAGGGGCAGAGTGATCACCACCACGGTGAGCAGCCACAGCAGCAGGGTGAGGCGAATGCCGCGCAGCAGTTGGGCGGTGAACGACATCAGAACTTCTCCGGTTGGGCGATCACGGCGAACAGGTAGCCCGACAGGGCGACGGTGGCGCAGACCAGCTGGGCGAGCGTGTGGCTCTGCAGGGGGGGCTGGCTGGCCCGGAACACGGGGGCGAGTAGAAGGGTGCCGGCCGCGAGCAACAACGGCAACCAGAAACGGATGTGCAGAACACGTTGCATGTCAGGTGCTCAGATCAAACGGAGTGCGCCGATCGCCAGATCGATCAGCTTGATGCCCAAAAATGGCGCCACAACACCGCCGGCTCCATAGACCAGCAGGTTTCGCCGCAGCAGCTGTTCGGCGCTCAACGGCCGGAACTTCACCCCCTTGAGCGCTAGCGGCACCAATGCGGGAATGATCAGGGCGTTGAACAGCATCGCCGAGAGAATCGCCGATTGCGGTGAAGCCAGCCCCATCACATTCAGGGCCTGCAGCCCGGCGCCGGCGAACAGGGCGGGCAGGATGGCGAAGTATTTGGAGATGTCGTTGGCGATCGAGAAGGTGGTGAGGGCGCCGCGGGTGATCAGCAACTGCTTGCCGATCGTCACGATGTCGATCAGCTTGGTGGGATCGCTGTCCAGATCCACCATGTTGGCCGCCTCCTTGGCGGCCTGGGTGCCGGAGTTCATCGCCACGCCCACATTCGCCTGCGCCAAAGCCGGGGCGTCGTTGGAGCCGTCGCCGGTCATCGCCACCAGCTTGCCCAGCTTCTGCTCCTGCTGAATCACGGCGATCTTGTCCTCCGGGGTGGCCTCGGCGATGAAGTCGTCGACGCCGGCTTCCCGGGCAATGACTCCCGCAGTGATCGGGTTGTCGCCGGTGAGCATCACGGTGCGGATGCCCATGCTGCGCAGCTGCTCGAAGCGCTCGCGGATGCCGGGCTTGATGATGTCTTTGAGGTAGATCACCCCGTACACCGTGGCGCCGCGGCATACCCCTAACGGCGTGCCCCCCAGCCGCGACACCTGCTCGAAGCCCTGGTCCAACGCCTCGGGCACCGCGCCGCCACGGGAGCGCACAAACCCCTTGATCGCATCCACGGCCCCCTTGCGGAACTCCTGGCCGTCGTTGCTGTCGGAGCCGCTCATGCGGGTGCGGGCGGAGAAGTCGAGGCCGCTGGCGGCCTCGGCCGCAAACGGCAGGCTGGCCCCGAGCTTTTCGGCCAGCCGCACGATCGAACGTCCCTCCGGGGTCTGGTCGAAGGAGCTGGCCGCCAGCGCCACCTCCGCCAGCTCGGCGACGCTGTGGCCGCCCACCGGCAGGAACTCCTCCGCCAACCGGTTGTCGAGGGTGATCGTGCCGGTCTTGTCGAGCACCAGGGTGTTGACATCGCCGCAGGCTTCCACCGCCCGACCGGAGGTGGCGATCACGTTGAACTGGGCCACCCGGTCCATGCCGGCGATGCCGATGGCGCTGAGCAGACCGCCGATCGTGGTGGGGATCAGGGCCACCAGCAGCGCCACCAGCGTCACCAGCGAGGGGGCCTGCCCCAGGAAACCAGCCAGCGGCCGCAGGGTGGCCACGGCGATCAGGAACACCTGGGTCAGCACCGCCAGCAGCACGGTCACGGCGATCTCGTTCGGTGTCTTGCTGCGGTCGGCCCCCTCCACCAAGGCGATCATGCGATCGATGAAGCCCTTGCCCGGATCGGCGCTGATGCGCAGGGTGAGCTGATCCGAGAGGATCCGTGTGCCGCCGGTCACCGACCCGGCCACATCGGAGCCGGCCTCCTTGAGCACCGGAGCCGATTCACCGGTGATCGCCGATTCATCCACCGAGGCCAGGCCGGCGACCACCTCGCCGTCGGCGGGGATCACATCCCCGCCCTGCACCAGCACCAGATCGCCTTGGCGCAGAGCGGAGGAATCCACCAGGTCGATCGAGCCATCGGCCAGCTGACGCCGGGCCTGGGTGCGGGCTTGGGTGCGGCGCAGAGCGTCAGCCTGGGCCTTGCTGCGGCCTTCCGCCAGGGCCTCGGCGAAGTTGGCGAACAGCAGCGTGGCCAGCAGGGTGAGGCTGATCAGGGCGTTGAAGCCCCGCTCGCTGGCAGCGGCCTGGGCATCCAGCAGCCGCGGCTCCAGGGTGAGGGCCAGGCAGAGCAGCGTGCCGCACCACACCACAAACATCACTGGATTGGCCACGGCCTGGCGGGGGTCGAGTTTGCGGAACGCCTCCAGCACCGCCCGTCGCAGCAGTCCCTGCTGGCGCGGGCGCTCGGTGTAGCGACGCTCCTGGCGGGGGCCCCGCGGCATGCGGGGAAACAGCACTCGCGTTGCGGTGGTCATCTCAGGGGGCCAGGGTGAGCGCTTCCGCGATCGGCCCCAGGGCCAGCACGGGGAAGAAGGTGAGGGCGCTGAGGATCAGCAGCACCACGGCGGTGACGGCCGTGAACAGGCCCGTGTCGGTGCGTAGGGTGCCGGGGCTTGGTTCGAGCGCGGGCTTGCGGCGAAATTCCTCAGCCAGAGCCAGAAGCGCGGCGATCGGCAAATAGCGGCCCCCCAGCAGGCTGAGGCTGGTGCTGAGGTTCCACCAGGGGGTGCCATCGGCCAGGCCCTCCAGGCCGCTGCCGTTGTTGGCGGCGGCGGAGGCGGACTCGTAGACCACCTGGCTGATGGCGTGGGGGCCGGGATCGCTGACGCCGGCCAGCTCCTGCCCTCCCGCCAGGGTGATGGCGGCGGGGATCAGCACGAACAGCGGGTGGATCAGCAGGATCAGGCTGGCCCACACCACCTGGGGCTTCTCCACCTTGCGGCCCAGGAACTCCGGCGTGCGCCCCACCATCAGGCCGGTGAGGAACACCGCCAGCAGGGCGAACACCAGCAAATAGGCCGCGCCGGTGCCCTGACCGCCGAACACCACCTGCAGGACCAGGTTGAACAGGGCCGTCAGGATCGTCAGCGGCATCGCCGCATCGATGGCGCCGTTCACCGCGCCGGCCATCGTGCCGCTGGTCACCACGGTCCAGAAGCCCGTGAGGGCGGGCCCGAAGCGCAGCTCCTTGCCCTGCAGATTGCCGCCGCTAACCCAGCTGGCGAGCAGGGGATTGCCCGCCTGCTCAGCAGCCATCGACACCACAGCGCCAAACAGCAGCAGGCCGAACACGAGAGCCAGCAGCAGGCCGCTCTGGCGCCGGTTGCCCGCGAACCGCCCGAAGGCATCAATGGTGGCCGCCGGGATGATCAACATCGCCCAGGTGCTCACCAGATTGGTCAGCAGGGTGGGGTTCTCGTAAGCATGCGCGGAGTTGGTGCTGAGGAAGCCGCCGCCGTTCTCCCCCAGCTGCTTGATCGCCTCGAACAGGGCGATCGGGCCGCGCGGCAGCAGCTGGCGTGCCCCCTCCAGCGTGCTGATCTGCAGCGGCGGCGCCAGGGTCATCGGCACACCGCAGACCAGCAGGAACAGCGCCAGCAGCAGCGAGGCGGGGATCAGTACGCGGGTGAGCGCCCGCAGCAGATCACGGTGGAAATTGCCGATCGGCCGCCCGCAAAACCCCCGGATCACCGCAAATCCCACCGCCAGGCCCGTGGCCGCCGAGACGAACATCAGGAACTGGATCGCCCCCAGCTGGGCCAGGTTGCCCAGGCATTGCTCGGGAACCAGGTGCTGCTGGTCGGTATTGGTGAGAAAGGAGATCGTGGTGTGCAGCGCCAGATCCCAGCGCAGCCCCCCGAAACCGAGGGGATTGAGCCAAACCGGCTGCAGCAGCAGCAGCGCCAGCGCCGGCAAGGCGAACAGGGCATTGCTGATCAGCAGTGGCGCCAGGTAGCCGGCGGCCGATTCGGCGCTGCGGCCAGCATCGCCGATCCAGCGCAGCAGCACGGCCTCGATCGGGGTCAGCCAGCGGTCCCAGGCCGGTTGGGGACGGTCATCGAACACCTCGAACAGGTGCCGACCCAGCAAGGGAGCCGTGAGCACGACCGCCGCCAGGGTGACGGCGGCCAACAGCCAGGGGAGCATGGAGGCCGGGGATGGGGCAGACCGCTCCAGTTTCTGGCGACTGGCTCCGCTGGCACACCTGCCAAAAGGCAGAGATGGCGGGCGGATGCGCCCCGCTCACGCCAGCTCAGGCGCCCAGCCCCGCTGGCGGTGCAGGTCTTCAATCTTGAGATCAATAGAATGCAGTAACCCAAGTCCCAGGGGGCCGACCACAAAAACCTTCGCTTCAGCTCTTGCTACAGATCAGCAGACGACGCCTTTCGATTCCCGTTCGCGTAGCCCGTGACCATCAAATTGGTGTTTACCTCGAATCTGCTGGAGCCCCATCAGGAGCGGCCAACTTTCCTGATAGGTACCAGGGGCGGAGTCTGGTTTCTATGCGGACATCTCTGCCCACTTCTGATTTGGAGCGTTCGAAGGATGCCTCCACACGGCTCAGGCTGTCTCATGAAATCAGGGACTGGAGTCTCCCCGAACCGTTCGCCTCAGGTCTGACTCCTCTGGCCAGTCATTCCTTAGCCCAGGAGCCGGAGCCAGGTCTATCACCCAGCTGGAGCCGCTCAGCAACCATCGGTGTGCTGCAGGTCTCCTGATCAAGACGCACCAACATAGGCAGGCGGCAGCCCTGATCCCTGGCCAAGATGGGCTAATAAAGAGCTATTGATGGCCTTTACCCGCACCGCCGCTCGTCTGGGCTGGCTGCTGATTGGGCCGCTGGTCCTGCAGTCGGCGCTGACGGCAGCGGCGTTGGAAGCGGCCGCCAATGGGCTTAACCGCACCCCTGAAACCTTGCTGGCCCAGGCGCCAAGCCCTGCTGACGCTGGGATCCCGAAGGAGGTGCAGGGCAGGGGTGGGTGGACGGCGCAGTAGTCGCTTACAAGAGGGGGGACCAAAGAGGCCCGCAGCGGCCCCTGTTCGAGCAGCTCACCGCCGTGACGGCTCAGCTGGCCAGCACCACCCTCATGCCGCAGCTACAGGCACCGTTGCTGGCCGGCAAGGAGCAACTGGAGCAGGAGTTCTACCGCCAGCTGCCTCAGATTCAGCCGCGGCTGGTGGAGGCCCGGCAGATCGCGGCGCTGTTGCCGGCTGGTGGGGTGCTGGTGGAGTTCCAGCGCTACCGGTCCTCCGACGCCAGCACGAACCAGTACGGGCCTCCCCGCTACCTGGCCCTGCTGCTGCGGCCCGACGGCACGATCCGCGCCATTGGGCTTGGGGAGGCGGCGCCGATTGATGCGGCGGTGGCTGAGGCGGTGGCCGCCAGCGCCGATCCCAAGCGCCAGGCGGATGCGCCCCAGAAGTTGGCGGCGGTGAGCAAGCTGGTGCTGGCGCCATTGCAGCGGGAGCTGGCGGGGGTGCGGGAGTTGTTTGTCTCGCCGGATGGGGAGCTCAACCGCCTGCCTTTCGCAGCCCTGCCGGTGGCGGGCTCCAAGGGCGGCGGGATTGCCGATGGACCCATCACGGCCGATGGCAAGACCCTGGGCGATGCGGTGGCGCTGCGGCTGCTCACCACCGGCCGCGACCTGCTGCGGCTGCAGCAACCCGCCAAAGCCGGCGCGGCGCCGGTGCTGATCGCCAACCCGGATTTCAATGCCGCCTCCCGCTCAGCCACAGGCGGCTCCAGCGCCACAACTACCGCCACAGCTGCCGCCTCAACCGCTGGCTCAACTGCTGCAGGAGCTGGGGGCCCAGCTGTGCAGCACGGCGGCCAGCAGCGCTCCGCCGGCCTGCGGGGCCTCACCGCCTGGCAGCCGCTGGGGGGCACGGAGCAAGAGGCACGCCAGCTGGCACCCCTGCTGGGGAGCGGCGCGGTGATCAGCGGCCCGGCCGCCACCGCCTCAGTGGTGCTGGCCCAGCGGGCGCCGCGAATTCTGCACATCGCCTCCCATGGCTTCTGCCTGGCGGATCAGGCCGCTGCGGGAGCCAAAGCGGCCGGCGGCCCGGCAGCCACGGGCACCTGGGCACGGCCACCTACCGGTGGTGGCGCCGGAGATGGTTCCGCCGCCACCACCCCCAGCCGGGAAGACCCGCTGCAGCGCAGCGGCCTGGTGTTCGCCGGCGCCAACCGCCCCGATGCCAACCCCAGCGACGACAGCTATCTCACGGCAGCGGAGGCCACCGCCATGGATCTGGAGGGCACCGAACTGGTGACCCTTTCGGCCTGTGAAACCGGCCTCGGCGGTGTGCGCAGCGGCGAGGGGGTGCACGGGCTGCAGCGCTCGCTGGCAGTGGCCGGTGCACGCTCCACCCTGCTCAGCCTCTGGAAGGTGGATGACTACCTGACGGTGACCTTCATGGAGCGCTACTACAAGCGACTGAAGGCCGGCGAAGGCCGCGCCGATGCCCTGCGCAACACCCAGAACGACTTTCGCGATAACAAGAACTCCACTTACCACGACATCCGGGTGTGGGGCGCGTTCCAGCTCAGCGGCGGCTGGCGGGCACTGCCCAAGTGGTGAACCCAAAGGGTTGCTGATGGTGGTGATCTGGGTGTGGTTGGCAACACTGGCGAACGCCCGCCAGGATGCCTCGTGGCCCGCCCGCCGCCGATGACCGCCAGCGACAAGCTCTTCTTCTGGCTGTTCCAGAACCAGCCCGATCGCATCCTGCAGCTGCTCCCGGATCTACCGGCGGATGCGGGCGGGTATCGCTTTGTGGCCCCGGTGTTCAAGGCATTGGAGCACCGGCCGGATGGTGTGTTCCTCGCGGCCCAGAAGGGTAGCGGTCTCCCGGCGTTGGTGCTGGAGGCCCAGATGCAGGCCGATCCAGAGTTTCTGCTGAGGCTCTATGCCGAATCCGGCCGCTTTCTGCTGCAGGAAAAAACCATCCGCCGCTGGCAGCTGGTAGTTCTCTGCCCGCTGCGATCGATGGCCTTTGGCGATCCCGAGCCGGTGGCTGAGTTTCTGGAGCACCGGGTGCGCTGGCTGGAGCTGCAGCCCGCCCTGGCTGATCCCAACGCCCCTCCGCTGCTGCGCACCCTTGCGTTGCTGCTGGAGAAGGAGGAGCGGCTGCCCCTCACCACCGCCCAGATCCGCACGGCGGTATCCGGCACCGCCCTGGAGAGCCAGATCGCCGATGCCACCGCCGCTATCCTGTTGGCACGCTTCACGACCCGACCGATTCCGGAGATCTGCGCCATGGGCGGTATCACCTTGGAGGATTTCACCCAGAGCGTGGCCTACAGGGAGATCTTTGGGCTCGGCGAGCAGCGTGGGCGTGAGCAGGGGCTGAAAACCGGCGAGCTGGAGATCACCTTGCGCCAGTTGCGCCGCCGCTGCGGTGGTCTCACCCCCAGCCAGGAGGCTCGCATCCGCGCCCTGCCGCTGCCTCAGCTGGAGGCCCTAGCCGAAGCGTTGCTGGATTTCAAGGGGGCAGACGCTCTGGAGGCCTGGCTGGCAAGCCGCTGAGGTCCAGTGCAGCCCTTGAGAGGGTCAACCTGATCCGCTGCAGGTCGGATCAACGCAGCACCGCTGGCTGGTTTTCTTGCCGGGGTGTTGGGCCTCTCGCCTCCCAATCGCTGCCAGGATGGCTGCGGCCATTCCGGAAGCCCAGGTCCGTCTGTTTGGATCACGCACCAGGGGCACAGCCCAGCCAGATTCCGACGTGGATCTACTGATTACCGTGCCGAATCACTGGCGGGCCGGCCGCGATCGCGTGCGCGTGCTGGGAGACTTCTGGCGCCAATATCCACTCATCGGCTTCCTCTTGATCTGCTTCTTTATTCCGAAAGCGAAGTAAGCCAACGGCAGCAATACAGAAGATCGGTTACCAGCCAGGCCTACCAGGAGGGAATCTTGCTGCATGGCTGATCCCGATGCCATTCGCTACCTGCGGATCGCCCAGGCAGATCTTGCGGAGCGTTTCTTTGGCCAGGCAATCGCGAACGTTCGCCCTAGGTCTGACTCCTCTGGCCAGTCCCAGTCATTCCTTGGCCCAGGAGCCGGAGCCAGGGCTGCAACATTTATGCTGGAGACGGTCAGTAAGCATTGGGTTAATTGGGACCACGGATAAAGACGCACGGTCACGGGGAGGCGAAGCCCCAAGCACTGGTCATGATGTGCCAATGAGAACGATCGAGCCATGGCTTTTTCCCCGCATCGCCGGTCGTCTGGGCTGGCTGCTGATTAGGCCTCTGGTCCTGCAGCCGGCGTTGCCGGCAGCGGCGTTGGAAGCTGGCGGCAAGGGGTTTGCCCGCACCCCTGAACCCTTGCTGGCCCAGGCGCCAAGCCCTGCTGGCGCTGGGATCCCGAAGGAGATGCAGGGGTGGTTTGATGCCGCCAAGGCAGCCGATACCTAGGGTGATTCGGCAGAAGACCGACGAAACCGGGCGGTTGTGCCGCATGAACCTGGCGGTGTACGGCCTGGAAGGACGCATCTCCCACGGCGGTGACATGCACAGCTACTACGAAGACCCGCTCAAGTCAGTGCGAGCCTTCGATTTCGTGATGGCCAATCCGCCGTTCAATGTGAACGCGGTGGACCTGGCCAAGCTCAGCGCCGCCTCAGGCCCCGGGCGTCGCTTCCCGTTCGGCACGCCGAGTGTGGATAACGCCAATGACCTATGGATCCAGCTGTTCTATTCCTAGCTTGACGGGAAGGGCAGGGCGGGCTTCGTGATGGCGAACTCCGCCTCCGATTCGCGGGGCTCCAAGCAGGCGATCCGCCAGCAGCTGATCGAAGCCATGGCCGTCGATGTGATGGTGGCGGTGGGTCCTAATTGTTCTACACGATGACCCTGCCGTGCACGTTGTGGTTCTTCGATCGCGGCAAGATCGGCACGGAGCGTGAGAACACGGTGCTGTTCTTCGATGCCCGCCATCTGTATCGCCAGATCGACCGGGCCCAGCGCGACTGGAGCGAGGCGCAGATCGGCTTCCTGGCCAACAGCGTGCGCCTCTACCGCGGTGAAGCGCTGGACGTGACCCTCGGCGGCGAGGAGGCCCAGCGCTGGATCGAGGCTTATTTCGGTACCGATCCTGACTCAGCTTCTGGCGGACCGCTCGCCTATCGCGACATCGCCGGCCTGTGCAAGGCGGCCTCCCTGGAGGCGATCGAGGCCCAGGGCTGGAGCCTCAACCCCGGCCGCGATGTGGGTGTGGCGGCTGGGGAAGATCTCAGCGATGAGGACTTCAAGGAACAGCTGGAGAAGCTGCGGGAGGACCTGGAGGGACTGAATGCTCAGGCTCGGGAACGGGAGGCCACGATTGCCGCGAATGTGGCTGGGATTTTGGAGGGGTGTGCGGCTGGCACCGTTCTGCATGACGGAACTATGGTGGGAGCATGATCCGGTCGTTCCGATGCTCCGACACCGAAACGCTGGCCAAGGGTTGGGAGGTGCCCCGCTTCCAGGCGTTCGAGCGGGTGGCGCGGCGCAAACTGCGGCAACTGGAGATCGCCCAACGGCTGGCGGATCTGCGCGTGCCGCCCGGCAACCGTCTCGAACTGCTGCGGGGAGATCGGGCCGGCCAGCACAGCATCCGCATCAATGACCAGTTCCGGCTCTGCTTTCGCTGGAGCGACAACGGCCCGGAAGACGTTGAAATCGTCGAATACCACTGAACCTGCCCCATGAACCGTCTCACTCCCATCACCCCCGGTGAACTGCTCCAGGACGAGTTCCTCGAACCGTTGGGCATCAGTCAGTACCGCCTGGCCAAGGCCATCGACGTGCCCGCCTCCCGCATCAGCGAGATCATCAGCGGCCAGCGGGCGATCACGGCCGACACCGATCTGCGCCTCTGTCGTGTGCTGGGGCTCAGTCCGGGGTATTGGTTACGTGCGCAGGC
>JBKDOR010000133.1:0-4434 GCA_046342775.1 Synechococcaceae cyanobacterium
GAATGGTGTAGTCCTGCAGCAGGCGGATGCGTCCGTTGAGCGCCTTGCCCAGAAACAGCACCAGGATGCCCAGGGTCACCGTCAAGAACGGCTGCACCTGGATCTGGCCTTCGACAAGGTTCATCGTTGCTGTCCAGGGGCCTGAGAACCGGCGCGCAGGCTAGGCCCATCATTTGTGAGCCACCTTCTGTGAGCCACCTTCTGTGAGCACCGTCTGTGAGCCCCCGTCTGGGCGCCCCTGCTGGAGCGGCCAGCCGTGACTCCACCATTCCCGTCGCCGCTCAAAAGCGCAGCGTGGTGCGCAGCAGCGCCCCCCAGACGCTGAGGCTCGGCTGGGCGGCCCCGGGCGCCGCTAACAGGGCCTCGCTGAGGCGGGTGGTGCCGGCCATCGCCCCGCGCGGACGGGGCAGCCAGAACAGGGCGGGCGTCAGGCTGATCGCATCGCTGAGGCGGATCTGGCCGGCCAGCTCCAGCGCCAGAGCGCCATCATCCGGCGCCGCCCGCTCCAGCCCCGTCAGGGCCGTGACCTGGGCGGGGGCTCCCAGGGCCAGCATCAGGTTGTTGCCGGCGCCGAACACATCGCTCCACTGCAGCCCCACGGACCAGGAGCTGCTGGTCGCCCCCGTGAGCCCGGGCAGCGGCAGGCGGGCAAAGGCGAATTGATCCAGGCCCCAGCCGACGCTGATCGAGGGGATCCAGCCGCCTCGGGCCGGTTGCCAGGAGCCCGCCAGCCCCCACGACTGCAACGTTCCCTCCTCCGCTTGGGCCGCCAGCTGGCTCACCAGGGGGGTGCCGCGCAGCAACGCCCCCTGGCCGCTGACGCTGTAGGTGGCCGTGAGAGCCCAGCTGGAGCGGCTGTAGGCCAGTTGCAATGTGTTGGTTTGGCCCCCCTTCCCTGTGAACAGGCCCCCCTCTTCTGGGGAGCCGTTGCCTCCCTGGGGCGCCACGGCCGCATAGGCGAGCGACAACCCCCGCCAGCGCCCCCGCGGCTGCCAGGCCAATCCCAAGCCGGCGCCAACCCGGCGGCTGTAGGCCCCGGCGGCCCCGGCCCGCTGGAACAGCTCCAGGATCGGCGCGGCGCTGTAGGCGCTGGGCCACACCGGCAGCAGATCCACCTGCATCACCCGCGGCCCGAAGCTGAGGCGCAGGCCGTGGCCGATCGGCAGCTCCAGATAGGCCCGGTTCACGCTCACCACATCCCGCCCGCAGAGCGAGGCGCTGCCGCCGCAAACCGGCTCCTCGAAGGCGAAATCGAGCCGCGTCAGCGGCGTGGGGGGATTGGAGAAGAACCCCGACGGGCCGAAGTTGCCGGCGCGCAGGCGCAACCGCAACAGGTCCTGGCCGCTGAAGCTGGTGTCGAGCGTCAGCCGGGTGTCGTGGTTGAAGCTCAGCCCATTCAGCAACGGCAGGCCCAGGGCCCGGTTCGCCCCCTCCTCCACGGCGCTGCCGCCATAGCCCAGGCCCCCCAGCGCCGTGTTGACCTGGAACCGCAGCGTGGTGATGGGGCTGAAGGCGGGGCTGTCGAGGGGCGCAGGCGGCTGGCTTTGGGCGGGGCTGCCAGGCGGCTGGGCGCTGGCCGGGCTGCCCGAGGTCTTGGCGGCTGGGCGGGAGACGGGGTTGGTGGGCGGTTGGCTGGCGGCGGGGCTTAGGACGAGGTTGGTGGGCGGCTGGCTGGCGGCGGAGCTGTCGCTGGGATGGCCAGAGAGATCGTCGGCTGGGCTGGAGACGCGGTTCCCGTTGGGGCTGGCGGCCAGGTGGCCGTCGGCGATGGCGACCGATGGGACTCCCGCGACCGCTTGGAGCGCTGGGAGCGCCTGGGGCGCAAGAAGTGGCTTGGCTCCGGCGAGCGACTCGGCTCCCGCCTGCGACTTGGCTCCCGCCAGCAACTCGGCTGCGGCCAGAAGTTGGGCCCCGGGGAGCGATGGGGCAGCTGCGAACGACGGGGCTGCGGGGAGCGTCGGGATGCCGCCGCGCAACCCGGCTCGTGGGCGAGACGCCCCGAGCCCGAGCGACTGGGCTGCGAGGGGCCTTGAGAGCTCAAGGGTCAGCAGGCCGGCCAGGGCGAGGCTGATCCCGATTCCCATGCCGATCTCAAGGCCGGGTCTGATGCCGCCGCCAAGGTCGTCGGGGAGGCCGGAGCGCCGCCGGGCCGGAGCGCCTAGTCCCTGAAACGCAAGCCGGGCACGGCTGCTGCCGCCGTCAGCTCGTCTACCGCTTGCTCTGGCAACTCCTGCTCTGGCAACGCTTGCTCTGGCAAAGCCTGCCCTGGCAAAGCCTGCCCTGGCAAAGCCTGCCTTGGCAAAGCCTGCTCTGACAACGCCTGCTCCCGTCGCGCCTGCTCTGCCGATGTCGCAGCGCCCCTCTCCCGCCTGGCGCTCCGCTCCCTCCCCTCGCGCCGGCCTGAACGCCCAGGCGTCCCAAACAGGGCCGGTCGCCTCCGGGCGCTGCGGCGGGCCGGAGCGGCTGCCGAGATCGGGGGGCCGCGGCGTTGCGGTTCGGCTCACCCCATCCCGGCGCGCTGGAGGGTCAGTGTGACCGGCTGGGACCCGATCCGCTGGCGCCGGAGGGACCACCTGCTCATGGATGCGCCGCTGTCCTCCCAGCCCCGCGATGCAATGGCCGCCCGAACAAGCAGCAGCTCAGGCGTTGGCGCCATCCACACCAGGCCAGCGGAGGCGGCGGCGCCATCCCCACCCGTCACCCCTGGTTCAGCCGCGCCTGCCAGGCGTCCCGATGACCGGCGTTGATCCAGCCGGTGGCGATCGTTTTGCTGTGGTGTTGGCTGACGCGACCGCGGTGAATGTGCGACAGCCCCGCCGGGAACAGGGCCAACGTGCCCCGTACGGCCTCCACATGGTGCTGTTGCCAGTGGAATTCCGTGCCGCCATCGGGCACGTCATTGCAATACAGGATCCAGGCCAGCACCCGGCGGATCGGCTCGGTGGCCTCCTCGCTGGTGGTCCAGTCGGCATGCCAGGCGTAGAAGCCCTCGCCGGGGGCATAGCGCTGCAGGTTGAAGATCGGCAGCACAAACAGGCTCTGCTCCGGACAGCAGCTGCGCAACAGCGGCCGCTCCTGCAGATACCGCTCCAGCCCGGCCTGCACCCCCCGCAGGATCACCTCGGCCAGGCCGCAGGCCTCCGGGTCGGAGCGATCGAAGGCCACCAGGCTGATGTCGGTGGACACCTTGGCGGGCCCGGCGCTCGCCTCCCCCTCCCCTGCGGCTGCCACGCCGCCACCATCCGTCCTCGGGATGCCGCTCTGGAACGCCGCTCCTCGGGTCTGCAGGTCGGGACGGCGATCAAAGAAGGCCAGGATCGCGTCCGCCAAGGCGCGATAGCCGTCGTTGGAGTAGGTGGCGATCAGCCGCATCGGAGGGCCTTCAGGTGGTGGCTTCAGCTGCTGGGGGCATCGCCCGGGCGCCGGCGCCAGGGCAGCCGGGTGACGCCGACTTCGGCCTGCTGCCAGCGCTCCGGATCGGCCAACAGGGGCAGCAGGGCCTGCTGCTCAAGCGCTTGGATCAGCCGTTGCTGATCGAGCGGTGCCAGGGGATCCTCCGCCAACAGCAGGGCTTCGGCCTCGGCCGGGTCGGCCAGCAGGCGCAGGCCGAGATCGGGGAGCTCGCGGCTGAAGAACAGCTGCCGCAGCCGGGTGGTGTGCAGCGGCCCGAGGGCGGCGGCGAAGGCTTCCAACGCGTCGCGGTCGCCGGAGCAGCCGCAGTTGAGCGCCAGCCAGATCAACAGCTTGGCCCAGCTCTCGGCGGTCCACAGCGGCTGAAAGCTGGCGCGGTGCTGGCGCACCAGCTCGTCGATGGCGAAGGCGAACAGCCGGGCCTGCAAGGCGCTGGCGGGTGCGATCGAGGACGGCGACGGAGCATTCATGGGGCCATCCTCACCGCTGGCGGGTCAGGCGCCGCGGGGACGGGCAAACTGCGGAGGCAACGCAGCGGAGCCGGCCCCGATGGCCCTCGATCTCAACGACCCGAACATCGAGTTTTCGGACCTCGTCGAGGCCTACCTGACCTGGACCCTGGCCGTTCTCAACGACGAAAAGCTCGATGGCGACAAGCTGCTCACCGAGGAGATCGCCGAGGATGGCTTCAATGCCATGCGCTTCCTGCCGGATGTGGTGACCAGCGCCATCGAAACCACCCTGGCGCGGGTCTACGACGTGGATCCCGAGGAGCTCAGCGCCCTCCTGTATCCCGAGGAATGAGGCGAGCGGGAGGATCGGGGCGATGCGGAGGAACGAAGCCGGTGAGCCGAGGCCCGCAATCGCCCTGATCGCCAGTGCCGCGCTGGTCTCCAGGCCCGCAACGCTGGCCAGTCTCGGGTGGATCCTCTTCCAGTGGTGGAGCCCGAGCCAGCAAGGGGCGCCCGGGCGCCTGAGCCACCGCTGGGCGCCCCGGCGCCTGCGGCCCCTTCAGCGGCTGCG
>JBKDOR010000134.1:0-5222 GCA_046342775.1 Synechococcaceae cyanobacterium
CGCGACCTCAACGGCGACGGCTTCGTCGCGGGGCCCAGCACAATCGGGGGCCTCAACCTCGGCAGCACCTCCCAGGGCTATGCCTTGCAAACGGGCAGTGGTGCTCCGGTGCAAGTCAGCTGGTCGGGCGGACAAGCCTCCGCCGACAACCCGGGTAACGGCTGGAGTGCCACAGCCGCCTTGTCGACCGCATCGGGCAGCACCCTGTACTGGAAGAACGAGGCCTCAGGACAACTGGCCCGCTGGAATCTCAGTGCCAGCGGCACCTATCAATCGGGCGCGTTCCTCAGCAGCGACGAGCTTTACAGCGAGGAGGCAAGCCTCAATGCCGACCTCAATGGCGATGCGATCATCGGCGCCGCTTACACAGCCATCGAAAGCCAGGGCAATGCCACGCTGCTGCGCCGCAACGACGGCCAAGCGTTTGTGGAAGCAGGAGGCAGTCGCTATCGCGTCAGCTCCCCCTTCAATCTCGGCGTCGGCGACAGCTCCAGCACTTGGCAGATGCAGGCCGCTGAACAGGTTGATGGCCAAAATCAAATACTCTGGCGCAACAACGCTGAGAAGGTCCTGCATCTCTGGAACTTGGATGCTGGCTGGAACTGGCAATCCTCCAATGGCGCCATCAACCCCCTCTCTCCAGCGGCGCTCGGCCTGGAAGCCAGCTTTCAGGTGGATCTCAATGGCAATGGGGTGATCGGTTAACAATCACTATATCCACGCCTATGCCCCTCAGGCGTCAGCCGAACATGGATGACAGCTAGACAGCGGCTGCGGCCGTAGAGAGAAGTCGTCACGGATGTTCCTAAACACCTAGGAGATGGAGAGAACATCAACAGTGAGCGGTGTTGGCAGCTCTGTTGAAATGATCCCGCCGCTCGGGGTTGCTGCACCACTGCAATGTTTTCTGATCGTGGCGATAACAACATCTAGGCGCGAAACGGGGACGGCATCCCTCTCAGCGGAGGCCTCGCCAACAACAGCATCGTCATCGGCAGTTCAGACAACCGCACGATCAGCGGTGCCCACAACGACTCATGACTCATGGTCAATCCTCGAAGGTGCAGGCAGCAACGCGCTCAACGGCAGTGCCAGCAACGATGAGTTCGGGCTGAGCAGGCGTCAGTGCGACCTGCCGTGGCAAAGCAGCTCGTCATGCACATCAAGCTGGAAGAAGACAAGGCGAGTCTGCAAGGCATGATCTTGTCTTGTCTCAGCTTCGGCCAGGTGGGGTCCGCCCCCCGCTGAAGGTGGTCGGCGTGGACGTAGGGGATATCCCCATCCTCAGCATCACCATCCTCAGCATCACCAGCCTCAGCATCACCAGCCTCAGCAGTCAAGACAACTTTGCAGGACTGGTGTGCAATCGTCTCGGCGCCCAACCCCTGTGCCATGAAACACAGATAAGCGGTGCGGCTTATCACATTGAGCGAGGATGATTCAGGCCATAGTTGACACATACTTACCCGTGTATAGCCACAGGCATAATGGAACAGATGGGAGCATTTTCCAGATAACTTCTAACGCCATTTCAACCGTCTCACTTTCTTTGCCTCATGACAACTCCAGTGATCAAAACCATCGGACAAGTGACGGCCTTGATCCCCGAGGCCAGTACCGCCAACGATGCCAGCGAACGTCTTGATGGCTTCAGTGGTGATACCGATTTCCCCTACGCCAGGTTCAAGGCACTGGCAACAGTTGGGGAAGTGGATCCCGTCACCAACATGGCCCTCACCGGCTGGCCTGATGGCAACGCTGCCTGGTTGAAAGATAACGCCACGATACGGCTTGTCTACCAATCCGAGTCCTACGCCACCAACTCCAACGAGACCTATGGCTGGATGATGGAGAGCGGTGTGAAATTCACTGGCTCCCACATCCACACCATCGATTACGACCGCGCCAAGTTTGCCAGCTTTCTCGACAATGAGGCGCCGGCGAGCGCAATGTTCAAGGCGTCAGGCCATCTCTTTGATCGGGTCTTCAACGTCTTTGGCAAAGAAGTTAGCAAGAAGACAACGGATCAAGCAGATCTCGCCGGCAAGTGGGGCAATCAAACAAATCCAGACGGAACCATCGTTGAGTTTCTGCCTGCCAAGCAGTTGACCCAGGGAGACTTCTTCTTCCACTCCTTCTGTGGCGCCTGGTACGAGCCCTCCAACAAATATGGGGCTGGCATCGGCTTCACTGACGACATCTGGTTGATGGGTGAAGAGTGGAATATCGGCAACTCCATGTTCGCCGACCCCGATGGATCTGGCCCCCTACGTGGCTTTGATGTCGCCAACAACACCATGGGACTCGCCTCCATGGTGGTCGACATCAAGAACGAGGTGGCCTACACAGCCCCAGCTCTGGGTCAGGCTGGCTACGAGAAGTTGATGCCGATCAACTCCGGCCACAAGGATTTCGTGGTGATCGTAGCCTCCGGCTACAACCATGACATCAACCCAGCTCCGCTCAAGGTCTATGTCGGCCGCAAGGGCGTCGATGCCAGCGGTCAGGCGATCGACCAGGCCAGCACCACCGTGAGTGAGCGCGACAAGTTCCTGGCGCGCAACGGCCTGCTGTACGGCCAGCTTTATGGCATGGCCGCTACTGCAGCCACCTACTCCCAGCTCGGCATCAGCAGCGTGAACGCCGACAACAAGATGCTGGATGCCTACCTCCAGAATGCAGCAGCTCCCGACGACTTCTCGGTTCGCTACTACCCCACCAGCTACCGCTGGGATGGCTTCAACACCCCTGAGGCCGTCAAGGATACCGAGGTGCTGCGGTGGGCCAAGGATGGTGACCTTGTCGGTGGAGTCGCCGAAGCCAATGAGCAACCGGCCGGGTACACCTACTTCAACAGCGATACCAAGGTGGAGCACCCAGCCGTGGATCCGGATGGTGGATTCCGCTACATCCAGAACCACACCCGCACCGGCGGCATTCTGGGGATTGAGTTCACCAACATGGTCGGCGATCTCACGAGCAACGACCTCGACAAAAACGGCCTGCCTGACTATCTCTCGGCCGATGTCACCCGGATCCTGCCCGCTGTCAATGGTGCGCTGACTCTGAATGTGGGCGACAAGGGCATCGGCCACTTCGATCCTGTCGGAAATCCTTCAGGAGCCACCGCAGAGCAGCATATCGAACTGAAGAATCGCAAGGCGAATGACCCCGACGGCCTGCTCTGGGTGAAATCATCCGATGCAGATGTCTTGATCGTTGATGAGGATTCCGGTAACGACTACGGCGAGCGCAAGTTTGCCCTGGTCATCAACGAGGACACCCTCGCCATTGAACCCGATGGCACGGGCTACTTCCTTGCCCAGGCCGGTGGCAATAAGAACCCGCGTGCCCTTGCCGGTGTTTCCAGCTATGGCGGCACGTTTGAGAGCAAATCGGGCTCTGAGTTCTCGGGTAGTTGGAATGTCACCGCCCTGGTGGCCACGAAAGCCGACGGGTCGTTCTACACAAAAGAGGAATTGGTCGGCAATACAGTTCAGACCATTGAACAGAGTCGGCCTCTCTCCGAACATCTCTTCATCGGCACTGTGCAACAAGGAGGTGAGTCTGGGGGTGCACTGAAAGCCACCAAGGCCGATTACGGCGGTCAGATCTTCATGTTCAGCCTGGATCTGCCCGGCATTGAGCCCAAGCCCGTGGTTGGCACCACGGGCACGGATACCCTGGTTATGCCTGATGCCAGCAAGGAGCTCACGCTGATCGGCAACACCATCTTCACCGGCGCCGGCAACGACGAAGTGGATGTGGCGCTCAGCGACGGCTTCAAGAACCGCATTTTCACGGGGTCCGGTGTGGACACCATCCACGCCGGGACCCGCGATGTGATCACCGGTGGCAGCGGCGATGACTGGTTGAGTGCCGAAGCCGGCGATGGCAACCGCCTCAGCGGTGGCCTTGGCAACGACACCTTCATCATCGGCAGCGCGTCCAACCGTGCCTTGGGCGGTGCCGGTAACGACAAGTTCTACGTGCAAGAGGGTGCTGGCAGCAACTACCTGAATGGCAGCGCTGGCAACGATCAGTTCTGGCTGATCACTGGCCCCGGTGACCTGCCGGCCGCCAAGCAGTTTGTGATGGACTTCAAGGTTGGAGAAGACAAGGTGGGCCTGCAGGGCGTGGCCTTCTCCAGCCTCAGCTTCAGTCAGGTGGGCGCCGACACCCTGCTCAAGGTGGCCGGTGTGGAAGTGGGGCATTTTGCCAACCTCAGCGCCACCAGCCTCAACAGCCAAGCCAACTTTGCCGGTCTCCTGGCGGCCTGAGCCTTGACCACCTAGACCACCCTCTCCCCCTGCCGATCTCCCCTGTCTCGGGGGAGATCGGCTTTTGCCAATAGGCACCCTCTTCAGTTTTCCGTACTGAGCTCATCAGCGGCAGGTCCGCTCCCGTCACGCCATGTCCGCCACCAGCATCCGCTTTTCCCACGGTGTCGCCTCAGGCGATCCCTACGCCGATTCGGTCATCCTCTGGACCCGGATCAGCCCTGGCGATGGAGTGATCGGCCCGCAGACTGTGCAGTGGGAAATCGCCACCAGCGCCGACTTCGCGGCGGGCTCGATCAAGGGCAGCGGCAGCTTCAGCACCAGCGCCGCCCGCGACTGGACCGTGAAGCTGGAGGCGGCAGGCCTTAGGGCAGACACCAGCTATTTCTACCGTTTCCGAGCCGGGGATGGGGTCTCGCCCGTGGGTCAGACCAAGACCCTGCCGGTGAACAGTGATCCGGTGCGGTTGGCAGTGTTTTCCTGCGCCAACTTCCCCGCGGCCCAGCAGTTCGATGCCTATGCCAGGGCAGCGGCGATCAACAGCGCCAATCCCTATGACGCCTGGCTTCAGGTTGGCGACTACATCTACGAATATGGCCCCGGTGGCTACGGCTCCGCCGAAGACGCCGCCGGCAGCCGCGGCTTCTCGCCCAACCGCGAGATCCTCAGCCTCGACGACTACCGCCAGCGCTACGCCCAGTACCACACCGATGCCGGCCTGCAGGCGCTGCGGGCCGCTGCGCCGCTGATCGCCATCTGGGACGACCACGAAACGGCGAACGACAGCTGGAAAGGCGGTGCCGAAAACCACCAGAGCACCACGGAGGGCGACTGGATCGCCCGGCGCGACGCCGCCTTGAAGGCGTATTACGAATGGATCCCGATCCGCGAACCCGGCCAGCGGCAGCCGAGCGATGGGGCCACGGCGAGTTCCCCCCTCAG
>JBKDOR010000135.1:0-4252 GCA_046342775.1 Synechococcaceae cyanobacterium
GGCCGTCGGCCGTAAGTTCCAGCACTGCTTCAGGATTGGCCTGGCAGACCCGCTCAAACTGCTCGGGCGTCAGCCGCAGGTCCCAGGGCAGCCGCAGCGGTTCCCCTTCAAGCACCCGTAGGCCCCGGGCGGAGGATGGAGCTGGGGATGGGGAGGCCAGGGTCATCGCTGCAGACTGGCTGCGGTCCAACGCTAACGGGGGTTGCGCATTGGATTCAGCCCTTCCGATGGGTTACAGCGCTTGGTTGGCTCCATGCTTGACGAACCATCTCGTTGGAGCCGCCACAGGGCAAGCACTCCAACCTTCCGTTTCACCGGCCCCAGGCCACCTCTGCCCGCTGAGATCGAGACACTCAAGAGCGCCCTCGCCAAGGGGCGGGTGATGGTGTGATCGGGCGTTTCTGTGATGGCTTGCGGCCAGCAGTTGGTGGGGGGCCACCCGGTGGCCAGCTGGAGGGGGCTGCTGGATCAAGGGGTGGACCGTCTGAGGGGGAACGGGGCGGCGGATGGGGCTGCGGAGCTGCTGCGCGACTAGATCGGCAGCGGCGAGCCCGATTTGATGATCAGCTGCCGAACGGCTCATCAAGGGCGCTTGGAAAACGCATGGCATCGCCGTCCAGCCACGTGACCACTTTGCAGGAAAAATGCCTTTCCTCCTGGCAATTTGGTGTAACGGCGGGTCTGGAATGAGTGGCGCCGCTGCGAGCAGACAGTAGAATAAAATGGTTTGGGCATGTTACTGCGGATTCCTCAATAGAGGAACCAAAAAAATCAGGAGCTTTGAGCTTTCAATAACAACTCTGCTTTTTCTGCGGGAATCACTCGCACCCATGTCCGAAAGAAAGATCGGTTGTCATTTTTTGATGGTGCTTGAGGAAGCGTTTTGCGAAAATCCGGATCGCTTAGTTTGCGTTTCAATGGCGGGCCAGAAGATTTGATCGCTAGGGGTCCATCGTGTTCGATCACGACGTTGTGGAAGCCGGAGGGTGCACCTTGCGTACGATTGTCGCGTTCACCATCAAGGCCGCCGACCCATTCCAGTACACGATCAAATTCTTCGGACGTCATTGCCTTATTCAGATCGTTGCGCGTGATCTTATTCTTACTGTCGCTAACAAGCTCCGCCAGCGTGTTCCACTTAGGGATCTCATGTTTCGGTATGACTTTCTTATTGACATACCTTTCGAACGGTTTTTTGAATACTCTCTTTTGACCGCGAAAATCAGTGTAGGCGTTTTTGGCTTCGTTCATTTCCGCCAAGAATTGGTCTGTAAGGAACGCCTCGAGATTGGCTCCTGTCACGTAGCGGTTATAATAATATGGAGTGGCGTGGTGTATAGCCTCGTCCACGAACGCGACATAATCATAGGAGTTCACAATGCTCGTCCCATACTCAGTCGGCTTGGCTAGATTCTCGCGCGTGAAATTTAGATCATTGAGGAATTGCTGTGGAAGTGTTGTTTTGATTAGTTTATCATGCGCCTCTGATTTTTCTGGGTTGACTACGAATTCCGGGCCGAGTACTCTTCCATCCATGTGATAATTTAAGTTGACAAATAGCGTCTCGCCCTTTGTGTCCTTGTGGAACCCGGTTTGTGATACGGGACGTTCCCGATAATATTGAATCTCGACTAAGATTTTCCATTCGTCGTTGGGCAGGCCTGCCAAGCGCAGATACTCGACTTGCTTAGCATCAATCATGGTCGCAAGAGTGTTTGTTAGGAGAAGAGCTACTAGCTTTGGTTTGTTGATGAGCTTCTCTGACATGGGCACGCCATTGGAGATAAAGGCTCCTGTTTGGGGTAACACCACGAACTTGGCCTGACCATAAACTTTTTTGTCTTTATTGAGCGTCTCGTTGAATAGAATTCCGCCAAGATTGAGTATAAAGGATTGTTGAGGATCTAACTCGTCGAGCTTTTCAACCAGTTCTTTTTGAACCTCTATTTGAGGACCTGGCTTGATTTGGGGAGTAGCGAGTTCTTTGAGCAGTTTGGCTGACTCTCCGTTGCGTTGCACGATTCCTCCTCCGGCTTGGCGGATTGGCCACGGTGTGGATTCGTTACAAGAAGAACGTTGATGACCAGGGGCATTCTTTGGTGCACATAAAACATTGGTGGGATCTGGCCCGAGTTGTGTAGCAGCCGTGTTTTGCAGATGTACCATCACGCTTCTGTGCGACGGTTCCATTCGCTGTATCGGCACGAATTTGTCTTGCAGGAGATCTTCCTCCTCGTTGGACCCGCCTTTGAACTGGGCTGCGCATGCGCCCGCCCTCCCCCCCATCACATCCGCCTCCCGCTCCAGCCCGGCGTCATCATTCACTGGCACGCCATCCTTCAACTGCAGGGTGGGCCGCACCCGGCACTGGGCCTGCTGCACCACATGCCAGGCCTCGTGGGGCAGATGTTGTTCCTGCCCCGGCGCCAGGTGGATGTCGCTGCCCTGGGCGGTGGCCAGGGCGTTGAGCTGGGCGGGCTGGGCGGAGTTGTAATGCACCCGCACGTGGTCGAGCGACAGGCCGGACAGCGCTTCGATGCCGGATTTGAGGTTGTCGGGCAGGCCGGTGTTGTTCGGGCGGGGCTTGCTATCTGATTCGTTGGGTTGGCGTTGCGCAGTTTTGGGTTTGGCTTGGATCAGTTCGTCGTCCTCCGTTATCTCCTGAGCGCGTTGGGCAATTCCGTTGGCGAATTGTTGTTGCGTGGGCCATGGGGCTGTTGCCTCTGAAAGGGCCTGGAATTGGGCCGCTTGTTTCGCTTGGGGGCTGTTCATTGCCAACTGTTGCAAAGATCTCAGCTGGGAAACCTGCGGGCTGTTATTGGCCAATCGCTGTAAGGCCCTCAGCCTGGATACTTGCGGGCTGCTATCGGCTAATTCCTGCAAAGATCTCAGCTGGGAAACCTGCGGGCTGTGATTGGCTGGTTCTTGCATCTTCAGCAGCACAGCAGCTTTTGGCCTGTTGTCCGCAAGCTGAGCGGTGGCACTGCTCTTGCCTTGTCGCTTGGGTGAGCCGTTGGCAGGGGAGGTGCTTCTGGTTCCCGCTTCCTTGTTCCTGTGTATATTCATTATGTTCCTGTGTATATTCATTATGCAAAGCCTGTGCTAATTGATCTGATTTAGTCTGCAGCTGCCTGCATCGGCTGCGCGTTGCTGTGTTGGGCATCGTTGAAACTCGTAACGTTTGAAAGGCCCTGGGCGCTCGCGAGAAGCTCAGTCTCACGCGGTTGCCTAAGAAAGGAATGGCCTTGCCCCTCCGCCATCCTTCCAGATCTGCCGCTGCGACCATCCCCACCACCGCTCTCTCCTCATCTAGCTGAATGGAACCATCGGCGCGGTCGCCGGAGGCCAACGGGTGCGGCTTCGGCGCCAGCTGGACCGCTCGGCTCCGACCGCTGCAACAACCACGCCAATGGCGGTTGCCAATGGCCCCTCAGAATCGTGTAATCGCCAACAACTCCGAGGAGAACAATGCACCTGGGTTGGTTGCACGGTAGCCCCATGCCGCTCTGCCTGCTGGTCTCCCAGAGATCGCTCTGTTCTCGCTTCAAGTGGGCATGCCTGCGGCTGGAGCTGCCTTCAAGCGGTCACCCCTGCAGCTGCCGTCGGCTCCAGCCGAGCCCGTCTTTCAGGGCCGGAGCAGGCCCGGCCGATGATCGCCGCCGCGACTGCAAGCCAGCGCCATGAACAGATGCGAATCGTGAACACCGTCCAGCGCGAGGCCGATCACCTGTAACCCTCACGCGGGAGGCCGTGAAGCCCCCGGATTGGTTCGATCCCAGGATATTGCTTAGATCGTCAAGCCACCAGCTTGGCATCGTTGTACATCAATTGCTCGTTGATGCAAAAAGTTTGCGCGGGAATAATCGTGCCGTTTTCGGCATAGGAGATTTGTAGCAACCAGCCATAGACATCTTCTGGCCAGGGCGGCACCGGCCAGCTGGAGGATGCAGGCAGCGTTTGTGGAGACACCCCGAGTGCTTCGGCAAGGTTAAGAATCTCGCCATGGTGCCAACAGATCAGGATGATGCTGTTGTTGTACTTGGAATGATCGAGGATTTCCTTCGCAAGATCCCCATAGGACTTGTCAGCATAGTTGCTATTGATGCTGAGCCCTAGTGTGCCGTCCCGGAGATCTGCGAGCAAAGTCGCTGCAGCTTCTCCAGGATTGAATCCGCCGTGGCGGTCCAGTTGAAAGGCGCCTTGGTCTTGTTGTAGGCCGCCACAAACTGCTCGATTCTCGCGATCAGCTCTT
>JBKDOR010000136.1:0-8825 GCA_046342775.1 Synechococcaceae cyanobacterium
GTTGGGGCATGGGTTTCAAGCTGTGCCGATTGGCCGGTGAGCTCTCGGCGTTCCCCTGAACACAGCGACCGATAAGGATGACGTTGACAGCGCAAAAAGCCGACGCCAACTGCGGTGGACCTCGCCCAGCTCTGCCCGTGATCCGCCCAGCTCTGCCCGTGATCAGCGCCTAGCGAATGCCAGCCAGGTCTCGCGAGCCAGGCTGGGCAGCCGACCGTGAAACCCTCGGCGCGACAGCGGCTGGGTGTGCCTGTGCCGGTCCCCCCGCCTCAGCCCTCCTCAGAGCGGGCGCAGGCGGGGCAGAGGCCGCGCACGTTCAGCACGCACTCCAGCAGCTGGAAGCGATGGCCCTGGGCCGCCGCCAGCCCGGCCTCGAGCACGGAGGGGTTTTCAAACTCCTCGGTGTGGCCGCAGCGCACACACACCAGATGGTGGTGATCGCGGTGGCTGTCGCCCGCCAGCTCAAAGCGCCGACCCTCGGGGTGGTCGAGCTCCTGCAGGCGCCCCATGGAGCTGAGCAACCGCAAGGTGCGATACACGGTGGCCAACGACACCCGCTCCTCGCTGAGCAGCAGGCGTTGGTGCACGTCCTCGGCGCTCAGGTGGCTGCCCTCGCCGAGCCGCACAAACAGATCCAACACCCGCTGGCGTTGGGGCGTCAGCCGCTGGCCCCGGTCATGCAGGCTGCTGCGCAGGCCTCCCACGGGGGCGGCCTGGGCATCGGAGGGGGCGGAGTGGGTCGCCAGGGGTGGCCGCCAGCAAACCCCCGAACTGTATTGCGATTGGCGGGCTTTGCTGGGCTTCAGCGAACCTGCAGCCCGATCTGCGCCAGCGTCAGCAAGCCACCGAACACCGCCAGCACCTGCGCCGCCCGGGTCGACCAGCGGGACGGCAACGACCGCCACAGCAGGAAGCTGCCGCCGCAGGCCAGCACCGAGGCACCGAAGGCGCCAAGCCACCAGAGGGCGGATGCCGCTGAACCAGGGGCCTCCTGACCGTGGAGCACGGCGTGCACCGCAACCGTGGCGGCGATCAGTCCTCCCCACCAGCCCAGGGCTGGGGGTTGGTCGCGGCGCTGCTGGCGCAGCAGCGCCACCGCCACGGCCGGAATCGCCAGGGCCGCCAGGATCTCGGCCGCCGGCAGGCCTCCGCCCCAGGCCCCGAACACCCCTCCGGCCAGCCCCCCCAGCAGGGCCCAGCCCAGCAGCTGGGGGGAGATGGCGGCAGCGGCCAGGCCCACCGCGATCAGCATCAGCAGGTGGTCGCCGCCGGAGAGGGGATGCAGGAAGCCGGCCGACAGGCCCGCGTCGGCGGTGCCGTGGGCCAGGGCGGGCCGGGAGGCCAGAACCGCCGCGACGGCGGCGCACAGGCCCTGGGGTACCAGAACTCGGGTGATCGGTTGGTGGGTCATGGTCTCTGCCGGTTTCCGCGCCGGGATGAGGGAACTGGAACGGCGAGTGTTCTGACTGAGGAGCCAGGCTCCATCACAGCTGCGGGACAGCGCCGGAGTTGAAGCGGCGCTGGACCGCTGCGCACCGGACTTTCCTCGTTGCCTTCCCTCGCATGGACCCGTGGGGGACCGGGAAGCCGTTCAACCCCATCTTGGCCCCACGGTCCGGAAGTTGTCCGCCCGGCACCTGGAGCTGGCCCCGGCGCCACGGTCTGGGGGGTGTCCCCCCCGCGGCTCTTGCTGGCCCCAGGGGGCCGGTCCAGCCGCCGCGTCGCTCGGCGGCAAGGCCGGGGCAACCGCGCTTCGCCCCAGGCGGCGTCCATAGGCTGAAGGCAAACCAGTCCGTTCTCCCACCGCCGCGGACATGTCCTCTCTCCGAAACCGCCTGCCCCTGGTCCAGTCGCTGGTCAAGCCGCTGCGGCGCACCCCTCCCCTGGTCTTCGCGATGGCGGTGCTCAGCGCCGGGGTGATCGCCGCCAGTTCCGTGCTCGTCAAGGGATTCCGCACGGCCGGCAGCACGATCACCGTCACCGGCGCCAGCAGCGAGCGGATCCGCAGCGACTTCGTCGACTGGTCGGTGGAGCTGAAGCAGAGCGCCCCGAGCCAGCAGATCGCCTACCAACAACTGCAGCCCGCGCTGGAGCAAACCCTGGCCTTCCTCAAGGCCCGCGGCGTCGCCCCGGAAGCGCTGCAGCTGGAGGCGGTGAAGTCGGAGAAGGAAGACTTCCGCGATCCCCGCAACGGCGAGCTGCGCTCCACCACCTGGACGACGCGCCAGACGATCCAGGTGAGCAGCGGCGATGTGGCCCGGATCGCCGCGATTTCTCGTGAGATCGGCCAGCTGATCGGTCAGGGCGTGCCGCTGACGATCAATCCACCGGCATTTACTTACACCAAACTGGCCGAAAAACGGGTGGACATGTTGGCGAAAGCCACCCGTGATGCCCGCAGCCGCGCCAGCGCCATCGCCGCCGAAGCCGGAGCCCGCGTCGGCGCGGTCACGAAGGTGGACACCGGCATCTTCCAGATCACCTCCCCCAACTCCACCGAGACCAGCGACAGCGGCACCTACGACACCCGCACGATCGACAAGGACATCAAGGCGGTGATGGCCGTCACCTTCCGGGTCGACTAGGCGTTCCAGCTCAACTCATCTCGGGGGCGGGACGTACCGCCGCGCCCAGCAAGCCCCAGCAGATCGGGGCAAAGGCCAGTTTCAGCCCCGCAACCGCCCCCCTGCGCCTCGCGCCTGCGGCAACCCCGCCGCTTCCGGCCGATACACCGAACGCCCATCGCCGGGCAGCACGGCAACGCTGGCGGGCTCCAGGCGTCGCCCCAGGCTGAGCTCCAACTCTCCAGCGGGGCTGGCGGCGCCTTGCCCGCGGCCCTGGGGCCAGAGCTCAAGCGCCAACAGAGCCCCGTCTGCCGCCGCGTAGTCGGCATAACGGCAGGTTTCTTGGGGTTGAGCGGTCACCCGCAGGCTGCTTTCCAGCCGCGCCTTGCCCTGGCCTTGCAGGTGGTAGTCACGGCCCTGCCAGCTCAGTTGCCGCGGAAATTCCTGCAGCCAGCTGATCCGCGGCAACGGCTCCGAGGTGTGGTCTGGTTGAAACCAGCTCAGCTCCAGCCAGTCATCCTCCTCCACGCTCAGCCATCCCAGGTTATTTCCGTCGCGCAGTAAGTATTCAATCCAGTGAAAACCATCCTCGTTGTACAGCAGCCGGTTTTCCACAAACCAATCGCACCCATCGAATTGCACCAGATCGCCCAACTCCATGTCGAACAGGGTGGGCGAGCGTCGCGGCACGCGGCGGCGCCGTTGCCGTGCGATCTGGAGCCACAGCAGCGCCGCGGCGGCCAGCAGCAACAAGAGCAGCAGCAATGCGGTCCCCATTCCTTCAGCCTACCCAGGCTCCCGCCCCACCAGAGCCGGTTCGCCCCACCCGCGGCAGGGTGAACCGGCGCCCCAGCGCCCCAGCGTCCCAGCGTCCCAGCGCCTGCGTTTCGGCAGCTCTGGCCCCTGGATTGGCTCAGCCGTCGCGCCAGCGGCCCTGGCGCTGGTACTCCACCAGCACCGGCCGGGACAGCCGGTTGGGCAACACCGGCTCGTCGGCGCCGGGCTGAAGATCGCGAGCCAGGTGGAACAGGCCCCGCAGCTGCTGGTCATCGATCCAGCGGCCTTGGAACGGCAACGGCCGCGGCGTTCTCCACCCGCCGCTCTCGGTCGCCAGCACAAACCCCCACGGCCCGAAGCTCGGCACATCGACGCTGTAGGCCCGGCTCTGCAACCCCACCCGGGCCAAGGTGTGGCGAATCGAGGCCATCACCTTCGGGGCGAAAAACGGCGTGGAGGCCTGGGTCACCAGCACGCCTCCCGGTGCCAGGCGCTGCTTCAGCCGCTGGTAGAAGCCGCTGCTGTAAAGGCGGGCCAGCGTTGCGGTGTCGGGATCGGGGAAGTCGGCGATGATCACGTCGTAACGACGACCGAGCCGCGGCACCAGTGCGAACGCATCGCCGAGGTGCAGCCGCAGGCGCGGATCCACAAGGCTGTTGCCATTGAGCCGCCGCAGGAATGGTTGCCGCCGCGCCAACCGCAGCATCTCCGGATCCAGTTCCACCAGATCCACCCGCCGCAACGTCGGCCAGCGCCGCAGCTCCCGCAACGCCAGGCCATCGCCAGCCCCGAGCAGCAACACCGTGCGCGGCCGCGGATGCAACGCCATCGCCGGATGCACCAGCGCTTCGTGGTAGCGGTATTCATCCAGGCTCGAGAACTGCAGATTGCCATCGAGAAACAAGCGCAGGTCATCGCGCCGCCGGGTCAGCACGATGCGCTGGTGGCGGGTCTGCTGTCGGCTGATCACCGGATCGTCGTAGAGACGATCCTCGAGGCGATCGCCCAACCTCACCATCAGCGGCCCCAAGAGAGCCACCAGCGGCAGAGCCAGGGCGATCGGGCGCCACCAGCGGCGCGTGCTGGCGAAGGCGCGGCTCACCAGCAACGCCCCGACCAGCGGCAACCCGGACAGCACCGCGGCGGTGGGCAGCAGTCCCAGCCCCGGCAGCAGCACCAACGGAAACAGCAGCGACCCCACCAGCGCGCCGGCGTAATCCAGGGCCAGCACCTGGGCCAAGCTGCGCCGCAAGGTGCCGCCGCCTTCCAGCAGCCGGGTGAGCAGCGGCAGCTCCATGCCGCCCAGCCCTCCCACCAGCAGCGTCAGCAGCACCAGCGCCAGCCACACCGGCCCCTCGATGCTCCAGAGCAGAAACAGCAGCAGCGGCCCGGTCAGGCAGAGGGGCACCAGGGCCAGCTCCACCAGCAGAAACGCCCGCAGCAGCGCCGGCCGCGGATCCTCCGCCACGCCGATGGCCTGGCTGCACCACGCCCCCAGGCCCATGGCCGCCAGGAAGGTGCCCACCACCACCCCGGTGGCCAGGGCCGCATCGCCCATCAAATAGCTGGCCTGGGTCACCAGCAGCAGCTCCAGCACCAGGCCCACGGCGGAGCTGAGGCCGGCGGTGGCCAGCAGCAGGCGCTCCTGGGCGCGGCTGAGGGGGTCCATGCCTACTTGGCCCCGCTGGGCCCGCGGCCCTGAAAGCGGCTCCAGCGTTGGCGGCCGGCGGCGGCGCGGTGGCGAGCCTCTCCCCGCAGCACCGTTGCCTCGCCCGGGCGCCAGATCACCCCGCTGCCCAGGGGCGGCGGGCCGTCCTGGCCCAGCTGGAACACCCCCTGGCGCTGCAGGGCCTGGCTGGTACCCAGCAAGACCGCCAGCAGGGCCAGGCTCAGGATCAGGTGGCGTTCCATCGCGTCGGCAGCGGGGCGCTGGGGAAGCAAACTCAACCCTGGGAACTCTGGCCCCTCGCCGCGGGCGGCGCCGGGTCGCTGGGCTGCTGGTGGTGCCGCAGGTCAGCGTGGGGCGGCGTGGCCGCCGGAACCGGAATCACCGGCACATCCCACAGCACCTTCGTTCCATCCACCAGGGTCAGCTCGCCCCACTCCAACAGGCCGGAGCAGCCCGGCAGTTGATCGGGCAACGTCACCCGCAGCCGACGGCTGCAGGCCTCCGGGCAGCGCAGATGCAGGCGGGCGGAGGCGATCCACCAGGTGTTGCTTTCGTTGCGGCGCTGGTGGATGGCCAGCGCCAGCTGGCGCCGCAGGCAGAGGCGACCCTCGGCATCGAAGACCTGCAGCTCCAGCCGGGGGGGCTGCGGCGCTGCCGGCGGCCGCAGCCCCGGCGTGTACCGGGCTCTGACGATCAGCCGCACCAGGCCGGGGCCGCCGATCACCGCGCGGAGGTCGAGATGGCGATCCTGGCGACGGCAGGACAGCCGCTGGCGGCCTTGGGCCCAGTAACCGCCCAGGCTCAGCGACACCATGCCACTGCAGACCAATGCCGTGAAGCCGAGCAGCAGCCCGTCCACAGCGTGATTGTTGACCCGCAGCTCCGCCGAGAGCGGCTGCACGAAGGGCTGGCCGGCGGCGTTGAGCAGCTCGGTCAGCTCCACCCGCAGCCGGTATTGACCGTTCTTGGGCGGGCGCAGGCTGAGCCGCAGGTCGCTGTCCGCCTCGTCGTCCACGCCGCTCTCGCCCTCCTCACTCCAGGAGCTCAGCTCTCGCCAGCCCTCCTTGCTCAGCTGCAGCACGGGGCGGTCGGCCTGGTCGAGCAGATCGATGTCGTAGGTGGCGCTGCTGTTGGGCGGCAACCACACCTGGAGCGACAGCGCCGGGGCGCCCCAAGAGCTGGACCGCAGTTGGAAGAGGTCGGTTTGAACGGGGATCCCGGGCAGCAGTCGCAATGGCAGCCGGCGCGGGATCTCCAGGCTGAAGCCCAGCAGCACGGCCAGCGGCAGCAGCGGCAGCAGCAGCGCCACCAGGGGCCAGCGGCAGAGCTCGCGGCCGGGCTGAGGCAGCTCGTCCGGTCGGGCGTCGGGCTTCGGCATGGCGATTCCCCGGTGAAGGCATCGTGCTTGCCCCAGGCTCGCCCGCCCCGAGCCATGGGGGAAAGCGGGCACGTCCGCACGCAGCCCGCGGATCCAGATCGCCTTGCCCGATGAACTTGTGTTGCGGGTTTTGACTCCGGCTGCGGCAGCTGTCGCGTTCGCCGCCAGTCTCCCGAGATTCGCATCCCTGGGCCATCCGATGGGCAAGGTTCCCGTCCAGTTGCTGCAGACCCTGGGCTGGACCCTGGTGGGGCTTCTGCTGATCTATGGCGGCACCCTGGTGTTCGATCGCCTCGATCCGATCGATTACCGCGCCGAAATCCGCCGCGGCAATGTGGCCGCCGGCCTGGTGCTGGCCTCGGTGATCCTGGGGGTGTCGGCCGTGGTCGTGGTGGTCCTGGCCAGTTGACCCCGGCCATGCTGCGGCTGCCTGGAGACTGGTGTCATCGCCAGAACAGGCACGGGTCCGCCCTCAGCTTTCGAACCGTTCGCCATGCGCCGAACCTTGACGGTGACCCACCTGAGGACCAGGGGAGCGAAGGATCATGATCTCCCTCGAACGCCTTGCTGTTCTCGATCTCACGGTCTGGCTGCGCTCGGGTGAGGAAACGGCACGACGGCTCGGTCTCACCCAGTCCAACATCAGCCGGGGCATCCGCCGTGCCCTTGACCTCTTCGGGGTTGAGCTACGCCTTGAGGAGCAGGAATGGCAAGTCCACGGCCCGAGCGAGCGGCTGCGGCTGCTGGAGATGGAACGCCTCCTGCATCAGCACGCCCGCTGGGCCGGCCTGGCGCCGCTGCGGATTGAGGGCACCTATTGGAGTGGTCCGCTGCTGCTGACGCCGGAACCGGCGGGCTGGATCGGCGGCCGCCATCACTGCGTGGGCATCGAGCGGCAGCTGCGCTTGCTGCAGCAACGGGTGATCGACGCCTGGCTGGCCGGAGGGCCCGACTGGCCGGAGGCCGATGATCCCGTGTTCGCCGTGGTGCCCCTGTGCCGGATGCCCATCCACCTGGTGGTGGCTCCCGGGCATCCCCTGCTGGGCCAGCTGCAGCGCCAGGGCCAGCTCAGCTGGGCGGACGTGACCGCCTTCCCCAGCCTGGGCCTGCCCAGCGGCGCCTATCCCAAGGTGGAGGCCGCCCTCCAGGCCATCGGCCTCTGGTCCAACCCGATTCAGATGCGTCGCTATCGCCGTGATCGCTGGGAAGGGTTGAGCGAACAGCAGCTGATGGTGGGCTACGCCACCGTGCTCAGCGAACAGGTGGCCGGCCCCCTGGAGCGGCTCCCCTTCACCCTGCCCGTGAGCAGTGGTGAAGCCCTCGTGGTGCGCCGGGAGTGGGCCGCGCACCCGCGGTTGCAGGCGCTGGCGGCACAGCTGCGCCAGCTGCTGGAACCCTGGGCCCAACGCCATCCGGAGCTGGAGATCGGTCCGTGAAGGCGCTGGCGCCGGTGGAGGCCTGGTTCGCCAGCCAGGGTTGGCGGCCCCTGCCGTTCCAGCGCCGCTGTTGGCGGGCCTTTTTGGCGGGGGAGAGCGGCCTGATCCAGGTGCCCACCGGCTCCGGCAAGACCTACGCCGCCGTGATGGGCCCGATCGCCTTGCTGCTGCGGGAAGCCGCTGTCGCCGAGCGGGGCCCCGGCAAGGGACTGGAGGCCGGCATCCGCCTGCTCTACATCACGCCGTTGCGGGCCCTCAGCCGCGATCTGGCCCTGGCCATCCGCCAGCCGATCGAGGCCATGGACTGGCCGATTCGGGTGGGCATCCGCAACGGCGACACCCCCAGCTCCGAACGGGCCCGGCAGCTGCGCCAGCCCCCCCAGATCCTGATCACCACGCCGGAATCCCTGGCGCTGCTGCTCAGCAACGCCAACGCCCTGGCCCTGTTCGGCCGGCTGGAGGCGGTGGTGCTGGATGAGTGGCACGAACTGATGGGCGGCAAGCGCGGCAGCCAGACCGAGCTCTGCCTGGGCTGGCTGCGGGGCCTGCGGCCGGAGCTGCGCACCTGGGCGATCAGCGCCACCCTCGGCAACCTCGCCGAGGCCGCCCGCAGCGCCGTCGGCGTGGCGGCTCCGGAGCCCACGTTGATCAGCGCCCAGCTCAAGCGCGGCACCGAGATCCGCAGCCTCCTGCCCGACAGCATCGACGGCTTCCCCTGGGCCGGCCACCTCGGCCTGCGCATGCACGAGGAGCTGGTGGCGGCCCTCGATCCCCGCATCGCCACCCTGCTGTTCACCAACACCCGCAACCAGGCGGAGAGGTGGTACCAATGCCTGCGCTGGGCCTGCCCGGAGATGGAGGGGGCCCTGGCGCTGCACCACAGCGCCATCGATCGGGCCGAACGGGAGGCGATAGAAGCGGGGGTCAAACAGGGTGATCTGCGCTGGGTGGTGTGCACCAGCTCCCTAGACCTGGGGGTTGACTTTCAGCCGGTGGAGCCG
>JBKDOR010000137.1:0-12107 GCA_046342775.1 Synechococcaceae cyanobacterium
CAGTGGCCCAGCCGACTAGGGGCTCCATGGCTGGCCAGGATGTGCCAGAAGTGTTGCGTCGATGTTGGTCGAACAGGAGCGCCGATAGACGGAGTACGCCTGCTGAGCAGGGTCGTTACGGCAGATTGATGGCCGGTCCTCGGGCGCGGCTGTGCAGTGTCCTTGAGGCCAAGTTCGGCAACGGAAGGAAGCATGCAGGGCTTCGCGCCTGGAGCCAGGGCGGCTGAGCTGTCCCACAAATGCGCGGCGATGGGCGGCCGTGTTGGCGGCGGCGGCATCCTGGGCGGGTCACCGCCCGCCGTGGCCCGGCGGCTCACGGCACTCTGCTCGCTCCCGCGTTGTTGATGACGACTCCCCTCCATTCCTTTTATCGGATCCTGTTCGCCGTTTGCCTGCTGGTGATGATCACCCTGGCGCTGCCGGGGCGCTGGAGCCACCTCGCGGCCCCAGGCTTCCTGGTGCTGGCGGTCACGATGCTGATCGGCTTGGGGCCACCAGCCCGTGCGGCGGGCGCCACCAGCCCGACGCGCCATGGCTATCGCGCCCTGGGGCTCCTCACCATCGCCGCCGGACTGGTGTGGTCTCTGACGCCCTTGCAGCATCGCGACAGCGGCATTCCGCTGATCCTGCTCTGGGCTTTGTTCAGCGCATGGAGCAGCTTGCGCTTGGTGAGCCGGCTGGCGGCGGAGCGGCGGGTCAGCCAACCGGTGATCACCGGTGCCTTTGCCGGCTATCTGATGCTGGGGCTGACCTCCGGCCTGCTCTGCATCGCCCTGGAAACCATCCAGCCGGGCAGCTTCCGCGACAGCAGCGAGGTCGGCGCTGCCAGCGGTGTCAGCGTGCTGGGCCAGCCGAGCACCTCGGCACAGGGCCTACCGGTCTGGACCCTCAGCTTCGTGCGGCTGATTTACTTCGCCTTTGTCAGCCTGACGACGGTGGGCTATGGCGATGTGGTGCCGGCCAGCCCCACCGCCCAGATGCTGGGCATCGGCATCGCCACCTTGGGCACGCTCTATGTTGCGGTGGTGATGGGTCTTCTGATCAGCCGCCTGATTGCCGCGGAAGCCCAGCACCGCTGAGTGACGCTCTGACCAAGCACGGCTCCCGGTAGATCCGCCGGAGAAACACAGGTGGCCGTCAATGGCCGGATTCACGCATCTTCTGCACAAATGCCGTTTCGGCCTCGGCGCTGGCCAGAGCGCCATCCTCCACAATGATGATCCTGTCGGCCACATCGAGGATGCGGTTGTCATGGGTCACCATGATAATTGTGGTCTGCTGCTCGCGGGCCATCTGCTGCATCAGCGACACCACAGTGCGACCCGATTCCTTGTCCAGAGCGGCGGTGGGTTCATCGCCCAACAGGATCTTGGGCTGGCTCACCAAAGCCCGGGCGATCGCCACCCGCTGGCGCTGGCCGCCAGAGAGGTTGGCAGGCATGTAGTCCACCCGATCTCCCAGTCCCACCTGCCGCAGGATCTCGATCGCCAGCTGATCCATGTCCTGGTCGTAGTAGCGGTCGTGCAGCTCCAGGCTCATCCGCACATTGCGGCGCGCATTCAGGAACATCATCAGGTTGTGGGCCTGAAAGATGAAGCCCACATTGAGCCGCAGCGTTGCCAGCTGCTCCTTGCTGGCGCCCTTGAGCTCTTGGCCGAGGATTTTGAGGCTGCCGTCCTGGCAGGAGCGCAGGCCGCCCAGCATGGTCAGCAGCGTCGTCTTGCCGGAGCCGGAGGGGCCGGTGCAAATCACGATCTGACCGGGATGAATATCCAGCGAAATGTCCTTGAGGGCATGCTTGCGGGCTTCGCCGCTGCCGAACCAATGGTTGACATGGCGCAGGCTGATCACCGGATCTTGCCCATTGACCACGGGCTCGATCTCGGCTTGGGCCGACGCGTTGGCCTGGGGCGAATCGCCCTTCCGCTGCGGTTGGCTGTCCAGGGACAGTCCGCTGGCTGGATCAGAAGACATCGGCGGGATCCAGTTGCACCAACTTGCGCGTGGCCAGGCTGCCGGAGGCCACGCACATCACGAAGGTGAGAACCAACAGCTGGATGGCTCGTTCGAGGCTCATCGCCACTGCCAACCGCGTCACATTGGCCAACATCACATAGAGGCCAGTGGAGAGCAACAGGCCCGGGATGAACCCCACCACCGCCAGGATCGCCGCCTGCTGAATCACGATGCCGATCACATAAGGGTCGCGGTAGCCCATCGCTTTTAACGTGGCATACTGCGGCAGAGAGTTCATGACGTCGCCATAGAGAATCTGATACACAATGATGCCTCCAACTAGAAAGCCTACCAACACTCCCAGGGAGAAGATGAAGCCCACGGCCGAGGTGCGCTTCCAATAGTTCAACTCCCGCTGCGCCAGCTGCTGGCGTGACAGCACGATGGCGTCGCGGCTCTCCAGGATCGCCGCCACCTCCGCCTGCACTCGCTCCGCTGAAGCTCCCGGCTTGAGGCCGATCAAGCCCAGCTGGGTGCGGCTGGGATTACTGTTCTTGAATAGCTGAAAAAAGGTGTTTTCTGTGGTGATCAAGTTAGCGTCGGCATCGAAGGTGGTGCCCATCCGGAAGGTGCCGATGACCCCCACCTGGGTGTTGTTTACCTCGACCAGGAAGGGGTTGTTTTTGCTGAGTTCAGTCAGCACCGGGCCGAACTGGGATTTGGATTCCTGATCAAACAGGGCATGACCAAGCAACTGCAACTGGCTGCGGTTCTGTTCGATCTCCGCAAAGCGGAAGGAGGGCCAGACCGGGTTGATCCCATACACAAAAATGTCGTAACGGTTGCGCGTGCCAGGCGTAATCCAGTTGCCCCGGGCCACCCGCAGCGGCGACACCCAGGCCACGCCATCCACCCCCAGCACCTGGAACAGGCGGCTGCGGTCGAACTCCTGCAGGGCGCCGAAGTGGCTGAACTTCGCACTGACCATCACCAGATCAGCCTCAAGGCTGAGGATTGGTTTCTGCTGGCTGTTGTAGAGGCTATCGAGTAAACCAAGCTGGAAGAACATCAGCAGGTTCGAGAAGCTCACCCCCGCCACGCCGATCAGCAGCTTGGTGGGATTGTTGGTGACCTGCAGCCAGGCTACTGGTGTGCGCTGCACCAACTTGTGCAGCAAACGGGACAGGTTCATGGCTATTGCTCGCCCAGCGGTCGTTGCAACTGCTGGGGTGTAAGCGGATCGAACAGCACCTTCCCCTGCAGATTCGTCGCCGAGCTGATGCTGTGCTTCTGCAACGACTGGGGATCGATCCGCAAGCGCACCTGGATCACCCGCAGATCCTGGTTTTCGCCCGGCACGCCGGCAAAGATCGATTGGCGCTGCACCTGGGGCAGGATTTGATACACCTTCGCCCGGGCCTGGCCCTGGAAGCCGTCCGCCGTGATCGTGGCCTGTTGGTCGAAGCGGATGCCGGGCATGTCGGTCTGATACACCTCGGCGGTCACCACCATGCTCGTGGTGTCTGCCATCTCCAGGATGCCCTGCTCACCGACCCGGTCGCCGGGCTGCACCAGGAGCTTGTGGATGCGGCCCGCCTGGGGTGCCTCCACCGTGGCATAGGCGAGTTCTTGTTTGGCCCGCTCGCGTGAGGCCCGGGCTTTGAGCAGTTCGCTCTGGGCCGTGGCCACGTCCTCCGGACGGATCTCGCGGATCTTGGCCAGGGTCTGGCGTTCGGCGGCGATCTGGGAGCTCAGGGTGGCGAGGGTGCCAGCGCGGGTTTCGATCGCCTTGCTCAGCTCCGCCTGGCTGGTTTCGGCGCGGGTTCTGTAGCGGTCACGCTCCAGCTGGGAGGCTCCGCCGGCGGAGTACAGCTCCTCGTAGCGACGCTTTTCGGTCTGGGCTTCCCGCAGCGTCGCCTGCTTGGCGTTGACACTTTGATCCTGGGCCAGCTTCTGGGCGCGGTACTCGCGCTCCAGGCTTTCCACCTTGAACACCTGCGCCTGGATCTCCCCCTTTTTGGCACCGGCCTTTACCTGCTCCAGCTTGCGCTGGGCCACCAGCACCGAGGCCTCCGCCTCCGCCAGGCCGGCCGCCAACGTGCCGCGGCTGTTGAGCACCGCCAGGGGCTGGCCCTTTTTCACGGTATCCCCCTCCTGCACCAGGATCTCCTGGATGCGGTCGGCATTGAGGGAGCTCGGCACCGACACCCGCCGCACCCGGGTTTCCGGCTCGATCCGGCCCAGAGCCGAGATGCGCCGCGGGCCGCTGGCGGGCGGTGGCGGTGGTGGCTGGCGTTGGCAGGCGCTGAGGCTGGTCGCCAACGGCGCCAAGGTGAGCATCAAGCCCAGCGCCAAGCCCAGTCTGCGGATAGCGAACGGCTTCGGTGCAGCGGCCGTGACACGTGTTGACCGCCGCGGCTGCGGGTCCCATTGGGGCGACTGCTGCAAGGCCGGGAGCATGAGCTCGGCATCTGAGGAGTCACGGTACGCCGTTTCGGCCGGACTGTCCTGCGCAGCGAATCAAGCTGTCGTGCTTTTCAGAACGGCCGGGCCAGCAGGTTGGCGTGCTTCGCATGAATCGCATGGGGACGTGTCTGCCTGCCGGCACCGTTTGTCGCAGGAACCGCTCCGCCACCTCCGCGCCGGCTCACCAGAATGATTCGATCGCGCCGGGGGCTGGGCTTGATCCGCTTCATCCACACCGCTGATTGGCAGATCGGCAAGCCCTATCGCTCGGTGCAGGACGACAAAAACCGCTACCGCCTGCAGCATGAGCGCATTGCCGCGATCGAACGCATCGGCGCCGTGGTGCGCGATCAGAACGCGGCCTTCGTGGTGGTGGCCGGCGACCTGTTCGATTCCTCCACCGTGGCAAGGGAGGCGGTGCTCGAGGTGTTCGAGGCGATTGCGGCCCTCGCCGTACCGGTGCTGGTGATCCCCGGCAACCACGACCATGGCGGCGCCGGCGGCATCTGGCATCGCGAGGACGTGCGCCGCGATCAGCGGACCATGGCGCCCAATCTGCGGTTGCTGTTGGAGCGCCAGCCGCTGGTGCTGGATGCAGCAGTGCTGCTGCCCTGCCCGCTGCTGCGCAACCAGGACAGCAGCGACCCCAGCCAGTGGTTGCGGCAGCTCGACTGGACCAGCCTGCCCAGCGACCGGCCGCGGATCGTGCTCGCCCATGGCGGCGTGCATGGCTTTGGCGGCCGCGATTTCGGTGACGATGACGAGGCCCAGGCCGGCGCCAACAACCTGATCGATCTCGATGCCCTGCCCGGGGCTGAGATCGACTACATCGCCCTCGGCGACTGGCACAACCTCAAGCAGGTGTCGCCCAGGGCCTGGTATTGCGGCACCCCCGAACCGGACCGCTTCGATCAGGGCGCCGACAACCAGCGCGGCCAGGTGCTGGTGGTGTGCTGCCAGCGCGGCCGCCTGCCCGAGGTGGAGCCGGTGGCCACCGGCCGTTGCCGCTGGCACAACCTCGCCATCCACTTCCACAGCGACGACGATCTGCCCCGTTTCGTACAGCGGCTGGAGGCATTGCTCGGCGGCCGCGTCGCCCGCGATGTACTGCGGCTGGAGGTGAGTGGCAGCCTCAGCCTCGCCGGTCACCGCCGCTATGAGCACCTGTTGGAGGACCTGCGCGGCCGGCTGCTGCGCTTGCGGCTCAAAGGGGAATGCCTGCCGGCACCGCAGGCCGAGGAGCTGGAGGCGTTGGTGGCGCGTGCGGAGGATCCGCTGATCGCCCGGGTGGCCGCCCAGCTGCGGCAACGCGTCGAGGCCGATGCTGATCCCGTCGCCACGGCCCTGGCCCGCACCGCCCTGGCCGAGCTGTTCCGCTACGCCACCAGCGCCTGATCCCGATGCGGTTGCTCCACTGCCAGCTCCAGAACGTGCGGGTGCATGGCGATCTGCGGCTGACCTTCGCCCCCGGCCTCACCCTGATCGCCGGCCCGAATGAAGCCGGCAAGAGCACCTTGGTGGAGGCGTTGCACCGGGCCCTGTTTCTCAAGGCATCCGCCACCGGCCCCGCGGTGGAAGCGCTGCGCTCCAGCCGCCATCTCGGCATTCCCCTGGTGCAGCTCGGCTTCGAGGCCCGCGGCGAGCGCTGGGTGCTGCGCAAGCGCTTCAGCGGCGCTAACGGCCAGGCGAGCCTGGCGGCCGAAAGCGCTGGCCGCACGGTGCAGGGCCCGGCGGCGGAGGAGGAGCTGGCGCGGCTGGTGGGGGTGGCCGAGACCCTGGGTGGCCGCCAAGCCAACGCGCAGTTGCCCAGCCGTTGGGCCCATCTCTGGGTGTTCCAGGGCGCCGCCGGCGACAACCCCCTTGACGCGGGAAAGGCCAGCTATGACGCCGACACCCTGCTTGATCAACTCGAGCGCAGCGGCGGCGCCGCCGTGCAGCAGTCGCCCCGGGATCAGCTGGTGCAGCAGCGCCTGCGGCAGGCCCTGGCGGAGAACTTCAACACCAAAGGGGTGCGCAAGCACGGGCCGTTGTGGCAGCGGCAGGCGGAGCTGCGGGCGGCGAGCGAGGCCCTTGATGCCGCCTTGGGCCGTCTTCAGGCCTATGAGCAAGCCGCCGAGCGGCTCGATGGGCTGCAGACGCGGTTGGAGCAACTGCAGGGCCGCGACCTGCCGGCCCTGCAGGAGCGGCAACGGCAGCTGCGAGAGAACGCCGAAACCCTCAGCCGCCTCGAGCAGCGGATCGACCTGGCCCAGAAGGAGCTGGAACCGATCCGCATGCGCCACAGCGCCGTCGAGGAACTGCTGCGCGAGGGCGATGCCCTCAATGGCCAGATCCACGCCGGCCAGCAGCGGCTGCTGGGGCTGGAGCGGGAGGAGCTGCAGGCGGCGCAGCGGGAGCAACAGTTTCTGGCCTCCCTGGAGGAGCAGCGCCTCAGCCGTGGTCGTCTGGCCGCCCAGCGGCAGCAGCTGGAGCCCCGCCAGCAACTGCTGGCCGATCTGCTCGAGCAGGCCCGGCTCGGTGAGGACCGCCAGCGCCTGACAACGGCGCTGGAGCGGCAGCGTCAGCTCGAAACCAGCCGCCAGGCGCTGGAGCGACAGCTGGCGACGTTGCCCCCCCTGGATCGGGCCGGACTGCAGCGGCTGCGCCAGCTGCAGCAGCAGTGGCGTGATGCCCGCACCCGCCAGGAGGCTCTGGCCGCCGAAGTCACCCTGCTGCGGGCCGATCAGCCGGTGTTCCTCGATGGCGAGGCGCTGGCGCCGGGCGAGCCGCGCCTGCTCAGCGCCGTGTTCGAGCTGGGGGTGGGGGACGGCGTGGCTGTGCGCATCCGCCCCGGCGGCGGCCAGGCCCTCGGGGATCTGGAGCAGCGCTGCCAGCGCGATACAGCCGCCCTGACCCAGGCCCTTGCCCAGTTGGGGGTCGCCTCCGTGGAGCAGGCCGAACTGCTGCAGGAGCAACGCTCCCAGCTGGAGCAGCAGCTGGCCAGCCTTGGCGGCGCCGTCCTGGCCGGCACCGGCCCAGCGGCTGGCTTTTCGTCTGCCGCCTCCGGTGCTGTTGGAGGCTCGGCTGCCATCGCTGAGCTGGAGGGCCAGCTGGAGCAGCTGGAGTCGTGCGGAGCCGAGCTGGAGCGTCGCCTGGAGCAGCAGGCCGCCTGCCGTCAGGCGTTTGAGACGGAACGCCAGCAGGTGCTGCCGCGGGACGCCGCGTCCCTGCAACCGCTGCAGCGCCAGCTCGGTGAAACCCTGGCCCAGCTGGGTCGGCTGCTGCGCCAACAGGAGCAGGCCCTGCAGCAGGCCCAGGCCAACCTGGAGCAGTTCCGCCAAGCGCGGCGCCTGGCGGAGGCGGAGCTGCCGGCGTGCCGGGCCGAGCTGTCCGAGCGACAGCAGCGCCTGCACGACCTCTTGCGACAACACGGCAGCCGCCAGGCCCTGGCGGAGCTGGTGGCGCAACGGGCCGAGGAGCGGCAGGCGGCGGAGCAGGCCTTGCTGGAGCTGCAGCGTCAGCGGGCCGCCCTCGGCGGCGGTGACCCGGCCCAGGCCCTCGGGCAGGTGCAGAGCGCGATCGAGGCGGCTCGCCAGCAGCTGGAGCAGCTGCTCGATCAGCGCGGCGCCGCCAAGCAGCAGTGCGACAGCATCAGCGCCGAGGACCCCCATGCGGCGGTGGAGCAGGCCCGCGCCCAGCTGGAGGTGGCCGAGGCCGCCGAGCGCGGCCTGAGGCGGGTGTGCGACGCCCAGCGGGAGCTGGAGAGCCTGTTCCAGGCGGCGGTGGCTGATCTCTCCAGCAGCTACAGCGAACCGCTGGCCCGCTCGATCGAAGGCTTTCTGGCTCCGCTGGCGCTCGGCCCCGCCGAGGTGAAGCTGCGCTACGACCAGAGCAGCGGCTTCCAAGGCCTGGAGTTGCGGCGCGGCGCCGACTTCTTCGCACACGACCAACTCAGCGGCGGCATGCGAGAGCAGTTGGCGGCGGCGTTGCGGCTGGCCATGGCCGATGTGCTGATGCCGGCCCACGATGGCTGCCTGCCGCTGGTGTTCGACGACGCCTTCGCCAATGCCGATCCCGAGCGGATCGAAGGCGTGAAGCGGATGCTGGCGGCGGCGGTGCAGCGGGGCTTGCAGGTGATCCTGCTCAGCTGTGACCCCTCCAGTTATGCCGGCTTCGCCGATCTGAGCCTCGAGCTGCCGCCGGGGGGGCAGTCCTGAGGGGGGCTCGGCCTACGGGCAGCGCCCCGTCGGTCTGAGCGTTGCAACATCGCCGATGTCCACCGACGGGTTCCCACCCCACACCCGCAGCGGACCGAACGTCGGCATCCCGTCCAGCTCGCGCACCGCTCCCAGGGGCCGCAGATCGAGCAGCCGCAGCGCCAACTGGAGGGAATGAGACTCTGCGTTTGATTGTTCCAAGGAAACGAGAAAGAACACCCAGACGTGGAGTTGACGGAGTGGCGCGAAGCGCTGGATCAAGGGATTGTGTGATGCAGTCGGTCGCAGCCGTCCTTCACTTGGCGTCTACCACAATCTGCCTGCTACTTGACACCTTTCTTATGCTGTCTTGGATTTACTGTTTGGCATTCGCTATTTGGCATTTGCCTTGGGTCGTTCTCCCCGGCCGCATCAACGCTCGGTCGATCCGACGCGGCTATCGACCAGGCGAGACCAACTCTTCCAGACACGTCACCATTTTCGCGCACGTCTGCCCCCATCGGAACTGCAGACAGCGCGCAAAGCCGCAGCGGCGCAGCGTCTCGGCGTAGGCCGCGTCCGTCAGCACCCGCCGCAGGGCCGCGATCAGCCCCGGCTGATCGTCCGGCTGCACGAACACCGCCGCGTCGCCCAGCACCTCCGGCATCGCGCAGCAGTGGCTCGACACCACCGGCGCGCCAAAGCTGAGCGCCTCCAGTGGCGGAATCCCGAAGCTCTCGCACACACTCAAGAACGCGAAGCACCGCGCCCGATTGAAGGCATCCTCCACCGCTTCGACCGACAATCGCCCTTCGACTTGGACCGCATCGGGCACGCCCGCGTCCAGCGCGAACCGGCGTAGGGATTCGGCGTACCCCTCATCGAACACACGGCCGATCACGCGGTAGGTCAGCGACTCCAGCCCGGGTTCCCTGCGCAGGGCGCACACCGCCCGGACCACTTGATGTTGCTGCTTATGCGCCGCGACATCGCTCACCGTCAACACCTCCAACGGCCGCGACTCCAGCGACGGCAGCCCCGCCGGATCGCGCGACGCCCAGGCGTCCGGCACCGCGTTGTAGAAGACCTCCGCCCGCGCGGGGGTCAGTTTCTCCCAACCCAGAATCAGGTCCCGCAGGTAGCCGCTGGTGAAGCTGACGCAGGCGGCGTGCTTGAGCGAATGGCGAATCGCCCGCCGGCGCAGTGCCGCACCCAGCCTGCCTTTGACACCGCGGGCCATGAACGGCAGGTATGGCACCGGGTCCTGACAGTGGGCGATCATCGGCAGGTTCAACCGCGGTGGCTTCTGACCGTTGAGTTGCACCACCGCGCACACCTCCTGGCGGCGACACCAGCGCACCAGCTCGACGTTCTCGTACACGAGTCGCGAGCGCACGCGAGCGGTGCCCTCCGGCGCCCACAGGAACCGCACGTTGGCGGAAAACGTCTCGCGCCGCATCGGCTCGTGGAAGGCGCTGCCACCAGTCATCACCAGCGTGAACGTCCACTCCGGTCGCAGCGCCGCCAGCCCGGCAAGCAACTCTCGCGCCACCGTAAAACCGCCGCCGCTGGTGACCGAAAGCGCGTTGATCAGAATGTGGGGCGGATGTTCGGATCCCATCGACAGGTGTAACTATTGCAGGAACTATGCCCGATCCAGGAGTGCAGTAAACCGGGGGATTGGAGAATCGATCCGGTTGCACCGGTGACCCCCAGCTGCTTCGGCTGGGGTCCGGCCACCCCACTCGGTGCGTGACCTTAATCGGCCAGGATCTTCGGGACGCGGAAGAAATCTCCCTCGCGCTGGGGTGCCAGATCGAGCAGCTCTTCTCGCACCTGGGTGAGCTCTTCCCGGTCTTCGCGGGTCACGTTCACCACCTCCACGGCGCGGGTGGTGGGCGGCACACCGTCCGTGTCCACGGCCTGGAGCTGGGCGACGTAATCGAGGATCCGCTCCAACTGGGAGGTGTAGGTGGCGATCGCCCCATCCGGTAGATCAAGGCGCGCCAACTGGGCCACTTTGCGCACGTCGTCGGCAGTGATGCGGCTCAAGGCGTTCAGAGATCGCTGGGGGAACACTAAGGGAAGGCCCCTGGCGCCTGGATCACTCCGCCGCCGGAAGCACCGAGCAGCTCAACTGCCGAACCAACCGGCGAGAACCACAAGGGCAGACCAAAACAACCCGATCGGGGATAGCCCCTGGCGTTGCCGCGAAGCGGATGCCTGTGGCCCACCATCGAGGGGCGGGGGTCACTCCTCCAGGAAGCGCTCCAGATCGGCGGCCAGGGCCGTGGCGGCGAGGTCGAGGAAGCGTTCGCCGTGATCGGCCTGGGCCATGAAGGGATCCGAGCCCATGCGGCCATCGGGGTGTCGGCGGCGAAAATCGTCCGGGCCATGGATCGGGCCCGCTGGAGCGGCCTCCTCCAGGGGTCGCTGCTTGGCCACCAGGCTCGGCTCCAGATGCAAGGTGAGGGCGATCTCGCTCGGGGTGGCGTGGTGCCCCTCCCGTTCCCCATACAGGCTGCGAGCCTCCCGCATCACCGGCCCGGCCATGAACCAGTTGGCCAGCTGACAGCGCAGGCGCTCAGCGGCCGGCAGACCGCGGGAGGCGGCACTGCTGTGGGCCTGGGCAAAGGCGGCGCGGCAGGTGGCGATATTGCCGCCGTGGCCGTTGATCACGAAGATCCGCTCGAAACCGTGGCGCGCCAGGGACAGCACCACGTCATGGAGCACGGCCAGCAAGGTGGTCGGTTGCAGGCTGATGGTGCCAGGAAAGCCGAGGTGATGTTCTGCCATGCCGTACGCCTGGGTTGGCGCCACGAGAACCCCCGTGCGGCGGCCCACCTCCAGGGCGACAGCTTCGGCGGTGAGGGCATCGGTGCCGATGGCCCCCGTGGGGCCGTGCTGCTCGGTGGACCCCAGGGGCACGATGATGCCCTTGCAGTGGGTGAGGTAGGCCTCCACTTCGGGCCAGCTGCGGAGCTGGAGGCGGATCGCCTCTGGATCCGCTGGCAGGGTGGTCGGGAGGGATGTCATGACGGACACGGACAGGGTGGACAATCTGCCTAAGATCCCAGCAGTCGCGGCAGCGGCATGTTGCACCGCAAGCTTGCCCAATACTGTGTCGAACAGCGGCCTGTCTGGGTGTTTCTCAAGGACCAGCAATGCTGGCTGGAGGACGCCACTGTGGTGGATGTCGATGCCGACCTGGTCACCTTCCGCTACGAAGAGGAGGACGAGGAAGGGGATGAGCGCTTGAGCTGGGAGGTGTGCGTCCGTCTGGATTCGATCGGCGCGGTGAGCACCAGGCTGGCCACCGTGAGCCGGGTGGTCACCGTGGAAGACCTCGCCACCACTGGCGAATGCCCGGAAGCGGAACGGTTGGGCCTGCCCTGAGCCCGATCCGGCCCTCAGTGGGCGGTGCCATTCCCGTCGTAGTCATCGCTGTCATAGAAGCCCCCCTTGGTGCCGAAAAACAGGGTGCTCAGGCAGAACAGGCCACTGCCAACC
>JBKDOR010000138.1:0-18762 GCA_046342775.1 Synechococcaceae cyanobacterium
GCTTGCTTCGCTGCGGCAGCTCAGGCGCTGGCGCGCTGGCGGTGTTTGGCGCGCTCCTGCCAGGCCCTCGCACCCCGCTTGCCTAGCCTCGGCCCAGCTCCGGCCAGCCCATGACCGTTACGCCCAGCGCGATCCAGACCATCCGCGTCGAGCTGAGCGCCAACCCCTATCCGATCTGCCTCGGCTGCGGCAGCCTGGAGCGGTTGGGAGCGCTCAGCCGCGAGCAGGGCTTCAAGGCCGGCACCCGCGCCCTGGTGGTCACCAACCCGGTGGTGGCCGAGCGCTACGGCGCCCCAGCCCTGACCTCGCTCCGCGACGCCGGATTCGTGGCCGACCTCCTGGTGCTGGAGGCGGGCGAGGAGCAGAAAACCCCCGCCAGCGTCGCCTTGATCCACGACGCCTGCCTGGCCCGGCGGCTGGAGCGCAGCTCCTTGATCGTGGCCCTCGGCGGCGGCGTGATCGGCGACATGACCGGCTACGCCGCCGCCACCTGGCTGCGGGGTATCGCCGTGGTGCAGGTGCCCACCACTTTGCTGGCGATGGTGGATGCGGCGATCGGCGGCAAGACCGGCGTCAACCACCCCGGCGGCAAAAACCTGATCGGCGCCTTCCACCAGCCCCGGCTGGTGCTGATCGATCCCGACACCCTCCTCTCCCTGCCGGAGCGCGAGTTCCGGGCCGGCATGGCCGAAGTGATCAAGTACGGCGTGATCGGCGACGCCGAGCTGTTCGCCGATCTCGAGCGAGCCGCGGCCGGCGACCCCAGCGGCGGCCTGGCCAACCTCGCGGCGGTGGGGCCAGTGCTGCTGCAGCGGCTGCTGGAGCGTTCCGCCGCCGCCAAAGCCGTTGTGGTGGCCGCCGATGAGCACGAGGGCGGCCTGCGGGCGATCCTCAACTACGGCCACACCCTCGGCCATGTGGTCGAAACCCTCAGCGGCTACAACACCTGGCTGCACGGCGAGGCTGTGGCCATGGGGATGCTCGCCGCCGGCGAGATCGCCGTGGCGCTCGGCCTCTGGAGCGCCGTTGAGCAGAGCCGCCAGCGGGCCCTGATCGCCGCGGCCGGCCTGCCGCAGCGCTGGCCCCCCTTGAACACGGACGCCGTGCTCACCTGCCTGCAGGCCGACAAGAAGGTGCGCGACGGCAAGGTGCGCTTCGTGCTGCCCACCGCCATCGGCCAGGTGATCCTTCGCGATGACGTGGCCCCGGACACGATCGTGGCGGCCTTGGAGCGGCTCCGCTGAGGCCAGCCGCCGCGCCGCCTGATCAGCCGCCGCCTGATCAACCCCAGGTCGCGGGTTTCCAGCCTGGCGGTGGTGGCCTCGGGCCCGGGGTTTCGGCTCAGCCGGACGCCATCGGCGCCAGCAACTCCTCGGCCAGGGATTCGGCGCTGCGCAGGGCAGCTTCGATCCTGCCGAAGCCCTCCACCTCCACGTAATCGCCGCAGAACCCCACCCGGCTGGCGGGGCAGAGCTGCAGGGGCGCCGGCAGGCCGGGATGCAGCGGAAACGCGGCGCCCCAGCGCATCAGCTGCCGATCGGCGCCGGCCAGCTGCTCCGGCGTCAACCAGGCGGCCAGGGCGGCGGCCAGGGCCTCGCTCAGGGCCTCGATCACGGCGGCCTCCTGCTCCGGCTGCGGCGCCACCCCCAGCACCGTGGCGATCGAGGAGCGGGAGCCATACACGCTGAGGTGCTCGGCGGCGAAGGTGGCGGTGGAGTGGGCCACCAGGCCGCAGCGGCCGGGGGCGAACGGCTGCACCGACACCCGCTGCAGGCCCCAGCGCTGGGCGGCGGCGGCATCGAACTCCAGCAACCGGAAGGGCAGCGCCTCCCAGGCAGCGGCCTGGGCGCCTGAGGCCAGCAGCAGCAGATTGCTGCGGGCCTCGCTGCGCAACGAGGCGATCGCCGCCAGGGCGTGATCGAGGCGGGGGTCGGGGGGCGCGGCGGGGCCGGTGGCGGGGCTCGCGGGGCTGGTGGCGGGGCTCGCGGCGCGGCTGGCGGGGCCGGTGAGGCTGGCGGGGCTCGCGGCGGGGCTGGCGGGGCTGGTGGCGGGGGCTTGGCGCAGGGCCTGTTGCAACGGCACCTCGGGCCAATTGAGCAACAGCCGGCTGCGGGGATGGGCCAGCAGCGTGCTGCTCAGCAGCAGCCAATCCACCTCCTCCAGCACGGAGCCCTCGGCATCGAGCAGCTGCCAGCCGCCCGTCGCCAGGCGCCGCAGCTGACGCACCAGCACCCCGTAATGGCCGGCGATCGGCCCATGGCCCTCCAGCCCGGCCAGCTCCAGCAGCCCGCGACAGAGGCTGTCCATGCCCCCTTCGCCCCGGAACAGCCGACCGCGGCAATAGGGGCTGTCCGCCGTCAGCGTCAGCCGCCCCTCGCCATCGAGGCCGCGAATGGTGCCGCTCCAGGGCGCCAGCACGCCCCGGCGCAGCAGCGGATCCAGTAACGCCGGCGCGGGCTCGGCCACGATCGACAGCAGGGGCGCCCCATGGTCGAGGCAGAGTTCGCTGTCCTGGCGTGAGCGGCGGCTGGCGGCCCGTCCACCGGGACCCCGGCCGCTTTCCCAGAGGCTCAGGGGCCCCGCCCAGCCGCCACGCCGCAAGGACGCCGCCAGGGCGCAGGCGGCGACGCCGGCGCCGATCACGGCGACGCGCTGCTCCGCCCCCAGCAGGGCGCTGAACTCGTTTCGCGCCACCGCCATTAGCGTTCCGCCTCCGCCGCCCCGATCTGGGCTCCCTGGCGCTCGGCGCCCTGAAGGTCGGCTCCCCGGCGCATGGCGCCATGGGGCTCAGAGCGTTGGTGCTCGGTGACTTGGTGCTCGGCTGCCTGGGGCTCGGTGAGTTGGTGCTCGGTGCGCTGAGGCTCGGCGGCCTGGGGCTGAGGCGGCCGCAGGAACAGGGGCGGATCTTCGGTCTCGGGTCCCGCCAGCGACGGGGCGGGCTCGATCCGCTGCGGCGGCGGGGTGAGGGCGGCCCCCACCAGCGACTGACGCTGCAACGCCACCCAGCGGAAATCCCCCAGGCAGCTTGGATCCACCAGCCGCAGCAGGGCCTCGCGCCGCTGCAGCAGCTCCGGCAGCGCCACCTCGGGCTGATGCTGCAGGCCCTCCAGGCGCCCGGCCAGGCCCAGGGCCAGCAGCGCTTCCCCCTGGCGGCAGCTGCCGCGCCAACGCCAACCCGAGGCGGTCGCCGCCCGCTCGAGGCTGTCGAGGCAGACGTGGGCGGTGAGATCGCAGCGACCGGGCTCAGCGAGGGGATCGGCGCCAGCCCGCTGCCGCCGATAGGCCATCAACGTGCCGTCGGCCCGTTGGGGGGCGTAGTAGCGCCAGGCCTCCAGGGCGTAATCGATCACCAGCAGCCAGCCCCGCTCCAACCCCGCCGCGGCCTGCCGCAGCCAGGGCTCCAGCTGGGGATGCAACTCCGTGCACCAGCCCTCGTCGCGGTTGGCCTGGCCCTCGGGCGACAGCAGGCCCAACGCCCGCAGCTGCGGCTGCAGCTCCGCCTCCAGGGGTTCCCCCACCTGCCAGCGCAAGCCGCCCGGCTCCAGTGCCACCCGCTGGCGATGCCAACGGCCGTGGTGCTGCACGATGCGCTCCACCGCCAGGGCATCCAGCACCTCATGGGCGAGCAGCACGCCACTGAGCGGCTTGGCCGCCAGGGCGGCGGCATCGCTCCAGCGCACCGGCAGGGGAGAGGCCGCCAGCAGCTGGCGTTGGCGGGCCTCCATGCCGGGATTGGGTTCCAGCAGCACCAGCTCACAGCGGCGGGCCAAGGAGGGCCACCCCTCGGCCAGGGCCTGGGCCAGCTGCAACGCCAGGCTGCCCTCCCCCGGCCCCGCCTCGATCAACGCCAGCGGTCGCCCACTTGCCTCCGCCTCCTCTGGGGAAGGCGGGGTGATGCCGGCTGCGGCGAAGGTTGCTGGTGAGGGGGCCTCGGGGATCGGATCGGCCAGGGCCGTCAGCCAGCCGGCCAGCTGGGGCGCCAGCAGCGCCGCGAACTCCGGTCCGAGGGAGGGCGCCGTGGCGAAATCACCCGAGGGGCCGATCCGCAAGGCGCCAGTGCCGTAGGCGCCATGGCTGGGGTCGTGCAGGGCCCAGTCCATGAAGGTCTGAAACGGCACCGAGCCGCCGGCGCGCTCCAGCCGCGTCGCCAACCAGTCCGGACAGGCGGCGGTGGCAGGGTCAGAGCGCACGGCAGAGGGGACAGACCCCTCCATGCTGACCACGAAACGCGCCAAAGCAGGAGAGAATCGCCAACCCGTCACCCGTCGGCGCCGATGCACGCCCCCAGCGCACCACCCCCCACCCACACCCGGCGGCGGGGCCTGTTGCGCTGGCTGGGGGCGGTGCTGGCGTTGCTGTTGCTGCTGAGTCCCGGCCGAGAGGCGCCGGCCCTGGCCTTCGACAACCCCGATCTGCTGCCGGACCATCCCACCCCGGTGATCGACCTGGCCAAGTCGCTCACCGACAACCAACGCCAGGCGTTGGAGGCGGAGCTGGACGACTTCGAGCACACCAGCGGCTGGAAGCTGCGGGTGCTCACTCAGTACGACCGCACGCCCGGGCTGGCGGTGAAGGACTTCTGGAAGCTGGATGACCGCAGCCTGCTGCTGATCGCCGATGAGCGCGGCGGCAACCTGCTCAACTTCAACGTGGGCGATGCCCTGTTCGCGTTGATGCCGCGCACCTTCTGGGTGGAGCTGCAAACGCGCTTCGGCAACCAGTACTACGTGCGCGACAACGGCCAGGACCAGGCGATCCTCGATTCGCTGCATGCGGTGAAGGGCTGCCTGGTGATCGGCGGCTGCCAGGTGGTGCCGGGCTTGCCCCAGGAGCAGTGGATTCTCACCTTCTTCAGCTCCATGCTCGGGGGCCTGATCGTGGGCTTCGCGGCCTATCCGCGCCAGCCGGAGCGCCGCATCGAATGGACCTGGGTGCTGCTGCTGTCGCCCCTGTGGATCATTTTGTTCGGCATCTTCGGCGTGGCGCCGATCATCACCCGCACCGCCGATCTGCTGCCGCTGCTCCGCAACGGCCTGGGATTCCTGGCGGCAGCGGTGGCGGCCTACCTGATCGCCCAGGTCACGGTGGGGCGGCCGAAGGGCAGCGAGAGCTGAGGCGGCCCTGGTGGCGCCCCGCTGGCTCCCAGGCGCGGCCCGGGAGCGCCATGCCTGCGGCTGGGCCATGGCGCGATCGCGGTCTTCTGGGGCACGACCAGCTAGGGCGCGGCTTCAGTCGGCGGTGCTGGCCTTCACCGTGCCGCCCAGAGCCTCCGTGCAATCGCGCAACGCATGCGGAGGCGTCGAGGCGGTTGAGGTCCACGCTCGTGAGCGTGGTCCCCTCCAACTCGAGCAAACCGCCTTGCAGAAAGGCCTGCAGGACCACCCGGACCTCCCTCTCCAGCCGCAGCCGACGGCGTCGCTTCGAGCCACACCAACAGCAACGTCACCGGATCGGGGATGTCTTGATCTCCTTGAAGCCAGTGCAGGCCCCAGTCCGTCTCCACCCGCAGGCAGGTGGCCCGATGGAGCGGCATCGAGAATCGCCTGTGTCGAGATCACTCAGCGGCACGCCCGGGATCGGCGGGCCGTCGCTGCCCTCCACGACCTCGCACACCGCCATCGCGCGCACCGCCACCTCGCGCACCGCCGTCGCCGGGCCCAAGGCCGCCTCGCGCACCGGCGTCGCGCCCAACGCCGTCGGGCCCATCGCCCCCGCGTACACGCCTAAGTCGAGCGGATGTTGTTCGCTACGCAGGGATTTGCCGCTGAGGCTGGTGGCGAAATGCCAACCCCTCGAGCTCCAGCAACTGGCGCTGCTGGTGGTGTAAGTCAATGCGATGCGTTTCCACGCCCGCCAGAACCGCGGGGCGCATGCGGCTGGCAACTGGGCAGCCGGTCAACAAGCCGAGCAAGGGGTCGCCAGGCATCCCCCTAGACCCGCCGCACGCCGCGTTGCCGCCGGCCTTCGATCAGCAAGGAGGTGATGTCCACGGGTCTGATGGGAGGCAAACCAGAGAAGGGGGGAACCGCTGAAGGCCCTGGCAAGTCCCACGGTGAGGCACATCCCCGGATCCCGAGTTGCTGCCTTAAGGGCTCCAGAGCCTTGGCTCGAAGGATTGCGGCCCTGCCACTCTCCGCTGCAGAAACACCACGCCCTTGCCGTCAAGGCAGTAGCAGTCCCGGCAAGAGCTGCCCGATTTGCGGTGCAACGCAGATCATTCTTGATCCGCAAGGGCGCGTCCAGAAACCCAGTGCGTCTTCGTAGCAAAACGCATACATCTTAGGCGGACAGACGAGGGCACTCGGGGCGCCTTGGGCGGATCCGCCCCAATTGCTGCTGGGCCTAACAGAGCCACTGATCCATCCGGCCCTTAATCACAAAGTTCTATTAAATGATCCCTTCAGCTCATCCCACGATAAGCTAAGTTAACAGTTGTTGTTGCTCGTGCTCGACAACTCATGTCCGCCTTCGTTCTTGTCCATGGTGCATGGTATGGCAGTTGGTGTTATAAAGATGTTGCCAAGTTGTTGCGGGCAGCTGGGCATGATGTGTTTACCCCTACCCATTCAGGCCTGGGAGAAAGGAAACACCAGTCCACAGAGAGCATTACACTTGAGTCGCACATTCGAGATGTTTGTGGCTGCATAGAAGCAGAAGAACTCGATGAGATTATTCTTGTTTGCCATAGTTACGGAGGCATGGTTGCCACGGCTGTAGCCGATCGCTTCTCCAATCTTATTCGACACTTAGTATATGTTGATGCATATGTTCCTGAGCATGGTGTCTCTTTAATAGGGTTATTGCACAAAGCATTAAAACCTGATGTTGCAGCTTCATTCATCGAGGGCTTTCGATCATCGGCGGCTGAGAATCATTCAGGAATGATCAAGCCGTTGCCGGCAGAGCTGTTTAATGTTGTCAGTGAAAAGCGCTCGTGGATAGATCGGCGTTCATGCCCGCAAGCTTTGGCCACATTCGAATGTCCAGTATTGCTGTCAAACTCGCTAGATATATTAAATAAGCACTACGTTCTTGCAGAGAATTGGGATCCAAGCCCTTTCCGATACTTCGCCGAAAAGGCTGATGGGCTACCCGATTGGTCAGTAAAAAGAATGCCATGCGGTCATAATACTATGGTAGATATGCCAGCGGAACTTGCTGATTTTTTATTAAGCTTGGAATAGCCTCTGTGCCTGCGCTTCCAAGGCACAATGGTCTACAGATATAAATTGCGACTGCATAAACGAAATGTATCGAGAGCACAACATCCAGATGCAGAAGACTGGAGCTGAAGTGGATTGCCAATCCAACAAGACCGCTGCCCGCTTCTGATCTGGAGCGTTGGCTGAGGGTTAGCACTGCCATTGGCTTTCTCAAGATCAACCTGCCGCCTACCCATGCGCAGCCCCCCCCATCACAGGGCCTCGGACATACCGCAGGTGCTCTTGAAAGGCGGACAGATCGCAGCAACCAATGGCCAGAAGTGCTCACGTCTTGGGCACTCTAGCCAATCCTACTTCTGCTAAAATCTCAATAATCTACTGATTCCTGGCTTACTTTGAAACTATCAGGACTCTTCTTGTGCCAGCTTGCCTTGGTAGGGACCGGCAGCCTTGGCTTCGCTACCCTCATGCCCCAGCCAACGCTCGCGGCTGCGGCGATCTCCCTCAAAGCCAGCTTTGAGGCCGCCAATGGAGCAAACCCATCTGCAGCACTGACGCCGGTCAGCAATTGGCTTTTTTACGGTACCACGTCTGGGGGTGGTGATCACAATGTTGGATCCATCTTTGAATTTGATTCTTCAGGCGCCGGCTCAATCAAGCTCAAGGCCAGCTTTGATTATGCTAACGGGGCCTATCCATCCGCAGCTCTGACACCAGCTGGCAATCGTCTTTTTTACGGCACGACTACATCCGGTGGCGACAATAGTCTTGGATCCATCTTTGAATTTGATCCGTCAGCTGGCGGCTCAATCAAACTCAAAGCCAGCTTTGATGGCGCAAACGGGCTATGGCCTGCGGCTGCATTGACACTGGCAGGAAATGGGCTGTTCTATGGCACCACTACAGGCGGTGGTGATCATGGGAGGGGATCCATCTTTGAATTCGATCCATCGGGTCCAGGCTCGATCACCCTCAAAGCCAGCTTTGACGGCGCCAATGGGGGCAACCCCTTCGCAGCGCTGACAGCGGCAGTCAATGGCTTGTTGTATGGCACCACTGCGTCCGGTGGTGATCACAACCTTGGCTCGATCTTTGCATTTGATCCGTCGGGCGGCGGCTCCATCACTCTCAAAGCCAGCTTTGATGGCGCCAACGGCAGCACCCCCTTCGCAGAGCTGACACCGGCCGACAATGGCCTGTTTTATGGCACCACGGCTGCCGGTGGTGATCACGACCTTGGCTCCATCTATGAATTTGATCCGTCGGGCGGCGGCTCCATCACCCTCAAAGCCAGCTTTGATGGCGCCAACGGCAGCACCCCCCTCGCAGCGCTGACACCGGCCGACAATGGGCTGTTTTATGGCACCACTTATGGCGGTGGGGTTAACGATAGGGGGGCCATCTTTGAATTTGATCCATCGAGCACAGACTCACTGACCCTCAAGGCCAGCTTTCCCGCTTTTCCTTTCACAGAAGGTGTATCTCCCAGTGGAGAACTTATTCAGGCTAGCACTGGAAAGTTTTTGGGTACAGCAGGTCTGGGTGGAGATAGTGCTGTTGGAACCATCTATGAATTTGATCCCTCGCCCGCCGCGTCGGTACCGGGCCCACTCCCATTGCTGGGCACTGCTGCCGCCTTCAGCTGGAGCCGCAAGCTGCGACAGCGGATGCAGCAGGTGCAGGCCCATGTTTGCAATCACCCGCGATGAGGCTTCTCGTCCCAAATGTCGAGGCGAGCGCTGCACAAGCACCTCGCGTGAGCAGGCCAGCAGAAACTCTCCGCTAACGCCACTCCAGGCTCCTTGCCTGCCACTCAGGGGCAGCGTGAGTCCTCTCACCGCCCCGGCCCTGCTGGGATCAGTGGATTGAAAGCGAGCCCAAGCCAACAAAAAACCCCTTGGCGACAGGCCAAGGGGAAAAGCAAGCAACCACATCAATGGGGCCTGCCAATCCGGAGACCACCCGGGATGGGCTGAAGTGGATCGACGCTTCGCTCAAGGGGTGCCAGCACCAGCAGCGACGGCGTTGAGCTTGCACTCCAGGGTGTCGTCATTGCAGACCGGAGCCACCTGACGCACAGCCACGGGCTCCCAGGACTGGGTGCCCTGGCGCAGCTCGGCCAGATTGCGCTCGTAGAAGTTGCGCAGGGACTGGTACGAGCGCACAGGCTGGCCGTAGTAGCTGGATCCGCGCAGGGTGGGGAAGGAGGCCCACTCAGGCGCCAGCAGCGCGGCGAGCTTGGGGGTCAGCTTGCCCTGGTCGGCCAGGGTGAGAGCGCCGCGGCGCTGGATCAGGAAGAGGGCTCCTTGATCCTGGGCCTCGGGGTTGAAGTCGCTCAGGCCGAGGGCCTGGGTGACCATGTTCCAGGTGAAGGGCATGAACTGATAGGCCCCTGCCGCTGCGCTGGCGTAACCGGAACTGCGGATCACACGATCGGGATGGCGATCGAGGCTGTTGAACACGCCTCCGCCAAACATGATGCGGTAGCCGATGTCGTCGCCATTGGCCCAGGTGCCTTCGGCGTAACGGATCGTGTTGAGAAGAGCGCGACGCTCAGGGGTGATGGCGAAAATACGAGGAGCGGCTGGAGGTGGCGTCAACATCGCCACCGGTCCAGGAGCCGCGTCGGTCGTGGTCTGCCCGTTTGGAGGCAAACCGGCTGAAGCCAGAACAGCGTGGGGAATGGAGCTGCTGGCAACCAGGGGAAGGGTGCTGGCCCGGACACCGGTTGGCTCGGTCGCGGCCGGGTTCGCTGAAGTCAGGGCGGTCGACCAGCCACCAGCTTCTTCGTTGGCCTTGGCGGCGGGGGAGGCGACGGCAAAGCCGAGCGCCAGGGCTGCCAAAACCAGGTTGGAGTGCTGAGGGATGAACAAAACGGAGCCTGCGGAGGACAAAACCAACAGGCCGAGACCGGATCGATCGGGACCTGGTTGGACCTTCCAGTTGGGATTTCAAGAGAAAACCCTTGAAAAGCCCTGATCACAAAAGTGAACAGAAAAGGAAGTTCGCGCCAGATTGCCGATCGCCACTCAAAAAGACGACCTCAGCTGTGACGGTCGAGGAAGCGTCCACCCATCAGCCCAGTTGGGGTATTGACCCCAACGCCTGGCGCTCACTGGCGTCAAGCCGTCTCATTGCACAGCGTTGCCAAAGCCAACCGCCGCACCGATCGGCATTGCTGATCGGTCCTCCGCGCAGCGAGCGATGGCCCTGGCCGCCTGTGGCGCCCCATTCACGGGCAGCAGCCCCAGCCGCGGCGCTTGCAAGGGTTGATCCAGCTCCCAGGCGCCGCGACGGAACGCCTGAGGATCCAGCAAGCGGTGCCAGCCGTGATCCCGCAACGCCTGTTCCAGCATCGGCGCTTCGGCGAATCCCTGGCGCGGCACCAGGTGAATCCCCACCTGCTGGCTCATCGCCTCGCAGAAGCTGCTGTAGCCCGGTTTGGTGAGCAGCCGTTCCGCCAGGGGCATCACATCCAACGGCCTCACCCCCTGGGGCAGGCAGCGCCCGTTGGCCACACCATCCAGGGCCGGATCCGGCCCCACGAACACATGGTCGGGCCAGAGACCGAACAGGGCGGGGTCGAGCTGCAGCCCGAGCCCCCCGAAGGTAACCAGCACCACCCGCCAGCGCTCATCCGGCAGCCGCAGCCGCTCCGCCAGGGCCGCCAGCGGCAGCCGCGGCCGCGCCGCCGTCAGGCCCAGCTGGAGCGCCGGCTGCTCCCAGGGCATCGGCAGGCGCATCGGGCATTCGAGCCGCAGCTGGCCGCGGCGGTAGAGCTCCAGGCAGCGCTGGCTCCAGCCGGCAAAGGCGGGGCCCATGGCGGCGTAGATGGCATCCCAGCCAAAGTTGCCGAGCCACACCAACGGCAGCTCCAGCCGTTCAGCCAGCAGCGCCGCCGCCGGGGCGATGTCCGCCAGGATCAAAGCGGGTCCGCCTTGTTGGGCCAACCACTGGGCCTCCCGCTCCAGCTGGGCCGGCAGCTGATCCTCCAGGGCCGACAGGGCCGCGAGGGTGGCCTCCGCATCCACCCCGAGGGCATCGGCCTGGGCCACACCCACATCCCAGTTGCACGACCGGCGTTCGTGCACCGTGGTGCCCAAGGCCAACGCCAGGAACGCGTCCGGCAGGGCGGTGGAGAGCACCAGTCGCCAGCCGGGCCGCAGGCTGGCCAGCTCCCCCAGCACCGCCGTGGTGCGCGAGCCATGGCCATAACCATGGCTGCTGAGGCACACGTAGATCAACATCAGGCGGCCTTCTCCCCTGGTGCAGGCGTCGCCGCCGTCGCCGCGGGTTCGGGCTTGGCTGCGGTCGCGGGCTCCTCGGACCAGACGACTTCTTCATAGAGAAGTTCTCCGGCCAGGCCAAACCAGCGGTGGGACAGCAGCACCGGCACGCCATCGCGCAGGCGGATCCAGCTGAAGTGGCGCAGCTCGCGCCCCTGGGTGTCGTGGCCGTGGCGCGGCACTGAAGCGCAATTGAAATAGAGCGTGCCCTTGCGATCGCGGGCGACCGTGCGGCGTTCGCCGCGGCCCTGGCGCAGGCGATGGTGCATGTGCCCGAACACCACCAAGGGCAAAGGCCGCTGCCGGCGGATCTGGTCGATCGCCAGGGCCAGATCCTGGTCGCCCCAGTCGCAGGCGGGGCGGGTCCAATCGCGGCCGCAGGGATCGGCCGCCTCCGAGCCCAGGCCGGTGGGACCGCAATGGGCCAACAGCAGCAGCGGCAGGTTCGGATCGGCGGCCAGGGCCGCCCGCGTGATGCGATCCGCCGATTCGCGCAGGCTGAGCGGTCCATACACCGCCAGCACCGGCTTGGAAAGGTGGAAACCGCCGCCGGCCGCCCCCGGCCGTCCGCCCACCACCGCCAGGCCGGGCGGCGTCAGCTGCCGCAGCGCCCAGCCGCAGTGGCGTTCCTCCAGCAGGTCGAGCTGGCGCCGCAGACGGCCGCCGCTGGCGTCCTTGCCGGTGTCGTGGTTGCCGAGCACGCAGGCCAGCGGCAGATCGAGGTGGCGCAACAGGCTGGCGATGCGGCTGTGGCCGTCGCTGAGATCGCCCACAAGCAGCAGCGCATCGGGCCTCAAGCGCTCCAGCAACCGCTGGTCGCTGGCATTCCACTGGTCATGAAGATCGCCGGCGACGGCGATCTGGAGATCGGCCAAACTGCGCCTTCTCTAGGCTTGTGCCATCCTGCCGGACAGCGCAGCCTTGGTGTTCACGGCCCCCGCAGCTCCCTCCTCAGTTCCCGCTTCAGCCGAGAGGGCTGCCGCCCAGGCGGCCGGGGGCGAGGGCCAGGTGGCCGCAGACCTGCTTACCGCAGAGGTCGTGCCCGTAGACCTGGTGGCCGCCATCGGGCAGCTGCGCCAGGAGCGCCGCGCCGTGATCCTGGCCCACTACTACCAAGAGGAGGCGATCCAGGACATTGCCGATTTCATCGGGGATTCCCTGGAGCTGGCGCGACGGGCGGCCGCCAGCGACGCCGAAGTGATCGTGTTCTGCGGCGTGCACTTCATGGCGGAGACCGCCAAGATCCTCAATCCCGGCCGCACCGTGGTGCTGCCGGATGCCGCCGCTGGCTGCAGCCTGGCGGATGCCTGCCCCGCCGAGGAGTTCGCCGCCTTCCGCGCCCGCCACCCCGACCACTATGTGGTGAGTTACATCAACTGCTCGGCGGCCGTGAAGGCCCAGAGCGATCTGATCTGCACGAGCAGTAACGCCGTCCAGCTGGTGAAGCAGATCCCCGCCGATCGGCCGATCCTGTTCGCCCCCGACCGCAACCTGGGTCGCTGGGTGGCGCGCCAAAGCGGCCGCGAGCTCACCCTCTGGCCGGGCAGCTGCATCGTGCATGAAACCTTCAGCGAGCAGGCGCTGCTGCGGCTCAAGCTCGAACATCCCGAGGCCGAGGTGATCGCCCATCCGGAATGCGAGCCGCAGCTACTGGATCTGGCCGATTTCATCGGCTCCACCAGCAAGCTGCTGCAGCGGGCGCAATCCAGCGACGCCTCAACGTTTCTGGTGCTCACGGAACCGGGGATCCTGCATCAGATGCAGCTCCGGGCACCGCAAAAAACCTTCATTCCGGTGCCGGGGCTGGATGGTTGCAGCTGCAATGCTTGCCCCTACATGCGCCTCAACACGTTGGAAAAGGTGTGGCGTTGCCTGCGGACCCTGGAACCGGCCATCGAGCTCGATGAGGAGTTGCGCCAGAGGGCCTTGGTGCCGATCCAGCGGATGCTGGAGTGGAGCGCCTGAGCGGCGCGACACACCCGCTGGAACGCCGCTTCAGCGCCGCAGGGATCGATAAATCTCCAGGTACTGGGCCGCGATCGCATCGGAGCTGAAGCGCCGTACGTTCTCCTGGCCGCGGGCCACCAGCTCCTCCCGGAACGGGGCATCGTCGATCAGCCGTTGCAGCCCCGCCCGAATCGACTGCACGCAGAGGGGATCCACCAGCAAGGCGGCGCCGCCGGCCACCTCCGGCATCGAGGAGCAGTTGCTGGTCAGCACCGGCCGTCCCACCGTCTGGGCCTCCAGGATCGGCATGCCGAAGCCCTCCAAGGTGGAGACAAACGCCAGCAGATCGGCGCCGCGGTAGAGCTCCACCACCTGCTGTTCACTGATGTCACGGTGGTTCTCGACACGAATCCAGTGCCGCGCCAGCACCGCCTGCAGCTCGGGGCTGAGCTTGCCGATCACCACGAGCGTGGCCGCCATGCCCTCCAACGCCGCCGCCAACCGCACGATGTTCTTGTTGGGTGCTGTACCCACCTGGAGGATGCGTGGGTTTTGCGACGCAAAGGGCTTGGCCGAGAAGCGGAACGCCGCTGAGATCGAGACGGGCACGATCTGGATCCGCTCCGGGTCAAGATCCGGCACCCAGGTCAACAGGTCGTCCTTCGCCGCCTGGGAGATCACGGTGACCGCCGCCACCCGCCTGAGCGGCAGCTGGAACCAGAACTGGCGCATGATTTCCCGCGGCAAGCCGCGCAGTTGATGCAAACGCCCGCAGTCGTGCACCGTCACCACGGTGCGGCCTGGGTCGGTGCCGAGGGCGGCGAAGTGGATGTCGCCGGAGATGTGCGTGATCTCACCCTGATGGCGATTGGCAAAGCGCACGATCTTGAGCCGTTGCAGTAATCCTTGGCTGGCATATGGCGAGGTGTGATCCGTCACCTCCACGCCGAGGGAGCGCAGCGATTGACTGATGCGCTTGAAATAGCCTTCGATGCTGTAAAAGCCTTCAATCGGCCGGCGATGGATCAACGAAAGCTTGAGCGGCCGCGTGGAGCTGGGCGGCATGGCTTGACGAGCCAGAACAGCGGAGCGATCATCCAATCACACCACTCAAGCCAGCCACCTGTCGTGGGGGTGGAAGCGTGATGGGGATGGAGGTGGTGGCGCTGTTGGATCTGACAGGAGCTGGTGTGGTGGCGTTGGCGTCGGCTGAACTGGCCGTGGCAGCCGCAGGAGCGCTGCCTCGGGCTGAGGTGGGCCCTGGGTGCCGCCGATGACCATCGCCCTCGCAGGCCTGTTGATGGCACACCCGCTGTTGAAGGCCCCGAGGCCGTTACACACCTTGAGGCTGATGCTGGGGGTCGGGTTGGTGTTCAGCCACGGGCTGAGCAGCGGCATGGCCTGGGCCGGGGCGCCCTCAGGTGGCGGCGCAGCCAAGCACGTCAGCCCCGTCGCCTGCCAGCTGAACAAGCAGCGCGGCAGCTGCCTGATCACGCCTGCCGGCAAGGAGGGGCTGCGCATCCAGTTCAAGGGCGGGACGGCATCGCTGTTCGTGTTCACCCCCGCGGGTCCGCCAACAACGCTGAACCGGGCGATGCGCGATGCCAAGGGGCGGTTCTGGCTGATGACCGGCCATCACAGCTTCACGCTGCGCCAGGTGGGAGGGAAGGGCGATGTGATTCAGGTCACCGCCCCCTGAAGTGCGCCAGGCCCGGGCCCCGCCAGGTCAATCCCCTGCACTCGCTCCCTGGAGCACCGGTTCACTGCCGCGGGGAGGATTCACAGCAAGCGGCCCCTGGGGCACCACGATCAGCCCCGATGCCGCCTCGCCGAAGGCCCGGCAGGGGCGGCCCCCGGCCAGGTGGTGGGCGGCAAGGGCACAGAGGGCGGCATCGATCAGGTCGATGCTGGTGAGGGGTGCCAGGTCGATGCCGGCCTGGCGCAGCAGCTCTGAACGTTGTTGGCGCTTCTGGGCGGCGCTGGCCTGACCGCCGCGCAGCTGCCAGGTGATGGCGTGGGGAAAGGTCTCAAAGCAGGCCGGAGCGTGGGAAGGGAGACCGCTGGGGGCAAGACCCGTGGCAGCCCGGCCAGCAGGGGCCCGGCCAGCGGGGTGCCCATCGGCGGTTGGCAGGCCCCGGAGCGGCCCGCCGTGGGACGGCAACGCGGCCAACAACGGATGGCTGAGCTCCAGCTCCCTGTAGAGCGCTTCGCCTTGCAACATCCAGCCGAAGTAGTTGCTGGGATGGCCGAGAGCCGCCTCACGGCTGGGGGAGGCGAAGCAGCGGATGCCCGCGGCGTTGAGCTGCCGCTCGCAGGGCCGGGCCCGGCCGTCGCGACTCCAGCGGCTGGGCGCGTCGATGGCGATCAGCTGGGCGCCGATCTCGGAGCGGCACCAGTGGGCCAGTTCTGCCACATCCGGCGTCAGCCGCTGGCCGGCGTAGGCACCTGCGCGAAGGGCCACGGCATGGAAGCCCTTGCGGCTGCCGCCCACGTCGATACCGATCACGGTGGGGACGAGCATGGCAGGCCTCTGGCTGGTGGGAGCGACTGGCTCTCGAACGATCACCAGCTGGATGTCCTACCCAATCTGGTGGAGGCGCTGGAGCTCTCGGCAATCGTGATTCCGGTGCAGAGCCAAGATCTGCATGGGTAGGAGATCATTGACCCCGGAATCATGACGACGGGAGACCGTAGGGAATCCCCACCTCAATCGGCAAGGCTGTGGACGTTTTCATCGTACGCGCCCTCATTGTAAAGAACAGCTCTCTGATGCACATTGTGAGGATTGGAACGGAGGAGCCATCTCCTGGTCCGACCGGAGCCGGTAGAACACTGGCGGTCAACAGCTGCTCGACCAGACAGAGCTGGTGGGACTCTGCCTGGACGGGCCGATGGTTGATCGCGGGAGCTCAGGTCACGGTGAACTGTGAGGCTGTGAGAGAGAGCGCAGGATCGAGTTTGGCGAAAAGAATAGGGCTAAGGGCACTGGTCCCATCGGGGTCATACAGCAGATCTCCAGTCAGGGAGTTGTACAAAATACGGTGTGCGGCGGTGGCGGAGAACGAGCTGGTGCTGTTGCGGAAAGCGGTAGGAGCAAGTGGGCCAGCCGTCGGAAGACCCGTGAACACTGCATTTTCCAGCTGGATCCTGTCGGTGTCGCTGATCGAGAAACCGATGATGCTGTCCACATTGGTGGCTGCATTGAGACTGCTGTCAAAGCGGAACGTGTCAGCGCCCACGCCACCGATGAGCGTGTCGTTGCCGGAACCGCCGTTGAGGACGTCGCTGCCGGAACCGCCGTTGAGGGAGTCGTTGCCGGAGCCACCGTTGAGGGAGTCGTTGCCATCGTTACCGCTCAGGGTGTCAGCAAACGCTGTGCCGGTAAGAGCGTTGACCCCGTTGTTGCCACTGATCTGCAAGGCATTGGGTGCGGCAGCGGCGTTCACGTTGAGAACCGTGGTGCCGCGAATGTTGGCGGCAGCGGCAGTGCCTGTGCCGATGGTGACGGATTCCAGGCCCGTGTCGCCAGAGAAGATCGTCAGCGTCTGATTAGCTGTTGCGGAGGCAAACCGAAGTTCGTCGAGGCCCGAACTGCCGGTGTCGGTGATTTCTGCTGCGCTGTGCTGGAGACTGCTGAAGATCATGTAGAGATCGGAGCCCTCGCCACCCTCCATTTTGTCGACACCATCTCCCCCATCGATGGTGTCATTGCCACGCAGACCCACAAGGCCATCGTTGCCGCCGTTGCCCGTAATCCAATCGTCAAAGTTGGTTCCCGTCAGCGAGTTGGCACCGTTGTTTCCCGTGATCGTCAACCCGCTGACAGCAGCGGCGGCATTGATATTCAGGGCTGTGCTGGCCGTGATGACAGGAATGACGGCCGTGCCTGTGCCAATGACGATGGTCTCCAGACCCGTATCGCCAGAGAAGATAGTGAGAGTTTGACTGGCTGTTGTCGAGGTAAATCGAAGTTCATCAATGCCTGTACTGCCGGAATCAAAGATTTCGGCAAGGGTGTGGTGAAGACTGCTTTGAATCACATAAAGGTCAGAGCCATCACCACCATCCATCGTGTCGAGGCCATCGCCTCCGGTGATCGTGTCGTTGAAGGCGGTGCCAACGAGCTTGTTAATGCCGCTGTTGCCGGTGATGTTCAGGCGATTGGGCGCTGCGGCGGCCTCGACGTTCAGAGCGGTGGTCGCGGTAGAAATGGCTGTGGCGCCGGTCCCAGTGCCGATCGTCACCCGCTCCAGTCCTGCGTCACCAGAAAACAGCGTGAGGGTGTCACCCACCGTGGTGGAGGCGAAGCGGAGCTCGTCGCTGTCCGACACGCCTGTGCCAGTGTCCTGAACTTCAGCACCGGGGTGGTGCTCTCCGCTGTTGATCAGATAAATGTCGCTGCCATTGCCGCCATCCATGCTGTCCCAACCTTCAGCACCGATCAACACGTTGGCAACAGTGGACGGCTGATTGACGCGGATGAGATTGTTGTTCGCATTGCCTGTGCCTGTGATGGCATTGCCGGTGAGCACCAGGTTGGTGTAGCTCCTGGCCAGGCTGGTGACATTGATGCCACTGGAGAACGTCTCGGCATTCCGTCCCGGTGCGGCGATTGTCTCCATGTCGTTACCATCGACATCCTGCACCACACCTGTGAGGTTGTCTCCTGGGAGATCGGTGTAGAGCAAACTGACAGCCTGGGCGCTGGTGGGAGCGACTCCAGCGAGAGTGAGCGTCAGACGGGTCGGGTCTCCCGACACCGGGGCCCAGGCGGAGACCGAACGGGCTACACCGGCCACGGTGGCGGAGAAGCGGTTGGCGGTCAGGCCAGTGGTGACCACGGGCTCAGTGAATTCAACCTTGAGCGTGGTGCCCTCCACCGTGATCTCCTTGATGATCGGTGCGAAATCATCGTTTTTGATCACGCCAACGGCCGAATCTGGAGTACCGATGGTGTAACCACTGCCAGGCGTCAGGGTAAGGACGACGGTTTCATCAAGCTCAATGGCTGAATCAACAATGGGATCAATCTCGATGAAGGTTTCGTAGCTACCCGCCGCGAAGGAAACGGTGTAGGAGGGACCGAGGCCGAGGCCTGTGTAGTCGAGCCCTGCGGTGGCGGTGCCGGACACAGCGAAGCTCACCGTGAGCGAATCGGTTGCATCCGAGCGGGTGAAGGTATAGCGCAGCTTGTCCGGTCCGTCTTCCAGCACGGCAGCGGGCTTGACGGCGACGGACACGATCGGATAATCACAATCCTTGTTGATGACCGAAATATCAACAGGGTTGATGCCATTGAAGTTTGGATCAGCGCTGACGATGGCACCGGTGATGATTTGATAGATTTGATCGCCGTCGATCAGCGT
>JBKDOR010000139.1:0-23741 GCA_046342775.1 Synechococcaceae cyanobacterium
GGGTTGCTGCTGAGCGGATCGAAGCCGCGGAAGGTCACCTCGCCGGGCAAATGCAGATCCCCGGCCAGGCCCACCACATCAGCGAGGGAGAGCTGGAAGGCCACATCGGCGATCACCTGGCTGTCCCAGGGCTGGCTGAGCGCCTCGAACTGCCAGTCCTGGATGCCGGGAGCGTGCAAGGCCACAAGCCGGTACACCGGCAACCCCACCCCATCCAGCACGGCGCTGCCATCGAGGGCGGCGGCGCTGAGGCGCGCCAGGGCCAGGGCAAAGCCCTCCAGGCTGTCGACCAGATCGCCGCCGAGGGAGGCAAGCTTCTCGCTGAGGCTCGGTTCGTTGCTGGGCGCGGCGCCGTCAGCAGCGCCATCGCCGCTGACCAGCTCGCTGAGCAGGGCGAGGTTGAGGCCGCCGGCCAGCAGGCCGAGCCAGTTGCTGTCGGTGATCGGCTGGGCCGCCAGGTTGGTGAGGGCGGTGCTGAGCGTGCTGAGCGGGCCGCTGAGCAGGTTGGCCTCGATCCCCCCCAGGGTGCCCAGGGGATCGAGGGCGGTGAGGGTGAACTGCTGGGCCAGGGCGGCTCCGAGGCTGTTGCCGGTGAAGCTGATCGGCGCCACGCTGCCGTCGGCCAGGCCCGGCAGACTCCAGGCGGTGAGGTCGGCCATGATCTGGCCGACATTGGTGAGGTATTGCACGATGCCCACCCCGGCAGGGTTGGCGTCGTCCAGCGCCCCCTCGAGGTTGTCGGTGCCCTGAAAGGCGACGATCGGGTAGGAGCTGGTCGGCCGCACGCTGGCAGCGAGCCAGAAGCCATCGGCGGCGGCGGGTAGCGACACCCCCGTGGGGGTGAGGGAACCGGTTCCCTGGAGCACCGCATGGGTGGCGAAAAAGCCGCTGGCGGAGGTTTCGCCAAAGCGATCGCCGGCCCCCAGGCGCTGGGCTTCGGCGGTGAGGCCATAGAACGCCTCGATCTCCAGATGGTCGCGGATCGTTTCCGGCTGCCAGCCCCAGAGGCCGTAGAGACGATCGGCGTTCAGCACCAGGCGATCGGCGCCGGCCTCGCTGCCGACACCGGCCTCGAGCCGCAAGGCGGCCTCGGCCGCCGCGTCGATGCTGGCCTGGGTTGGTGCGCTTGCGGTGAGCGCTCGGAACAGGGCGACGGCGTCGCTGGCGCTGTCGAACAGCTTGTACCCCTGCAACACCCCCGGCGAGGCGGCGCTCCAGAAGGGAACGGCATAGAGCCGCGGCGGCGCCACCCCGGGCCCCACCACCAGCGTGCCGTTGGCCCGCCGCATCGTCACCGGAGCCTGGGCGCCGGCGGCGGTGCGCCGCAGATCAAGCACCAGCGGTTGGGAGAGGGTGGTGCGCTGGCCCTCGTCGAGGGCGAAGCCGAAATCATTCAGATCCCAGCTGCCGGGCAGGGCAGCGAAGCCGGCGGAGCCGGCGGGCACGAGCCGCAGCAGGTCGGCGCCGGCGTCGATCTGGGAGGCGATCAGCAGCACATGCTCATCGCGGCCGTAGACGCGGCTGCCATCCACAAGGCGACTGGCATAGGAATCCCGCTGCACCGAAGGGGTGGCATCGATCAGGCCGCTGGCGCTGAAGCCGAAGCTGGCCCGCACGGCCGCCGCCGCGGATCCGCTGAGATCGAGGAGGGGCACCTCGCCATTGGCCAGCAGACGGGTGAGGCGCTCAAAGAACTGATCGCTCAACTCTCCGAGCTCCAGGCCCCGCAGCGGCGCCGCCCCCGGGGCGCCGTTGAACAGATAGCCGCCGTCGTCGCGCAGGCGCAGGGCCTCCACCGTGCCCTCGGGCACCACGGGGTTCGCGCCATCGCCCCCCAGGCCGGCCGCCAAGCGCAGCACACCCTCGGCGAAAATCCGACCCTCATCGCCCCGGGGTTCGGGCAGCCCGAGCAGCTCCTGCAAGGCGTGGCCGGCCTGCTCCAGGAGCATCTCGGCCAGATCGAGCACGGTGGCGTGCTCCGCCCAGGCGCGGTTGATCAGCAGGTCGCCAGCGCCGGATCCGTTGCCGCTCCAGCCGGAGGTGAAGCCGGAGAAGCGATCTTCCACGATGCGGTCGGCGCCGAGCACCGCCGGTTCTCCGGCGGGGGCGGTCAGGCCGGGGAAGAGATCGTCGAGCGCCACCGGCTTCCCCACCAGCCGGGGTGGTGCCGCCAGGGCCCCTGCAGCCTCGAACAGGCCTGGAAGGGTTGTGCTGAGGGCGGTTTCGAAGCCGCTGGCGCCGCCGCGGGCCAGCTGACGCAGCAGGGTTCCAGGCGACTGGCCACCGGGATCCAGATCGAAGGCCTGGCAGAGCAGGCGTTCGATCAACTCAGGCCGTTCCGTCCACAGCTGGCTGAGCCAACCCCGGGCCAGAAGCCTGGCCTGGGCCAGACGGGAGGTCAGGCTGCTCAGGACCGGAAGACTGGCGGTCATGGTGGGCGGTGCGAGTGGATAAATCCAGGAGCCCTGGCGGGCTCCGGAACGGGCTAGGCGCTGGCTTGCGGCTCCCCAGGGGCCTCAGCCTTGGCTGGGGGGCTGGTTGGCCGCTTCGGGGTTCTGAAGGCGCTGGAAGGCTTCGGGGTTCTCCACCGCCAGGCGCAGCTGGGCGGCGAGGGCGCGGCGGCCCACATCCATCAGCGCCAGCTGGTTGCGGATGCTTTTCATCTCTTCCTCGGAGGCGCGGATCGCCGCCACCAGCTGCTTGGCGGGTTCCGACAGGCTGTCGTAGGCGTATTGCTTGCCAGCCAGGGTGATCGTGGGCTGCTGGCTTTCGGCGGAGGGAGTGGCGGAGTCCAACGCTGTACGTGATGGTGCAAACATCAACCTAGTGTTTTTCTCCCTGGGTCAATCAAAGCGATACTCAAGTTTGTAATCGCGATCCAACGACATCTCAGGTATGTTGTCCCGCCTCAAGCCGCCAAATTGTCACCATCACACTGCGCCATTGTGATGATCCAGGTAACACAGCCGCCCATAGACTGCTGCGCTCCGATCGGAACAAGCCCCACAGCCATGACTGGATAGATGGGGGGGGGGGGGCTGGCGGACGGGCGAGGGAGCGTGGCCTTGAGGATCGCGCAGCTGGCCGGCCAGCAGTCAATAATTATCTGATCATCCTAGCCTCATTTTTCCATCCTTCCCCCTTTCCTGCTTTTTCTATCTTGCTGGCAGCTCGAAAAATGCCAAATCGCGGCGATCGCAGGGCGCCTGGTCCATCGGCGGCGACCTCCGAGGCCATGACTCGCGGCAGCCGGATAGCAACTTCTCCAGGAGGCGCTGCGTCCCCTGATTTCGCCGGCGTGAGCGGCCCCGGCAGCCCGCCCTTGCCCTTGAGAAGCTGGGGATGGAGGCCATCTTGGCCAGCGATTCGGGCACACCAGGCTTGCCGCCAAGCCTGCCTGCTCCTTGGCGACCATCACGGGTCGGCACGCCCCACGCAAGCCCATGCCCCAGCAACCAGCTTTAGGGTGGATCGGCCACAACGGGCTGAAGATGCAGGGGAGCAGCGCACCGTCGCCAGCCGCCGGCATGGCTTTCCAGCCCATCGCGATGGTTCCATCACTGGGGCTGGCGGGGTGGTCTTTGGCCTTGGCGTTGGCCCTGGCGCTGGCGCTCCTGGGCTGGCCCAGCCAAGCGGCGATCGCCCTGGAGGCTCCCAGCGCTCCCCGGGAGCTGCCGGCCCAGGCCAGCTACCGCTGCGATGGCGATCCTCTGCGGGTGCGCTATGAAGCCGGTGCCGTCGATGACCCGGCCATCCCCAACAACCTGGCCGGCACGCTGCCGGGTGCGTTTGTGTTGCTCGACTGGCGCGGCCTGCATCTGCAGCTGCCCCGCACCAACAACAGTGGCGTGCCCAGCTACAGCGATGGCCGTTGGTGGTGGCGTCCTCTCTCCGCCGACCGGCCGGAGTTCCGGCAGCGGCGCGGCACCCTGATCAGCTACGCCTGCGCAGCGTCGGCGATCGATCCATCGCCGGTTCCGGAACCTCGTGCGGCTCAGGGGGCAGGGTCAAATCCAGGGGCGTGAGATCCAGCGGCTTGGGACTCACAAGATAAAGATACTCACGGTTATTGAGGTGGCTCACCTTGCCCACCACCTCACCGCGTTGGTTGCAGATGCCGATGCGCGCCCCCACGTAGCGCCGATAGGGATGTTCCCAGGTGTGAACATGGCCCTTGCTGGCCAGGATCGCCTCCATCTCGGCTCGGCTGATGAACCCCTCATCGCTGAACGACACCACCAGATAGGGCACCCGCAGCGCCGCGATCAGGGTCTCAAACGCCTGACGATGGTGGCGTTTGCTATTAAAAACGCTGCGCCGCTCCCGACAGTCGTGGCGCTTCATGGCAATGCCATAGAGCTCAGGCTGGTCCCAGCGGGCCAGGGTTTCCCAGATGTGGTAGTTACTGAGATAGGAGTGTTGGTTGTAGGGGGGATCGAGATACACACAATCGCCCTTGAGATCAGCCGCGACGACTTGCGCATCTTGCTGGCTGGCGCTGCAACGGCGTTGGCCACAGCGGTCGGTCAGGTCCGGCAGGCGAAGCTCCAGGGGCTCATAGGAGCGCGGCGCCCAGCGCTTGAGATAGGCCATCTGCAAACCGGTGGTGGAATCCACCCGATCGGCGGCCTCGATCAGGGAGGTGATGGCGATCGCCCGCAGCAGCGGCGGCAGGGCCATCGTCTCGATGCGATCACGGATCGCGTCGATCCGTTCGCCGTTGTGGGGCTGGAAGTAGCGGCTTTGCAGGCAGTAGGCCTCGGTGACGAAGCCGGCGCGACCCGGCAGGGCGTTGAGCTCGGCGATCAGCTGCGCCGCGGGCTTCTGCCAATCGCGGGCATCGGCCTCCACGTAGCACTGGGCCAGCAGGTGGGAGTAGCTGTTGTGGTCATTGGCTCGCACCACATAACCCTCCCGCTTCAACGCCATCGCCACCCTGGCCGTGCCGCTGAACAGATCGATCACCCGCCGCACCCGCGGCAGCAGCGCCAGGCAGGCCGTGATCTGGGGGATCAGCCTTCGCTTTGAGCCCAGATATTTGATCATCGGCGGCGGCCTGGGCGGAACGGCGGAAAGGAGCGAACCACCCGCTTCAGGCCCAGGGCCCGACCCGCAGGCGGCGGCTGCCAGGCAACTTACCGGCAGGCCCAGCATCCAGCGGCAACCGGTAGGTTGGCCGCGTCGGCCTCTTTCGGCAGTCCCAGTGCGCCCACGCCGTCTCCAGCGCCGACGCGCCCTTGCCGTCTTCTGCGCTTGATGTCCATCCCGCTCGCGGACAACTGGCTGACCCAGCTGCTGCCCCTGCTGCGCTCGCCCCTGGGGGCTTTGGCCTTCGTGCCGCTCTATGCCCTCTGGGTCACCCTGTTGCTGCCGGGGGTGTGGGCCTCGATGCTGGCGGGAGCTCTTTACGGCACGTTGTGGGGCAGCGTGGTCACCTTCTGCGGCGCCAGCCTTGGGGCCGTGTTGGTGTTCCTGCTGGGCCGGGGGCGGTTGCGGGGCTGGGCGCGCCGACGCCTGGCCGCCAGCCCGAAGCTGATGACGGTGGAGGCGGCGGTGAGCCGGGAGGGTTTGCGTCTGGTGTTGCTCACCCGGCTGTCGCCAGCGTTCCCGTTCAGCCTGCTCAACCTCGCCTATGGCCTCAGCGGCGTCAGCCTGCGCGACTACAGCCTGGGCCTGGTGGGGATGCTGCCGGGGACGGTGCTGTTCTGCGGCCTCGGCGCCTTGGCCGGCGACGTGGCCCGCTTCCACACGGTGCTGGCCGGCGCCGCGGATCCGTTCACCTGGTCGTTGCGGCTGGTGGGCCTGATCGCCACCTTGGCGGTGACCGTGCTGGTGACTCGGGTGGCGCGCCGCGCTCTGGCGGATCCCCAGGCGGCGGAGCTCGCCGTTGATCGCGGTGCGGCGGACCAAGAGCAAAGCGACGGCTGATCCCGAGCCGAACGGGCGGCGGCAAACAAGGGATCGCGACAGGGAGGCCAAGCTAAACCTCGCAGAGGAGTGGCCGAAGCCGAACCCAGCGACGGCGGGCGCACGGCGGCGCCCGCCGCGCTTCAGGTTCCCGACCGCAGCGCCGAGGAACGCTCCCCGTAGGATCCGGCCCTGCTCCTCGAATCGGACTCCGCCAGCGCGATGAACTGCAGCAACTGCGGAGCTCAGCAGCCAACGTCATTGCGCCAGGTGGCGGTGACCCGGCAGAGGCGACCGGCCTTGCTCTACCACTGTTCAGTTTGCGACTTCCACGGGCTCACCGACCTGCCGACAGGGGGGGGATCTGCCCCGCCCATCGGAGGGGCAACCGACTCAGCGGCGACACTTCACTCGAAGGCCAGCACGCAGACGGCGGCAGAAAAACCTGTCGCGGAGGAAACGCTGGCAGAGGAGAGGCTGGCGGAGCGGACGCTGGCAGAGCGGACGCTGGTAGAGGAAACGGCCGCGGCGGAAACGATCGCGGCGCCCTCCTGGCTCGCGCTGGCCTACGAGGACGCCTTCTACGGAGACACCGGCTATGTGGATCGCAATCTCCATGCCGCCATGCTGCTGCGTCTCACCTTGGCCATCGGCCGCCTGCTGGGCCTTGGGGCGCCGATCGGCTGCGATATGGGTTGCGGCTTGGGCATGCTGCCGCGGTTGCTGCGGGATCGCGGCCTCGACTTCTGGGGCAGCGATGAGTTCGCGGACATGGAGCTGATCCGGCCGTTCTGCAACCCGGGCCCGGACCTGCCGATCGGGTGCCGCACCGCCTTCGAGGTGATCGAGCACGTTCCCGATGCGGCCGCCTTCCTGCGCCAGCAGGTGGGTGAGGTGCCGTTGTTCGTGTTCTCCACACTGATGCGCCGCGATGGGGAGATTCCGGCGAAGGACTGGTGGTACTACGCCTTTGGCAACGGCCAGCACATCAGCTTCCACAGCCGCCGCAGCTTTCAGCTGGCGATGCAGCGGGCCGGACTGGATCCGGCCAGCCTGGTGAGCCTTGATGGGCCCCGCCACCCCCGCGCCCTGCACGCGATCGCCCGCGATTGGCGCTGGCGCCTGGCGTTTCGCCTGGCGATGCCCCTCGCCAACCGGGGCCTGGCCTGGCTGCTGCTGCCCTGGCTGGAGCCGATGCAGGGCCTGCGCTGCCGCATCATCCCCGATCACGTGGAGGCGATGCGCCTCAAGGCTGAGCGCTCTGCCGAGGGCAGCGTGGCCGCCTGAACCTTCAGGAGGCTGGTTCAGATGCTGCGCAAGGAATCAGCTTTTTCCTTGAAGGTGCTCAGCAATAACTGCAGGTAGGTGACCTTGCGCAACTTAATATTGGCCGTCAGCGACATGCCCACCTGCAGGGGTAGCACTTGGCCATCGCGAAGCTTGAGCTGTTGACTCTTAAGCCGAATATCCACAGGGAATCGATAGAACTGGGTCATTTGATCAGGAGGCAAGGCATCGGAGCCAATCCGGCGTACCTGCCCATGCAGCACACCGAAATCAGTGGCGGGGAAAGAATCAATGCTGATGTCAGCCAGGCGACCCACCTTGACAAAGCCGATGCTGCGGCTCGGCACCTCCACCCGGGCCTCCAACCGGTCAAACGGCACAAGCTTCATCACCGGTTCGCTGGTCTGGGCGACGAAGCCGCGGGTTTTGGGCTTGAGCTCGAATACCACCCCGGATTCCGGCGCCCGAATTTCCTGGTAGCGGATGTTGACGTTGAGCTCGATCAATTTGCTGCGTAGATCCGCCAGCTCACCCTCGATCTGCCGCACCCCCTGCTCCAAGATCGCCACCTGTCGCAGGCGGTCGGCGCGGGTCTGGGCCAGCTGACCGATCACATCCTGCACCTTGTTGCGCTGAGCCAAGTATTGCAACTCCTGCACAGCTCCCTGCTTGTTCAACAGCTCCAGCCGATTCATCACATCCTGCTCCAAGGCCAGGTTCTGGATGAGCTTGCGCTGTTCGGTGTCATTCACTTGCAGATAGCGCAAGAGTTCATCGCGCTTGAGCAGCAGCTGCTGCTCTTTGAAGGCGATCGTTTGCTCAGTGCTGCGCCGCCTGTCGAGGGTGGCTTCGGTATCGAGGCGGAGCAGCACCTGCCCCTTTTCAACTCGCTCCCCTTCTTTGACCAACACCCGCTCCACCACGCCACCGACCGGCATCTGGACATCCTTCACCACCCCTACAGGCTCTAACTTGCCCGGAGCGGTCACGATCTCTTCGGTCTTGGCCAGGGCCAGCCAGCCGATCCCAAAGGCCGCCACACCCATCAGGGTCCAAGTGATGCTGCGGGCCCAGAAGCGCGACTGCTGCAGCACAACATCCTGGTGATCACTGCTGATCGAGCGCTCCAGTTGATTCTGGGCCGAACGGAACAGGGCTCCGGGACCGGGGGGGAGCTGGGGGCGGCCCATCAGTTCGCCTCCTGTTGGCGATAAAGAGCGTAGTAGCGACCGCGCAGATCCATCAATTCAGCGTGGCTGCCGGTTTCGACGATGGCTCCTTGATGCATCATCACAATCAGATCGGCACGGCGAATGGTGGTGAGGCGGTGGGTAATGAAGAAGACGGTGGCATCTTGCAACTCGTGCCGCAGGTTGTCACAGACGATGCGCTCTGTATCGTAATCCAAGGCGCTGGTGGCCTCATCAAGCACAAGCAACTTTGGATTGCTGAGCAGGGTACGGGCAATCGCGATGCGCTGACGCTGACCACCCGACAAGGAAGCGCCGCGCTCGCCAATCATAGTGCTGTAACCGGCCGAGAGTTCCATGATGAAATCGTGGGCGCCGGCAATCATGGCCGCGCGCACTATGTCTTCACTGGCGGCTTCTGGATTGGTGAGCGCAATATTCTCACTGATCGTGCCGCTGAAGAGTAGCGGATCTTGGGGAACGATACCGATCTGGCGCCGCAGGGAATAGAGCTCCACCTTGTCGATGTCGTAGCGATCCACAAGGATGCGTCCCTTGCTGGGCGAATAGAGCCGAGGCAACAACTTCATCAAGGTGCTCTTGCCGCTGCCGCTCTGGCCGACGATGCCGACGAAAGTGCCCGGTTGGACATGCAGCTGGATGTTGGTGAGCACCTCCGGCTGTCCCGGCCCAAAGCTGAAACTGACGTTATCGAACACAACATCTCCGTGTACGGGAGGTAGAGGGATGTTGGCCTTGTCCGCAAGGCTTGATTCCTCAGGCGTATCCACCACATCGGCCAAGCGTTCAAACGAAACCCGCAGCTCCTGAATGTTTTGCCAAATCGAGGAGAGCCGCAGCAAGGGCTGGGTTACATAACCACTGATGATGCGAAAAGCGATCAACTGGCCGAGGGTGAGCTCACCCTGGAGCACGAGGGCCGCCCCCACCCAGAGAACCAGCAGCTGGGAGAGTTTCTGCAGCACCTGGCTGCTCTCTGTCACAGCTGTACCGGTGATCGTTTTTTCGAAGGTACGGGAGATATATTTAGCGTAGTAATCCTGCCACTTCCAGCGGCTCACCATCTCCACGTTTTGGGCCTTCACCGTCTGGATACCGGTGAGCACCTCCACCAGATGGCTCTGGGTGCGAGCATTTTCCTCGGCCGCCTGGCGATACTGGCGTCGGAACAGCGGAGCGGCCAACAAGGTCATGGCGATCTGGATCGGCAGCACCGCCAAGGCGATGATCGTCAGCAACCAGCTGTAGAGGAACATCACGATGATGTAAATCACCGAGAAGGCCGCATCCAGCAGCGTGATCAACGCCTGGCCGGTGAGGAAGTTGCGGATCTTCTCCAACTCGGCGATGCGCGTGCCCAGCTCTCCCACGGGCCGCCGGTCGAAATAGTTCAAAGGCAGCCGCAACAGGTGATCAATCACCTCAGCTCCCAGCCGCAAGTCGATGCGATTGGTGGTGTCGGTGAACAGGAAGGTGCGTAGTGAACCGATCACACCTTCCATCAGGGTGACCACCACCAGGGCGATCCCCAGGATCTGCAACGTGTCGAGGCTGCGCTGGCTGATCACCTTATCGATGATCACCTGAATCAGCAGCGGGTTAGCAAGGCTGAAGAGCTGAACCACGAACGAGGCCAGCAGCACCTGCAGCAACATGCCGCGGTAACGCTTCAGGGCAGGCCAGAACCAGTTGGGACCAAAGTTCTGTTCCGGTGTGGTGATGCTGCGCTCCAGCAGCAGCACATCCATGCCTTCCGGATACCGCTCAGCCAGTTCCGCCGGGCTGAGCTCCACCCAGCCATCGGCGGGGGAGGCCAGCCTGAGGCCAGCGGCATTGCTGGCGGTCACCACCGCGAAGCTCTGGCCCCAGGGGATCAGGCAGGGGCTGATCAGTCGCGTGGCCGATACCGCCGGCACCCGCGCCCCGGACACCAGCAGGCCCAGCATTGCCGCGATCTGGCCGCAGAGCTGCAGGTCGATCGCCTGACCGCGGCGCAGCTTGTCGCGCAGCGTCTTCTCGATCGCATCGCGCCGGTAGGGCAGCTCCAGCATCCGGGCCAGCATCTGGAAGCAGGCCAGCGTTTCGTCCAGCGGCCCGCGGGCCCGGATCAGCTGCAGCCCACGGCCGCGGTCGCTCTGCCCCAGGTCGAGGCTGCTGGGCTGGGGCGGCAGACCCGCGGCGGGCAACCCCTCCGCCTCGCCATCCACCCCGGCCAGCACTTCGGGATACACCGTCGGCACGTGGTCGTCTTGGCTGGGCAGGATCACCAGCCGCAGGGGCAGAGGTGGCCGCGGCCGGGGCAGGGCCCGATCCGCCGGCAGCACGCTGCCGAGGCTCAGATCAGGCACGTTGGCGCTGGCCAGCACCAGCTCCCCATCGGCGCCGGCCGCTTGCTCCGCCACGTCCTCCGGCGCCACAGCTCGGGCCGCCTGGCGAAGGTCTTCCAGCTCCTGGCGCCAAGCGGCGGGGTCGAAGCGCCTGGCGCTCTGGGCCGCTTGGCGCAGGCTCAGCAGGGCATGCAGCTCGGCGGTCCAGAGGTGCTGGGAGCACCAGCGCCGCAGGGGCGGTTCGGCCTGCAGCAACTCCAAGATCAAGGCGTCGGGGATGGCCGCCGCCAACAGGACGCTGGCGGCATTGACCTGCTCGCAACCTTGGGCCCTCAACAGCGAAGCCAGGCCGATGATCGACCCGGTGTGCAGGCGTTCCAGCGTGAACGGAACCCCATCGCGTTCAGCCAGGAGCCGTGCCGAACCATCCAGCAGCACCAGCACCTGATCTCCGATCGCATCGCCACTGCTGAGCAGCTGGCCCTCGCGGTAGCTGAACAGGCGGGCACGCTCGCGCAACCGCTTCTGGGAGTCTGGCGTGAGCTGGTCAAAGGGGCTGATCGACAACAGGTCGTCGATCGTCTTGGTGGAGGAGAGGGTCATGGGGTGCCGTGCTCTTGAATGCGCCGCTCCACTTCCTCGTCCAGCCAGACGTCGAACAACTCGCGCGCCATCCGTTGCTGCATGTCGTCATCAAAGCTGGCGGCGCGCAGGGTTTCGAGGCGCACCACCAGCCACCAGTTTTCGATCGCGAAGGGGGACAACAGCTGACCCGGGCGGCTGGTGCGCAAGCGTTCCGCCAGCTGCGGGTGGGCCTGGGTGAGGGGCACCGGGCCGACCACGCCGCGGGTGGCTTGTTCCGGACCCTTGGCGTACTGGGCGGCCAATTCGGCGAAATCCGCCTCGCCTTCGGAGATGCGCAAGTACAGCTCGCGCGCCAGGGCGGCGTCCTCCACCCGCAGCAGGCTGTAGATCACCTGATCCAGTTGATTCTTGCGCGCCAGGAAACGCTGCTCCGCCCGATGCAGAAAATGCTCCTGGCAATGGCGCTGGATCCGAAACGGGAGTTCCGCCTGCCAAATCGCATCGGCTTCGCTGATCGCCTGCGCCCGCAGGAAGGCGTTGAGCGCATCGGCCGAACGCAGATTGTGACGGGCGCCCCAGGACTGTTGGGCGCGGCTGCTCTCCTCCTCCGTGAGCTGGATTTCAGCCACCGCCTCAGCGATCAGCTGCTGGCGCAGCAGTGGCAACAGCAGCTGGAAGCGGGCCAGTTGCCGCCATAGCGGCTCTGGAATCTCCATCGCTGTGGCTGCCTCGTCGGGGTTCGTCTCGGGGGTGGGTCCGCCGGGATTGGCTAGAGGGCCTGGCGCCAGCGTGGACGACGTGGCGGGGCTTGGAGGGGATGGGGTCACGGAGAAGTTCAGCGCAATAGGCCCCCTGAAGCCATCCCATGCTGACCGAGATGGCCTGTCCTGCCATCTCCATCGTCACGGCTGGCAGGCTGGCCACCCGGAGCCCCAGCGGCAGAGATCGCCGCCATACCTGCCTGGGCCTGGGCTGGGCAGCTGAGCATAAACACTGTAACCCGTTGGGGCCACTGCACCACCACCAACAGCTGGCGAGGGGTGCGGCAGAAGCCACGACGGGAGAGATCGGCGAGGCGGCTGAGATCGTCGTGGCTCAGCAGCGGATGGCGGTCCTGCATCCGCTCCCAGGCCTGGGTGAAGCTCTCTCCCTGCTGCCTTTGGCAGTGCGCCTTGGCCTCCTCCAGGGGTACCCCGCGCTGGCGCAGACGCACGAAGCCATCCAACTCCTGGGGAAGATGGTCGATCCAGCGGCCCAGCTGGCCAACAGGCAGCCGCAGGGCCAGCAGTCCCGCCGGAGCCCGCAGCAGCAGCGCCGGCGCCTGCAGATCCCAACTGGAGCGCGCCAACAGCTGGCTGGCCGCGAGGCTGAGCTCGCGGCGATGGCCGGCCACCAGGGCTTGATGGTGCAGCTGGAGTGGATCCATCGGACGGCGCCCCTCGGAAACGGACGGTCTCAGCGGGGCGGCAGTGGCCAGTCGCGCAGGGCGGCAACCAGCACGAACCAGCTGAGGCGCAGCTTGGCCCACACTCCGCGTCTGCCGGCCAGTTCGTCATACCGCGCCCGACCGCAATCGGTCTTGATCCAGCGCTGGATGGGAGGGGGAGCCATGAAACCACTCTGGCGCGACGCAGCCTCGGCTGACGCTGCTTGAGTGCGCTCCACGCCCCGGTCAGCCGGCCTCCCCCAGCAAGCGGCGCAGCCCGGCCTCATCGAGCACCGTGACACCGAGGCTGTTGGCCTTGTCGAGCTTCGAGCCCGGATCGGTTCCGGCCAGCACGAAACTGGTCTTGCGACTCACCGAGCCACTCACCCGGCCCCCTGCCGCCTCGATGAGCTCCTGGGCCCGTTGGCGGCTCAGGGTCGGCAGGGTGCCGGTGAGCACAAAGGTCAGGCCCGCCAAGGGCTGGTGGTCGCTAGCGGGGGCCGGCTGTTCCGCCTCGACCGCCGCCAGGGTGAGACCGAGGGCCGCCAGCTCCCCGACAAGCCGGCGATTAGCCGCCGTGCCGAACCACTGCCGCAGGGATTCGGCGATCGTGCCGCCGATGCCGTGGATGGCGCTCACCGCCTCGGGTGCGGCCGCCGCCAAGGCCTCTGCCGAGGGGAAGGCCCGGGCCAGCGCCTTGGCATTCACCGCCCCCACGTGGTGGATGCCCAACCCGTAGAGCACCCGGTGCCAAGGCTGCTGGCGCGAGGCGGCCAGGGCCGTCACCAGATTGGCCGCGGAGGTCTCGCCCATGCGCTCGAGACTGGCCAGCAAAGCCGCGTCGAGGCGATAGAGATCGGCGATCGAGCGCACCAGGCCGCGCTCCACCAGCTGGGCGATCAGCTTGCCGCCGAGGCCCTCGATGTCGAGGGCGGCCTTGCTGCTCCAGTGGCGCAGCGAGCCGCTGAGGATCGCGGGGCAACCGTTATTGACGCAGCGGGTGGCCGCCTCTCCCGCTTCGCGCACCAGTTGCGAGCCACAGACCGGGCAGCGGTCGGGCAGCAGCAGCGGCAGTGAGCCAGCGGGACGCAGCTCCGGCAGCACCCGCACCACCTCGGGGATGATTTCCCCGGCCTTGCGAACCACGATCGTGTCGCCGGCGTGCAGGTCGAGGGCCGCCAGCCGGTCGGCGTTGTGCAAGGTGGCGCGGCTGACGCTCGTGCCCGCCAGCGCCACCGGCTCAAACAGCGCCACCGGGGTCACCACGCCGGTGCGGCCCACCTGGGCCTCAAGGCGCAGCAGTCGGCTCGGAGCTTCCTCCGGGGGGTATTTGAAGGCGATCGCCCAGCGCGGCGCCTTCTGGGTGAAGCCAGCGTCCGCCTGGAGGCGCAGGTCATCGAGCTTCACCACCACGCCATCGGTGGCGTAGGGCAGGCTGTGGCGCCGCTCCTGCCACTGTTCGATGAAGCTCTCCACCGCCGCCAGATCCGCCAGCAAGGCGGCATGGGGGTTGACCCGGAAGCCAACACGCTGCAGCCATCGCAACGCCTCCCATTGGCTGGTGGGGGGCGGCGGATCGTCTCTTGCTGGAATCCAATCGTCCGGCAGGTGCAGGGTGTAGGCGAAGAAATCGAGTCGGCGGGCCGCCACCACGCGCGGGTCGAGCTGGCGCAGCGTGCCGGCGCAGGCGTTGCGGGGATTGGCGAAGCGCGGCTCGTCGCGCTCCTCCCGTTCTGCGTTGATGCCGGCGAAGGTGGTGTCCGGAATCAGGGCCTCGCCACGCACCTCCACCCAGGCGGGGGGGTCGTGGAGCTGCAGCCGCAGGGGCACGCTTTGGATTGTGCGCACATTGGCAGTGATCTCCTCGCCGGTCTCGCCGTCGCCGCGGGTGGCCGCCCGGGCCAGCACGCCCCGCTCGTAGCTGAGAGCGAGGGCGTTGCCGTCGATCTTGAGCTCCCCCACCAGCGGCAGGGCGGTGTCTGCGGGCCGGTCCAGCTCCCGCAGCAGGCGTGCGTACCAGCCCGCGAGCTCCTGGGACGTGAAGGCGTTGTCGAGGCTGAGCAGGCCGATGCGATGGCGCACGCTGACGAACCCTTCAGCCGGGGCTCCGCCCACCCGCTGGGTCGGGCTGTCGGCGGCGATCAGCTCGGGGTGGCGGCTCTCAATCGCCTCCAGCTCACGCAGGAGCTGGTCGTACACCGCATCGGATACGACGGGGCTGTCCAGCACGTAGTAGGCGTGGGCGTAGCGATTGAGTTGTTGGCGCAGTTGAATCGCCCGCTCGGCCGGGTCGGCGTTCTCGCCCGCTTGCGTCAACCAACCCACCGCGGCGAGGGCGGAGACTGCCGGGGGAGTGGGGGCGGCAGTTGTCTCGCCGGGATCTTGCGGGGCTGGCTGGAGCGCGGGATCGGGCGCGGCCCCGATCGCAGCGGGTGTCGAGTTGGGTGTCGGGTTGGATGTCGCTGGGGCTGCCGCGCTGCTGCCCGCCAGCTCCGCCGCGGTTGCGATCAGGGGCGGCGATCCGGAGGAAGGACTGGAAGCCCGACGCCGCTGGCGTGGTTCCGGCGCTGCGGCGCTGTCGTCCGTGGGTTGGCGACTGGAGGTCACGGTGGAGTGGGATCCGGGGCTCGCAGCTGGGTCCGCTCAGGCGCTGGCCAGCTTCTGGATCCGATCGACGCGCCAGGTGTCATCCACCTTGACGAAGGTGAAATCCAGCGGCAGTTCTTCCTTGCTCTCCGCCTTCAGCTTCACCGTGAGAATGATCTGCCCTTCCTGGAGCCGGGGCCGGCCTGATTTGAGGTTGTTGTACCTGTTGAGCTGAAGTCCGGCCAGGAAGCGGATGAATTGGGACCGGTTCACGTGGGAGCGGTAGTTCTTGGTGGTCAGCAGATAGGCGCCATCGATCTGGCCGCTGGCCACCTGGGTGAAGAACTGCTTGACCAACGGGTTGATGCCGCGGGCGCTGAGCACCAGCTTCACCGCTGTGAAGGTCCAATACAGCAGCAGAGCGCTGGCTGCCCCCAGCAGGGCCTTGGTTCCGAGGCTGCGGGCCAATTCCCAATCCATCGCGGCAAGCGCTCCAGCGAAACGGCGCTGAGTCTGACCGATCACCTCCTGGGCTGAGGTGGCGCGAGGCGCCTCCTTGGCAGGGGCGGCATGATGCCGGCCATGCCTGGCTTCCGGCTGTGACCCTGGAACCGTTGTTGCCGTTGTTCCACCGGCTCGATCGGCAGCATTTCGAAAGCAGCCTCAGCCCGGGGGGCCTGGCCCTGGTTCAGCTGCGCTGGAGCGATCGGCGCATGGTGCGGACCGCTGGTCTCTACCGCCACGGCCGTCGCCACGATGGCAGTCGCCTCAGCGAGATCGTGTTGTCGCGGCCGTTGTTGGAGCCGCTGCCGCGGGCCGCCACCCTCAGCACCCTCTGCCACGAGATGATCCACGCCTGGATCGATCGGGTGCTGGAAAGCCGTGAGGTGCATGGACCGCTGTTTCGGGCGCGGATGGCCACGATCAATTCGGCCCAAAGCGAGTTCCAAGTGAGCCTGCGGCACAGCTACCCGCTGCCAGGCGCCCGCCTGGCCTGGATCGCCTCCTGTCCTCGCTGCGGCCTGGCGATGCCCTACCGGCAGCGACGCCAGGGATTGGCCTGCCGCAGTTGCTGCCAGCGGTTTCACGGTGGCCGCTGGGATGCCAGCTGTCTGCTGGTGTTCGAGCGCCATTCCGCCTGAGGCCCTGACCTGGTTGACTGGGCCAGAGCCGATCGCGGTGATGGCCACCTTTCTGTGGACCCTGGAATGGGGCGGGGTGACCATCGCCCTGTTGGGACTGGGCCGAGAACGCTGGTTGCGCCAACGGCGGCGCTCCTGAGGCCGATAAGCTGACGCTATGCAGGCGCGAATGAACGACCATCTTGATCCGCGGTTGGACCGCTTGATCAGCCGCGGTCGTGAGGTTGTCAATGGAGTGGCGGGTGCCCGCCCCGGCGGGCGCACCGCAGCGGCTGCTGGTGGTCGGGAGGGAGAGCGGCGCACCGGCTGGCGCAACGAGCTCGATGGCTTGGGCCGCTGGGTGGAAAACCGGCTTGACAGGCTGTTGGATGACGAAGCCGACTGGCGGGAACCCTGGCAGGAGGACGACCCCACGCAAAGACGCCGCCGCACCGAGGCCAACGCCTTCCAGAGCCCTCAACCGCCGGCGACGTTGACAGGCGTCCGCCCAGGCCCCATCCGATCCGTTTCTGGAGGATCCAACCCCGGGCGCAGGCCCCTTGAAGCCATTTCGCGTCGCGGGCAGGGGCAGATTCTCACCGGCTCCAAGGATTTGCGGCGCCAAGTCGCGGAGCAGCCGCCAACCCGCGTGGAGCCTGCCGCTGGACAAGCCCCAGATCTGAACGATCCGGCTCAGGAGCCCTGGCCAGATGATGCCCTCTTTTCGGTGCCCCGTTGGAGCCGTCCGATCCGGGCAGCCGTTGGGGACGTGGCCGAGCCTCCAGCGATGCTGCGGAGTGAGGATCGCCTGGCTGCTCCCGAAGCGCAATCACCGTCGCGGCCCCTGCCGCGATCCAGCCGCCAACGGTCGCGATGACTACGGTGGAGCTGTCATTTGCACCGTTAGGTGTCCACAGCCATGAGCACGTTGGTCATTGTCGGTTTCCCGACGGCAAAGGAAGCCGAGGATGTGCGGCAGGAGTTGGCAGCTGTTCAGCGGGAGCGATTGATCTCCCTGGAAGACGCCGTGGTGGTGGAGCGTGACGCGGAGGACCGCGTGCACCTGCGCCAGGCGGTGAACCTCACGGCAGCTGGAGCGTTGGGCGGCGGCTTCTGGGGCACCTTGGTCGGGTTGCTCTTCCTCAATCCCCTGCTGGGAGCGGCCGTGGGTGCAGGCATCGGCGCCGCTTCAGGCTCCCTGTCCGACATCGGCATCGATGACGGCTTCCTGCGTGAACTGGGCGACACCTTGCCCAAGGGCAGCGCCGCCTTGTGCCTGCTGTTGCGCGACGCGACGCCCGATCGCTTGATCGAGCGCCTGCGCGCCCATGCGCCCAACGCCAAGCTGCTGCGCACCAACCTCAGTCACACGGATGAGGAGAAGCTGCGTCAACTGCTGGAGAAGGCGAGCAAAGAGGCCGAGGCCCTGCGCCTCGCCTGACCGGCCGCACCTGGAAGCTGGAGCCCCGCTGACGCAAGGCCTGGTTGACGGGGCTGACCAGTTCGCTGGGGATCTCGCCGGCCATCTCCTCGACGGACGTGGCGATGGCCGGTGATCCCTGCTGCAGAGCCTGAAGCAGATCGGCCCAGAGCCCCACCAAGCGGGACTGTTTCAAGGGCTCCAGTCCCTGATCCTCCAGGTAAGGCCCGACGTAATGGCGATGCCAGAGCGCCTGATGGTGGTGGCCAGCCTGCTGGTTGAGCGCGAGGCCGGCCCGGAGGGCCTCCGGGCTGGGTTCGCCGCTGCTCAACCGCAATCCGCAGTTGCGCAACATCTTGCCGATCAACACCGCGGACACGCCGTAGTGACGTCCCAGGTCGGTGAGACTCTGCCACTCCGGGCCATTGGGGCCATCGCTCAGGGCATTGATGGGGGAGGGATCTCGGCCGATCGGAATATCCCTCTTGGGCGGAGATGAGCGGGGGGCGGGTTGGTGACGGGAGGCCATGGCTTCAATCGCTGTTGATCGAATGCTGCTCAGGCCCAGACCGGTGTCAATCCGTCAAGAGGAAACCGCGACGTGGTGTTACCTAGTTTTTAAAACTTAATCATGGTGTCCGGACACAACTGCGCCGGCCAGGGGTTCCCCCAACCAACGCTGCAGCGCCGGTGAGAACACCTCCCGGATCACGGTGAGCTCCCGGCCCGCCCGAAAGAAGCGGTAGTGCCGGCTCCAGTAGGGCCCTGGAAGGCCGAAGCGTTGGCTCAGCCACTCGGCCTCCACCTGCCCCAAGCCATCCACCTCTCGAAACAGCTCCGCCCGTCCAGCCGTCAGGCTGGTCCAGATCGGTTGGCGCCGATCGCGCAGGTGGATCTCCGCCTGCTGGCGGTTCCACCAACTCTCGGCCCAGGCCAGGGTCTCGCCAGCGCACACCAGCCAGACCTGGCGACGCAGCAAAGGGGGCTCCAGCTCGCGCACCTGCTGCGGATCACCGGGTTCCGGCAGAGGTTGGGGGGCCATGGCGATCACCTCCACGCTGACTGGATGGCCACTCAGCAGTTGCAGATGCCGAGTCGGGCTGCCATCGCCCAGCAACATCAGTTTCCAAGCGCCGCTGAGGTGGCGGCCCGCTGTAGCCGCCAAAGCATCGGTGAGGGGCGCTTGCCACAACGCCCGCGGCGAGGGGAGCAGCGTGATCAGGTCGGCGTCTGGATCAGAATCGCGCATCGGGGCAGCGGGGTTCCAACCGCCGGCAGCAGACATGGAGGTCAGGGGGCGCTGGTGAGACTGATGCGGCGCACCTCACCATTGCGTTCGATCATCGCCGAATCGGTATCCGCGGCCCGCAGCGTCCAACCCGACGAGCCGATGCTTTCACCCACCGCCACGTTGGCGGAGCTGCCGCCCACCTGGAAGATGGCGGAGCCAAGGCGTCCCTGAGAGCCCACCAGACCCACCAGCTGCGGCGCAGGGCCAGAAGCAGCTGACGCGACTGATGGGGACACGCTGCCTCCCGTGCGGCTGGGGCGGCTTGCCGGCGGGGCCGCCGCGGCAAGCCGTGGGCTCAGCGGCACGCGCAGCACCGGCGCACGATCACTGCTGCTCTGGGGAAGGTTGCCCAGCTCTTGCATCCAGGGCTCTTCCGGGGGCGGTGGCAGATCGGCTCCTGGAGCCGCAGAGGCCGTGGCGGGAGAGGTCGCCAGCGGCTGTGACACGGCCGGCTGTGACGCGGAGCTGGCAGGGCCCAGGTTGCGCAGCCGTTCCACCAGCAGCAGGTTGCGCTCCTCGCGCAGATTTTCCTGAACCCTCCAGGAGTGATTCAGAAACAGCACGGAGCAAAGAGCGCCGACCAAGGACAGACCCGCAAGGCCGGCCACCAGAGGGAGTTGGCGATCATGGGAAACAAAGCTGCTGAACCTGGCGTGCAATGGGGCGCGAAGTGGGGCCGGGGAGGTGGCGCGGCCATTGGAGCGGGATGGGCTGCGCGGCAGCGTGGGCGTGCTGCGCATCGACTTGGGCTTGGGAGCGGTCGCGGTGCGGCCATGGGCGGTTTGGGACTGCAGAGCTTCGGGGACCTCCCGGGGTTCAAGATCGATGATCTGCTCCGGGTCAAAAATCCGATTCATCATCTGCTCGGCCTTGAGCTCCCAGTAGGTCCGAGAGGATGGAATTCCGCGCAGGGGCTTCATCCGCTTCCGAGCATCAAGGTCGGCGAATCGTAACGCCGTTGGCTTGCTGGCGCCTCTGCAGTTCCAGCCAGAGGAGCAAGGCGGTCACGTCGGCGGGGCTGACGCCCGGCACCCGGCCGGCTTGGCCGAGGGTGAGGGGGCGCACCTGGGTCAGCTTCTCGCGGGCCTCAGCCGAGAGGGTGGTCAGCGCCTGGTAATCAAGGTCGGCGGGCAAACGTCGACCGTCCTGACGTTTGACCTGGGCGATCTGCTGCTCCTGACGGTGCAGATAACCGCTGTATTTGATATCGATCTCGGCGCCCTCCAGAACATCGGCTGGCAGATCGGCGCTGATCAACCCATGGCACACCAGATCCCGGGTATGGAGGCCTGGGCGACGCAGGAGATCCGCCAGGCTGATGGCCTCGTGAATCGGGGCGCCACTGGCGGCCGCGATGGCGGCGGCGGCGGGATCCCGAGCCCGCAGCCTCACGGTTTCCAGTCGACGAGTTTCCGCCACGATCGCCTGTTGCTTCGCCTCGAAGATCCGCCAGCGGCGCTCATCGATCAGGCCAAGGGCACGGCCAAGAGGCGTCAATCGCCGATCGGCATTATCGCCGCGCAGCACGAGGCGGTATTCGCTGCGGCTGGTGAGCACCCGGTAGGGCTCGCGCAGATCGCGGCTCACCAGATCATCGATCAAGGTACCGATGTAGCTGCCCTCCCGCGGAAACAGCACCGGCTCCTGCTCGCGAAGTTGCCGGGCGGCATTCAATCCGGCCACCAGGCCCTGGGCAGCAGCCTCCTCGTAGCCGGTGGTGCCGTTGAGCTGGCCTGCGCAGTAGAGACCCAGTAGGCGTTTGGTCTCCAGGGTCGGCCGCAGTTGGGTGGCTGGTAAGTAGTCATATTCCACCGCATAAGCGGGCCGCAACATCACACAATTCTCCAGGCCGGGCAGGGTGCGCAGCAGCTCGAGCTGCAGGGGCTCTGGCAGCCCCGTGGAGAAGCCTTGGATGTAAAGCTCAGGAGTATCGCGGCCCTCCGGCTCCAGGAAGATCTGATGGCTTTCCTTGTCCGCGAAACGCACGATCTTGTCCTCAATGGAGGGGCAATAGCGGGGCCCCTTGCTGTCGATGACGCCGCCATAAATGGGGGTGAGATGCAGGTTGTCTCGAATCAGCTGATGGGTGGCGGCAGTGGTGCGGGTGATGTGGCAGGCCATCTGTTCGCCGCTCTGCCAGGCGATCGGATCAAACGAAAAGAAGCGGTCGCAGGCATCGCTGGGTTGCTCTTCGAGGCGATCAAGGTCGACGCTGCGACGATCCACTCGGGCTGGGGTGCCGGTCTTGAGCCGGTCGGTGTGAAAGCCCAGGGCCTGAAGTGCCTCGGTGAGCCCCTCGGCAGGCTGCTCGCCGGCGCGGCCCGCCGGCATCGCTTGATGGCCCACCCAGATGCGGCCCCCCAGAAAGGTGCCTGTTGTGAGCACCACCGCCTCAGCGCCGTAGAGGCTGCCGAAGTAGGTGCGCACTCCGGCAACCCGACCGATGGGCTGGCCGTCGTCGTGGGCGCCAGGGGCGCCATCCAGATCGACCAGCAGATCCACCACCATCGCCTCGCGCAGGTGGAGATTGGCGGTGTGCTGCAGCAGCTGCAGCATTTGGCGGGCGTACTGGCGCTTGTCGGTCTGGGCCCGCAAGGCCCGTACCGCAGGGCCGCGGCTGGCGTTGAGAATGCGCTTCTGCAGCGCGGTGGCATCGGCCAGCCGGCCGATCACACCGCCAAGAGCGTCCACCTCGTGCACCAGCTGGCTCTTGGCCGGTCCGCCGACGGCCGGGTTGCAAGGTTGCCAGGCGATCCGGTCGAGATTGAGAGTGAAGAGCGCCGTGCGCACTCCGAGTCGGGCGGCTGTGAGCGCCGCCTCACAGCCGGCATGGCCTCCCCCCACCACGATGAGCTCAAACCGCTCGACGGGCTGCCTGGCTGGCTGGCGATCAGGGGAGGTGGAAAAGGCCATGGGGGAATGAGAGTCGGCTCCATTGCCACAGGATGGAGATCACGAAATGGGGGCAGAATCAAATCGGGCACCGATGACCAGCATGGCGCAGCGATCAGGACTGCCGCTGCCTCACAGCCCCGTGCACAGGGCTGTTCCGCTGAGACGGTCGCGGCCCTGGCCATCAGTTTTCACAAAATTGCGCAGCATTCCAGTTTTTAGGTTTAACTCAAGCCTACCACCGAGTCGATCCGCAAAAGTCATAATATTACCATTCTGCATATAGGGGACTCGCACCTCCTTGATCTCTCCGCTACCTGGGAATACAACCTCCTTAGTTCCTGAGTTAATGCTAAACCGCTCGCGCATGGCACTGCTCGGGTCAACGTCCAGGGAGGACTCGCCTTGAGGCCCTTTGCCGCCATCCTGGGAATACGTGCATTCAAGAATCTTCGTTTGCGGGGCACACATCAGGGTGAGCAAGCCGAGACCAAGCAACCCTCCCAGTACGGTCGCGAAACGCTTGATCAGGACCTTTCTGTCAGCGCTGTTCGCGGCACCGCAGTGGGGGCAGCTGACCGCACTTGGAAAGATCGGCTTACCGCAGGTTCCGCAGGGAATGGAAACCATCTCAAGGATGTCGCTTGGGGTATTTTGCCAAGTCTTTTAACCCATAACGAACAATCAGGCCAATCTCGCACTGGAGGGCTGGCAGGCACGGCGCTTTTTCCCACGAGCACCGGGATCAGCGTCGTGATCGTTGCTGAAAACCGATCCAAGAGATGGCGTGAGGTCCTCGGCAGCACCAAGCAGAGCAATGGATCGAGCCAGCTTCCGGGTCAGCAGCAACCTGGTGGGTGCTGGGGCTGAATCGTCACCGCTTGCCGGGGTGGAAGGATGCGCGATGCCGGGTTCGAACCAGCGACATCCTGTGTGTAAGACAGGCGCTCTACCGCTGAGCTAATCGCGCGTAGCCCCATTCTGCCTCGACGCGGTCGATATGGTGGACTGGTGTTGGGCATGTTGATGGCCAGTGGCCGCAGCCATGATCGTGCCACAGGGCTTCTGGCGATTCCCTTCGGGTTGCTGTGGTGGCCAGCCCTGGGGCCCCTGGGTTTTGCCATCGCCAGCTCAGCCTTCCTAGTCGGCGGCATGTGGCTGTCTCCTGACCTGGATCTGCACTCGCGGGCCAGCCGGCGCTGGGGCCCCCTGGGACTGTTGTGGTGGCCGTACCGGCGCCTGTTGCGCCACCGCTCTCTGTTGTCCCACAGTCCTTTTCTCGGCAGCGGCCTCCGGTTGCTTTGGTTGTTGGTCTGGCTACTGCTGTCGGTCATTCTCCTGGAGCCCAGCGGGCTCATCTCTCTCAGGCATGTGGTGGAGCTGGGCCAGTGGCTGTGGCAGCACCATCGGCCTATGCTTTTGGCTGCCCTGCTTGGCATCGAAGCCAGCAGCTGGCTGCATCTCCTCCAGGATGGAGATCCGCTACCGAAACAGCCTCGGGTGCTGGCATTTATTGGCAAGAGATCTCGGCGACAGAGAAGACGTCAACGCAATAAAACCTAATCAACGCATGAAAATAATCCACAACAACATAGATTATTCAGGCCTGGCTGACAGTTGCGGGTGGGTGATCAGATATCAAGAAAACCGCAGGTCGAAGGAAGATGTCACCAAAATCCGTTAATAAT
>JBKDOR010000140.1:0-3216 GCA_046342775.1 Synechococcaceae cyanobacterium
CTCCTGATCGTCCAGAGCTCTCCTGGCACAGGATCCACCCTCGGGAACGTGTACGGTGTCCAACAGTGGTGAACGGGCCTGTTTAACCATGTTGCGGTTGCTCTGCGTCTTCAGCATTGCCCGTGCTCAGCATTTCGCGCATCGCTGCGCATGAATGCGCGGGCCAGGCCAGGCTCCGTTCACCCGCAGGTGCCTCGCCATGGGTTGTCACACAGCCGCGATCTCTGGCCCGCGAGGGAACTCCGTGCTCCGGCTGGGTTGCCGTTGCGGCAGCGCCTCCTGGTGATGGTTCCGACCTCCCAGCCTGGTTTTGGCATCCAGGCCCTTGCTGCGTGCGCTACCGATCTGGCCGCTAGGGCTGCGCGGGGTGGAGGCGTGTTCAGAGTGCCTTGAGGGGTTCAAGCAATGGGGATGGGCCATCCTCAACATCCCCATCACCGCCTCGTCGGCAGGGAGTGATGAATGCCCGGCGGCAGTCGCCTCGTGGACGACAACTCCATGGCACTGAGACGGCACAAGGCGGTGGCTCAGATGCGAAAGGGTGAGACGAACTCCCTCTTGGATCGATTCCGAGAGCACCACATGCAGCGCCCCGAAAAGCACTGCGGCGATTGAATCATTACAACATGTGGGTGTGGCTATGTTTTGAACAGATCCTTGAATTCATGCTTCAGCGATCCCTTGACAGCCTCTGTCATCAGTTTCAGGCCTTTCTCTCTTGCAACCTCAATCACCGAGTCGACGTCATTGGCTTCACCGCATGCCCGGCAGTTCATCAGATCACCAGAGGCGGGGGTCACCCCCTCTTCGATGAGCAGCTGTTCACCGCAGAAAAGGCAAACCAAAGGGACCGTAATATCTTGCGGAGCTTTCATCTTATGGCAAGAAAAGTCTGGCAGCCAAGGATAACAGTCCAAGGATAGCGCCAAGTGCGAGAAAAAGCCCTTTGTGATCGTCAATCGTGTCTGAGAGCTTTTTCAGGACTGTTCGGTTGCGTCGCGCTTCGGCGCTCTTGATGCGTGAGCGAACCACACCAGCTCCTGCAGATGTAATCGAAAGGCTTAAATATTTAGAATGGGTATTTCTCTCTAGCCATTCATTGGCGAGGCACTTGTCGACAAGTCGATGTACTTCGTCACGGGACATGCTTGCCTGATGCTTCGTGTTAAGCCGCGCCACGAATTCATCATCAACTGGCAGCTGAACACAACTTGGCTTGAGTCCGTTTGCCTCTAGCGTCTCGACGAAGACTGCAAGGATGTCAAATTCATCGGGCATGGTTGTGAGCTGAATGGGGCAGCTGATGGATCGCTTGCCTGCTTGAGTTTCCTGGAGAGGTTCGTTGCATGCGTTGAAATGCCCTTGTCAGGGGGATCTGCGGCTATTACAGGCCCACTTCTGCCAGAGAGGGTGGCCTGGGAACCTTGGGGCTGGTGACGCTCGATTGGCACCTTCGAGATCACCCCTCAGAAGTCCCTGCTCGTAAAGCAGACCAGTCTGGGCACTGATCAGCCTATCCGCCGACAGGACCTTGTCTGACGACACCAACATCAGCCAGCCGCTGAGGCTCTGGCCCGCGATCGGCGCCAGCTCAGGCCAGATCTCCCAAAGCCTGTTGCAGCAATTTGCACCAGTGCTCGGGCAGTCCGTGCTGGATCGCCCCGGCCACCAGGCGCTTGCGAGCGTGCCGCAGATCGATCTCCTCCCCCCAGGCTTCTGGCAGGCCAGGCAGCAGCCTGGGCTGGGGCATCCACAGCCGAGCCGTGGCCCCCACGGGGGCGGCGTCGTGGCCTTCTTGCCAGGGTTCGAGCCTCAGGCTCACCGTTCTCCAGCCGCCCCCAGGCCTGCCCTCTGTGTATCGCTTCTCGCTGAGGGCAGCCAGCCGCCATGGCGTTGAGCCGCTGGGGTGGTGCTCGTGGATCACCACGCCCCAACAGGCGCTGCCTGGATCCGGCTGGATCGTTGCCGTCACGCCCCGGCGGCATAAGGCGTCGTCCGTCGCCTGCCAGCGCCAGCCTGGCAGGCGGGCCAGCCAGGCGCTGCCATCCCAGGCGGGATCGCGTCGCCGCAGTGCTTCGGGGTCGAGGTCGCTGCCGTAGCAAAACAGGGGCCTGGACTGCCAATCGCCGTAGGGCACCCGGGGCAGGCCTTGCACCTGGGAGCACCTGCCGAAGTACACCCAGGCCTGGCGGCCATCCTCAAGCCCACAGATTCGTCGCTGGTATTCATCCGGCACGTCCTCCAGCCGGTCGAGGCGCTCCAGAACGGCGTCATCCACCGCATACACCTCTCCGTGGACCACACCCCGGCCCGGCACCGCCATCGGATAGTCCCCCAGGCTGTGGAGGTTGTGGCGTGCGAGCCGGGCCCGGCCGCGCCAGCAAGCCCCCTCCAACCAGTGCTGATTGGAACCGCCCCGCTTGAGCGTGCCGTACACGAACAGCAGCTGCGAGGGACTGGAGTTCATCGGCGTTGGGCTGGAACCATGCAAGTTGTCCTGGAACCCATGCAAGCTGTCCTGGAACCCCTGCAGGTTGGCCTGGAACCCATGGCGGTTGGCGGCAGTCCCGGGGGCCGCGGTGGCGGCGTTTCAAGGCCAGGTTCCGGTTCAGGGGCGGAGATCCTGCCCCCAGTCGCCTGGCTCAGCCTCCAGCAGCCGCCGCAGGTTCACGCCGGCGCTGTGGGCCGCCTGCAGCAGCTCCTGTTGCTGGGAGCCATCCAGCCCATCCCAAACCGCATGAAAGAGATCGAGGGAGGCTTTGCCCAGCCCCACCAAACCCAGCAGCGACAGGGGCGCCGCCAGCCAGGGACAGAGCAACAGCAGCAGGGCGAGACCCGCGCTGGAGGCGACGCCCTGGGGCAGGCTGTCCAGCAGGCTGTCGCCGATCAGGCTGAGTTGCTCGCGCCGATCGATCACCCCGCGCCGCCGCAGGGTTTCACTGCGCAGAGCACTGAGCATCACCTGATACGCGCCGTACACGATCAGCGCCGCGGCGCCGGAGTGGGCCAGCCGCAGCAGCGGTGTTCGGGCGGCGAAGGGCTGGACCCAGCCCGCGGCCAGCGGCGCCAGCTCCAACCCGGCCCGGGGCATCTGCCGAGGATCGCGGGCGCGGGCCATGGGGGCGCGAAGCAAGGGCAACTCTGATCCTGGAACAACTTCGCCGCAAACACCAGAGGCCAGCCGGGGCGTGTGGCGCAGCCCGGCGAACGCCGCAA
>JBKDOR010000141.1:0-11556 GCA_046342775.1 Synechococcaceae cyanobacterium
CTCGGAGAGATAGCCTTCTTCGCCGACGGCCTTCTCGGAGGTGTATTCGGCCACGAACTCGGCCATGCCCGGAATGACGCCGACATGCTGCTTCTTGGCATAGACGAACAGCGGACGGGCCACCTTGTACTCGCCAGAGGCGATGGTGTCGAAGGTCGGCTTCACGCCGTCGATCTCAAGCGCCTGGAGGACCTGCTGGAAGAGTACTGGGAAGCCAGCCAGCTGGGCGGTGAACGCTGCGAGGCCCTGCGCAAGGCCTTGGAGAGGGACCTGAATCGCCTGGAGTTGCCCCTCGGCGCCGTGGAGTTGGAGCAGCGCCTGGAGGCGGCGGATGGCTACCTCTGCGAACTCAAGGAGGCCCAGATCCGCCTTGGCCTGCACAGCTTCGGCACCCTTCCACCCGAGGCTGCCCTGGCGGAGTTGCTTCTCTGCTTTGCCCGGGCGCCCCAGGCGGGCCTCCCGGGGATCACCCAGGCCTTGGCGGAGGACCTGGGCCTGGGCCTGGACCCCTGGGGCGCCGCGGAGGAGGATCCTTTGGAGCCGGCCGATCGACAGCGCCTCGCGGCCCTCCTCGCGGCCGGAACGCTGCATGACTCCGCTCCCTGCCGAAGCGGATCGGAACCGTGCCCGTCCGACCGCGATCCGGCGGGCAGGCCGGGTCGCCGAGTCCTGCGCTGCGTGGGCGATGCGGTGGATCTGTTGGAGACCCAGGCCCTGGCGCTGGTGAGCCGGGAACTGGGGCTCGCCATGGCCGGCTCAGAAGCCCAGATCTCCTCAACGCCCCCCCCTCCAGACGCGACGCCGCTCGCAGGAACGGCCAGCGAACGGGTTCTGGGGCACTTGCGCGGGCAACTGCTGCCGCGGTTGCTGGGCAGTGCCGACGCCGAACGCCTGGGCTTGTTCACCGGCCTGTCAGGCGGGCGCATCGCCGCCGGACCCTCCGGCGCCCCCAGCCGCGGCAGGCCCGATCTGCTGCCCACCGGCCGCAACTTCTACAGCGTTGATCTGCGCGGGTTGCCGACCGAGGCCGCCTGGGACCTGGGGCGTCGCAGCGCCGCCCTGCTGCTGGAACTCCATCTTCAGGAGCAGGGTGAGGATCTGAGCAGCCTGGCGCTCTCCGTCTGGGGCACGGCCACGATGCGCAATGGGGGGGAGGACATCGCCCAGGCCCTGGCCCTGATGGGGGTGCGGCCCATCTGGGATGGGCCCACCCGGCGAATGGTGGGGATCGAAGCGATCCCCCTCTCTGATCTGAATCGACCGCGGGTGGATGTCACCCTGCGGATCTCAGGTCTGTTTCGCGATGCCTTTCCCCAGCTGGTCTCCTGGTTTGACCAGGCCTGTCGTCTGGTGGCGGCGTTGCCGGAACCGGAGTCGCTCAACCCGCTGGCGGCAACCGCTCGGCTGGAGGGTCACGCGGCGCGGGTTTATGGATCAAAACCCGGTGCTTACGGAGCCGGCCTCCAGTCCCTGATCGACAGCGGCCAGTGGGAAGGCCGGCAGGATCTGGGTGAGGCCTATCTGGCCTGGAGTTCCTGGCGCTACGGATCCCTCAACCCCAGCGCCCCAGGGCCCAACGAGGCCGTAGCCAGCGATCCCCTGGCGATCGACGCGATCCCAGACCGGCAGGGCCTGGAGCAGCGGCTGCGCGGTGTCCAGGTGGTGCTGCACAACCAGGACAACCGTGAACACGACCTGCTCGATTCCGACGATTACTACCAGTTCCAGGGCGGATTGAGCGCGGCGGTGGAAACCTTGACGGGAAAGGCTCCGGCCTTGTGGTTCGGCGACCATTCCCGCTCGGCCCGGCCCCGGATGCGCCGGCTCGAACAGGAGCTCGACAAGGTGCTGCGCTCCAGGTTGCTCAATCCCCGCTGGATCCGGGCCATGGGCAGCCATGGCTACAAGGGCGGCTTCGAGATGGCCGCCAGCCTCGACTACCTGTTCGCCTATGACGCCAGCACGGGGCGGGTGCCGGACTGGAGCTACGCGGCGCTCGCCGACAGCTGGCTGGGCGATCCTGAAGTGATAAACGTGCTGCGCCAAAGCAATCCCTGGGCCCTGAGGGACATGGCGGAACGCTTGTTGGAGGCCCATCACCGCGGCCTCTGGGAAGGGGCCAGCCCCCTTCAGCTTGATGACCTGCGCGAACTGGTCCGCCGCAGCGATGCCTGGATCGAAGCGCGCTGAAATCGTTTCAACGATCGTTTCAACAGCAGCCGGCACCAGAGAAGCTTGCGGATCGGAGTCTGGCTGTCGTGAGAGCAGCCAGCCTCCGCCAGCGTTGTGGCCGGCTCAGGAATTGAGGTCCCGGGCCGCTGCTTTCCACGGGTCGATGGAACCGGGACGGTTCACCTGGCCGCCGCTGGCCGCCTGGCTCTCGGATTCCTCTTCTTTCAGCTTGCGGGCTGGTCCAGCCATGGCACCGGGCGCGTTGACCGCCACGGCGGAGCCCTTCATGCGCTGCTCCAGTTCGGCCGCCGACATCTGCTGGGCGAAGGTTTTCTTGACCTGTTTGGGCACGCCACCGGTGAGGCTGATTTCCTGCTCCTGGGCGGTGGCACCCCCGAGTCCCGGGGTGGATTTCTCGACCCTGGCCTCCATGGAGGCCACCTCGGCCACCAGCTCCTTGCCGCCGGGGCTGTCGGCATTGCCGGGGAAGGTGCGGCGAATGGTGTTGGAGCGCCGCATGAATTTCACATCTCCCAGGCTGCTGGAGGCGTCGGCATCGAGGAAGAAGGATTGTTCTTCCTGATTGGGCTTGGCTTGAGCCTGGCCGGCAACTTTGATGGAGGAGGCAGGCTTGCCCAGGAGGCGATCGAACAGACCCATCGGGGGAGACGAGGAATGCGTCAGCAAACCCTAGCGGCTGCGGTGCTAGCGAGCGAACAGGTTGAACCCGTGGGAATCCGTGCCGCAGCTGCTCAACAGGCCTCGACGCTCCAGATCCGCTGCGATCGCTTCACAGACCAGAGGCGTTGGGCTCCAGTCACCTTCCATGCTGTAGTCGTACCAGGCTTCGGCACCATCGAAACCAAGATCGGCGGCGGCGGCGATCAAGCGGGAGTGGGGCAGGCGATACCGGGCCGGATGGGCCAGCAGGGCGAGGCCACCGGCTTGATGGATGGCCTCCAGCACGGCTCCGGCATGGAGGCCGGGGCCGACCACCGCGGCTCCCTGCAAATAAGGGTGCAAGGACTCATGCCGCTCCTCAAAGCCCAAGGCCAGCACGTGCACCAGGCAACCCTCCAGCAGGCAGCTGATCTCCACTCCGCGCCAGAGCGTCGGCACCCGTTCGCCCTGGCGTTCGAGTTCGGCGAAGCAGGCGGCGATGGGGTCATGGGCGGTCAATCTGTGATGGTCGGTCACGGCCATCTGTTCCAGTCCAAGCTCCTGGGCCTGTCGCGCCAGCAGCAGCGGTTCCAGACTGCCGTCGCTGCAGAGGGTATGGCAGTGAAAGTTGAACTGGCCCGGACAGCTCTGCGGCCCAACGGACCGCAGCACCGTGGCGAGGGGATGCAACCGGGCGGCGGGACGCAACATCGTGATCAACCCGGGACTTCAGCGGCAAGGCGCTCGGCCCGCAACCGGCGCCAGCGGGCATAAAACTGGATCGAGGCGGCCATGAACACCACCAAGGCCACCAGAAACCAGGTGGCGGCATTGGTGGGGAATTGATCCTTGAACACCACAAGCATCACCACCACCACGAGCAACAAGGTGGGCAATTCGTTAAGGGCTCTCAGCTGCTTCGGGCTCCAGCTGCAGCTGCCCTGCTGCAACTGGCCCATCAGGCGGTAACAGAGAACGTGATAAGCAAGCAGGACCGCCACGAAGGCGAGCTTGGCGTGCATCCAGCCCTGCTTCAACCAGAGGGGTTGGGCCACCAGCAGAGCGACCGCCATGCTCACGGCCACCACCATGCCAGGCGTGGTGATGATGTTGGCCAGACGCCGTTCCATCAACGCATATTGCTGTTGAAAGGCAGTGCGCAGGCCTGGCTCAAGCTCTTCAGCTTCCCGGTGGTAGATGAACAAGCGCACCAGATAGAAGAGGCCCGCGAACCACACCACAACACCAACGATATGCAGCGTTTTGAACCACAGGTAGGCCGAGGCGGGCAGCATCACGGCAACGGAAGGAACCGGGAGCATGGCAGGCGCGGGGTCAGCAGCACCTTAGGGGGCGGATCCGTGGCGTGGCCTCGGCGTCTGGGGTTCAGGTCGCCAACGAGGAAGCCACGGCCAGCGGCCATCCGCTGCCCGGATTCGGGGGGCGGCTTCGCCAACTCGCCGGGGAGATCAGGAGAGGCGGCACACGCGACGCGCCACCGCGGCCCCATAGCCCCGATCCACAGGACCTTCCCTGGGACTCAGCTGGCCGTTGCGGCAATCCACCGTCAGTCGTTCCTGCTGGCCGCGTTGATCGGAAAGCCTCAAGCGCAGCTGCCAGGGATAGACACTGCTGCGTGACAGAGAATCGGCACACACGGGCCCCACGCAGATGCCCGGAGCCGCCGCCACAGCAGGAGCCCAACCCAGGGCCACGATCGGCAGGGAGAGCAACGACCAGAGGGCGAAACTCCACAGCAGGGTGGACACCGGTTTCACAACGCCAATTCGAGCTCGGCCTCGGCTGCAGGTGACTGCTGGCTCGCAGGCCTGGATGGCTCCACAGCATCCGCCACAGCGGCAACGGTAGAGGCAGCAGCAGAGGAAGCGGCGTTGCCGGCATCAGCGGCAGACTCGCCGGCCGGCGCCTCGATCGCCTCGCCAACACCGTCCTCGGTTGGGGTGGTCAATGGGTTCAGGGCGTCCTCGTCCAAAGCGGCGGTTGGCTCCTGCTCCCAGGGCTCCGGTTCCGGGTGGAAGTACTCCCAAACCTGTCGGGCCAGGGCAAGGCCGACGCCCGGAGCTGCCGCGATCTGCTCCGGCGTGGCCAACTGGATCGCCTCAACCGAACGAAAGTGGGCCAGCAGCTCTTTGACCCGCTTCGGGCCAAGGCCGGGAATATCGCTGAGCCGTGAGCGTTTCATCCGTTCACCGCGCTGCTGACGGTGAAAAGACACGGCAAAGCGATGGGCCTCATCGCGCAGGCGACGCAGCAGGGCCACGCCGAGCTGATCCGGATCGGACTCCAGCGGCACCCGGGCACCTGGAACAAACACCTCCTCGCGTTGCTTGGCCAAGGAGCAGACCGTGAGTTCATCGTGCAGGTTCATCTCCCGCAGGGCTTCCATCACCGCCGAAAGCTGGCCCTTGCCGCCATCGATCATCACCACAACGGGCCAGTCGCCCATGCCATCGGTCTGCAAGGCCGAACCGCCCCGCTGGCGCAGTTGGTCGAGGTCGCCGCCCTCGGCTTTGGCCTGGGCCCAGCGCCGAAAGCGCCTGCGGATCACCTCGGCCATGGCCATGAAGTCGTCGGAATGGCCGGCATGGATGCTGCTGCTGCGGATGCGGTACTTGCGGTAGTGCTGCTTGGCCGGCAGGCCATCGATGAACACCACCTGGGAGGCCACGGCGTCGCTGCCCTGGATGTGGCTGATGTCGTATCCCTCGATGCGGCGGGGTGGCACGGCGAGCTCGAGCAACTGGGCCAGATCTTCGGTGGCCATCTGGTTCTGTTCGCTGGCCCGCTGGGCGCGTTGCAATTCATAGCTGGCATTGCGTACCACCAACTCGATCAACTCCGCCTTCTGCGAGCGTTGCGGCACCGCCAACTTCACGCGCCGGCCGCGCAACTCACTCAGCCACGCCCCAATCAGATCCTGCTGGGGCAAGGCCACCTGAAGCAGCAATTCCGGCGGAATCTCCACCCCTTCCACCTGGCTGTAGTGCTCTTCGATCACCCGTTGCAGGATCAAACCAACCGAGGCGTCGGCCGCTGCCCGGGTTTCTGTCGTGATCTCCACTTGGATTTCGCTGGGTGCGGTGCAAGGCGCATCACTGTTGAATTCACTCACCGTTTCAGCCGGCGCCTGGCTCGACCCGTCCGGAGAGGTCGAAGACGTTGCTGGCTGGATGGGGCCTGGCAGTTGGGCGTCAGCCATGTAGCCCAGCCGGCCCACCAGCTTGCCAGCGCGCATCTGGAAAAGCTGCACAGCCGCGACACGGCCATCACTGGCCAAGGCGATCACATCACGGCTTACAGAACTGTCGCCGATGCTCATCTTCTGATCGGCCGTGAGGGACTCCAGGCCTTGCAGCTGGTCGCGCACGCGGGCGGCCTTTTCAAAATCCAGCCGTTCGGCATAGGCCTGCATCTGCTGATGCAACAAGCTCAACAGCTCCTCATTGCGGCCCTGAAACACCATCGCCACCTGGCGTAGGGTTTTGTGGTAGTTCTCTGAGCTGATCTTCTCCTGGCATACGCCCGGACAGCGACCGATGTCGTAGTTCAGGCAGGTGCGATCGCGATGCAGCGGCAACGGGCGTTGGCGCAAGGGGAAGACCCGCTTCACCAGCGCCAGGGTGCGCCGCAGCAAGCCCACATCGACATAAGGACCGTAAAAGCGATCGAGCGGTGAGCGGTTGCGCCGCCGGCGTGTGATGAAGATACGGGGATAGGCTTCGCTCCAAGTGATGCATAGGTAGGGATACTTCTTGTCATCCTTAAGGAGCACATTGAAATGAGGCTGGTTTTGTTTGATTAGGTTTGATTCAAGCGCCAGGGCCTCGGCTTCACTATCGGTCACGATCACTTCAATCTCGCAGACCTGGCGCACCATCAGCCGGATGCGAGGGCTATAGCCATGGCCGGCGCCGCTCTGGAAGTAACTGCGCACACGACTGCGCAACGCCTTGGCCTTTCCGATATAAAGAATCCGATCCTCCCTGTCGCGCATCAAGTAGCAACCGGGCTCCGCGGGAATCTCGCGCAACCTTGACTTGAGGCGTGGCTCATCAAGGATCAAGGGCTGCGAGCCCAACTCCGGGATCGAGCTCGCCGCGGGCTTCATCAACCGCCGTATTGCCAGCCGGTGGAGCTCAGCTCCAGGGCAGCGGCGTCGCGATGCAGCACAGCGCTCTTCACTTCGGCGACAAACACCGTGTGGTCGCCATGGGCCACCTCTCCCACCAGCTCGCATTCCACCCCACCCAGGGCGTCGTCCAACAGGGGCATGCCGAGCGGACCCAGCTGGTAAGGCGCCGCCTCGAAGCGGCCGCCCACGGCGTTCTGGGGCTTGAAAAACACGGCCGCCAGATCTTTCTGATCCGCCGCCAACACATTCAACGAGAAGCGTCTGGTGCGCTGGATCATGCCGTTGCTGGTGGACTCGGAGCGCACGGCCACCACCACCAGCGGCGGCTCAAAAGAACCTTGCGTCACCCAACTGGCGGTGAAGCCATTGACCTCCTGACCCTCGGCAACGCCGCAGATGAACAGGCCATGGGGAATCTTGCGCAGCAGGGCTTTCTTGGCGGTGGCATCAAGCTCGCCCGAGGCAGGAGAGTCGGTCATGGCAAATGCTGGCAGGGAGCCTGCGGCGAGGGGATCGCTGCCTCGCGACTTTAAGCAGCTTCTGGCCTTCCGGGCCGGCGCGCTAATTCTTAGGCTGGGCCTTTGACCAGGCCGATGCGGGCCCTCTATCCCGGCAGCTTCGACCCCCTCACCCTGGGCCATCTCGACCTGATCGAGAGGGCCTGCCGCCTGTTTGACGCCGTGATCGTCGCTGTGCTGCAGAACCCCGCCAAGGAGCCGACGTTCAGCCTGGAGCAGCGGCTCAGCCAGATCCGTCAAGCCACGGCCCATCTCAGCGGCGTGGAGGTGGGCAGTTTCGATGGGCTCACGGTCGACTTTGCTCGCGACCGTGGCGCCTCGGTGATCCTGCGCGGCCTGAGGGCCTTGAGCGACTTCGAGTTCGAGTTGCAGATCGCCCACACCAACACCACCCTGGCGCCCTCCATCGAGACCCTGTTCCTGGCCACGGCCGTGCGGCACAGCTTCCTGAGCAGCTCGGTGGTCAAGCAGGTGGCCCGCTTCGGTGGGGATGTGGGCCACATGGTGCCTCCGGGAGTGGCAGAGGACCTCGGGAAGCTCTTTAATCGGGCGATTCCCCACGGCTGACATGTCTGAGCCTCGCATCACTGTCCTCGACCGCCTGGATCAGCTGGAGGACATCGTTCTCGAAGGCAGCCGCATCCCCTTCAGCGGCGGTCGTCTGGTGAACGAGCAGGACGCCATCGAGATGATGGATGCCCTGCGCGAGGCGATCCCCCTGCAGATCACCGAGGCGGAAAAGCTGCTGCGCCAACGGGAAGCCTTGTTCGAGAAGGCCAGGCTGCAGGCCGAGGAAATCGTCAACCAGGCCCGCCGCGAGCGCGAGCAACTGATCAACGCCGCAGCGATCCGGCACGAAGCGGAGCGGCAGGTGGGCGAGTTGCGCGAGCAGGCCCGCCAGCAGTGCGAGGCCATGATCCTGCAGGCCCGCCAGCAGGTCGCCCAGACGGAGCAGGAGCATCAGTCGCGCATGGCCCAGATGGAACAGCAGTTCGCTGCCCGCCGCCAGCAACTCGAGCAGGAGGCCCAAAACCGTCGCCAGCAGCTGGAGCAAGAGGCGGCCGAACGCAACCGCCAGCTGGGAGACCAGCACGACCGCAACCGTCAACAAGCTTTGCAGGAACTGGAAGCCATTCGCCAGGAGGGCCAGCGGCTGCAGCGCGAGAGCCAGGCCGAGGCGGAGCGGTTGCACAATGATGCCCTGCAGTTCCGGCAGCAGACGCAACAGCAATGTGAGGCCCTGCTGACCAGGAGCCGCCAGGAATCCGCCGCCGTGCAGGAGGGCGCCAATCGCTATGCCGAACAGGTGCTCGGCGAGCTGGAGGTGCGACTCAAGGAGCTCAGCCAGGTGGTGCTCGGTGGGCGTCGCGAGCTGGTGCGGCTGCAGAATCCCGAAGCTCTGGCTGGCGTGGGAGCCGCCAACGACGGCACCAATCCTGAGGCCTTCGCTCCAGTCAATCGCGCCCGTCGCGCCGCTGGTCGTCTGCGTCGCGCCGCGTCTCGCGGGCTGGCCAGCTGAGCTTTTTGTCAGCCGCCAGTTGAGTTCAGCTGAAGGATCAAGGGGGAAACGTCGCAACCCGCCAAGGGCACACGTTTCCCCACTTCGGCCACCGCAGTGCCGCTCGTGCACGTTGCTGGGTGTGGAGCAGGGTTCTGCAAAGTCCTGTTAGCTCCGCAGCTCTTTGTGGGGCACGCTTCCTCAGCCACAGCAGCGCCGACAAGTCGCAGGTGCGTAAGCCGGCTGCTGGCCTGTGCAATGCCAGAGTCCGGCTGTTGTTTGACTGTTGACAGATCAAGCCCGGTGATCTGACCTCGACAATGATCGAGGAACCCCTGGATCAGGCGGAAGTGCTGCTGGTGGGTGAAATCGCCACCAGGATGCCGCGGCTGCAGCCCGCCGATGGCGGCAGCTGGCCGCGATGCCCAGCGGGATGGCCCGGACCAACACCACTCAGGCACCTTTGACAGGCCTTGTCCCCGAGTTGTCCTGATCGCCAGGGGCAACCAGCAGCTCGACCACCTTCTGGATCGCGCGCGGATCGAGGATCAGCTGGCGATGGGTGAGCACTGGCAGCGCCTGACGGCTACCCAGGGGCAGCACGGCCCGCCAGCCCGGGAAGACGGTGAGATCGGTGGCGGTGTAGAGGCTGTGGCACTCCAGGTTCTGCAGAAGGTTCGCCCCACGCTGCAGCTGGCGCAGCAGGGCGCTGCCGATCTTCATGTCGGCGATGCCGGCCATGAGGGCGTGCGGCACCAACTGGGCCGCCAAGGTGCCTTGTTGTGGGCTGCCGAGGCAGATGAAACGGCGCGTGCGGCGGTGGCCACCATGCTCCTGCAGCCAGGTGCGGCCCACCACTCCGCCCATGGAGAAGCCGAACAGATCGAGGGTTTGATCATGTCCAAAGCGGGCCTCCACCAGGGCCTGCAGCTGGCCGGCCAGGGCGCGGATCGAGATGGCCCCGAGCCGGTGCGGCAGGTGGGGGGCGTAGATCTCAAGCTGTGGGGCTTGGGCCCGCAGGGCCGTTTCCAGGCTGTTGAACACCTCGGGGGTGTCCCAAAGGCCGTGCACCAGAACAAGGGGGGGAGGCGACACAGGCTCTGGCGCTTTACGCGGAGGGAGGGGCCGCCCGGGGCCCGCTGTCCAGCGGCGCCGGAAGGCGGTTGCTAGCGAGTTTGGCTCAGGCGGTTGCTCAGCCCCTCCCTGATGAGCGCGGCCTGCGTGGCCTAGGTGGTTCGGTATTTGTTGATATCGTTATCATTAATGTACGCAATGACGGGGCTATCTGGCGTTCCGTCAGAGGTCACGATGGCATCCTTGGCCTTGCTTTCCTTGAACTTGGTGTCAACATCGGCCAAGCTTGCTGTTTCCGGCAGGAACACAATGATGGGTTTGGCATTGGCACCACTGCCATTCAGCCAATTGAGATAGGTTTGCAAACTAGGAGCTGACTGAGTTGCTTGTCCAGCTGCGTCTTGTCCTGGTTGAGCCAAGTAGGCTTCTGCTGTCCGGCTGTAAACCAGTCCCAAGAATTTGTTGGTCGAAGCGTCAACCACAATCACTCGGGATCGATCGATCTTCTGCAGATCCTCCAAGACGTCCGTCAGTTGCTTGGTTGGATCCTTTTGGGAGACCAGGAGGTTATTTGCAAGCGACTTCACCGATATTTTGGCAAGTGGATTTTCGGGAGGTGGTGGGGCTGCTGCGGAACTGCTGGCAATCTGCTGGAACGTGGCGGCATTTCTCGTGGAGGCCGAGGCTGCTGCCTCAAAGGCATTGCGTGAGAAGTAAAAGGCCAGGATGGTGCCGACCCAGGTTCCGTAAAGCGGGAGCGTCGCGGTCATCACACTCTGGGATGTCTCGCCTCTTTTTCCTTTCTGAGATAGTCCAATCGAGCTTACTGAAAGCAGGAAAACGAAGGTGATTGAAAGGAACAGCACCCATACTGCGATTTTCTCTCGGTTCCTTATGTCCGATATGGGCTCCAGGGTGTTGATGCTAAATGGCGTCGTCGCGGCTTGTGCAGCCGGATCGATTGGCGCGGTCGGGGGAGCTCCAGGTGCGGTTGGAGCGAGAGAACCACCAGCGCTGCTTGCCGGATTCGAGGCAGGCTGGGTTGCAGGCTGAGATGAGGCAGGTGTTGACGTCATGATGGCAGGGCTCTAAGGGGCGATGAGTGCCTCAGGGATTGATGTCCTCATTCATGACCAGAATGACACTTGAGCCAAGCTAAGCCAATGCGTTACCAGGGATTAGCTCAGCACCCATAGCCTGGGTCAGTCGCATTCACAGGGTCGTGGCGAATTTTTTCGCCAAGGATGAAGGACATTGGTCACTTTTCAGCCTAGTCCTGGAGTAATGGGGTGGGCGAGGAATTCACATATGGTTACCTCGTCGGGCTCAATGTCGTGTCCCAGTGGCCCAGCCGACTAGGGGCTCCATGGCTGGCCAGGATGTGCCAGAAGTGTTGCGTCGATGTTGGTCGAACAGGAGCGCCGATAGACGGAGTACGCCTGCTGAGCAGGGTCGTTACGGCAGATTGATGGCCGGTCCTC
>JBKDOR010000142.1:0-4343 GCA_046342775.1 Synechococcaceae cyanobacterium
CCGGAGATCCGGCCCACCCAGGATGTGGATGTGATCTGCCGCGTGATCGCCAGGAGCGATTACCACCAGCTGGGGGCCAACGGAGGCAGCGGGGCTTCCAGGAGGACAGCCGGCCAGGGGCACCCCTCTGCCGCTGGTGCGCAGACGACCTCGTGCTCGAACTGATGCCGACCCAGGGCGAGATCCTGGGTTTCTCCAATCGCTGGTACCCCCTCGCCCTGGACACCGCCCAGCTTCAGGGGCTGCCAAGCGGTCGCTCGATTCGGATCGTCACCGCACCGGTGTTCCTGGCCGCCAAGCTGGAGGCCTTCCGCGTCAGAACTGGCGTATCCATCACGGCTGCTACGGGATGGCGTTCGCGCCACGCCATCGCGTTCACCTGTTGTGTGTCGCATCGTTGGCGCACCTCCGCTGGGCGCACCGGCTCGGGTGATCCCTGGCCGGACTCTGGTGGAGGGTGAGGGTCGAGATGGCTCCCGGGCCTCTCCTCCAGTTCAAAGTAGGCCTTTTGGCCAGGGGTGGAGGGTGGCGGAGGGTTCCTGTTCCCGTACCTGCGCAGACCCAGTCAGCGCAATGCTTCTGGGGTGGATCACTCCGGCCCCGCCGCTGGGCGGGGCCGGCTCGCCTGAGACGGCCTGTGCAGGTGCCCGCAGGGCCGCTTCCCCGGTTCCGGCCGCAGCTGCGCTCTCGCCTCAGCAGGCCAAGGATGGCCCCTAAATAGAAGGAGAGTCCCCCGCAGGCGTGAGGTCGTGTTCCGCCTGAAGCAAGAAGCCAGAGAAACCCAAGCGAAAGCGTCTCCTGGGAGAGAGGTTGGCGAGGCGTTCGGACTGCGGAGGGGATGTGCAAGCCGCAGGGCGATGACGGTGTGTCGTTGTTTTTGCGCGAGGAGGCGGTGTGCGAATCGGGCTCTGCTGCCCTTATGCCGCGGCTTTCCTGTAGTTCCGCAGCAACGAAGAATTCACAATCACCGAGAGCGAACTCAAGGCCATCGCCGCACCGGCAATCATCGGGTTGAGCCAGCCCAGGGCGGCGATCGGCACGCCCAGGCTGTTGTAGATGAAGGCCCAGAACAGGTTCTGGCGGATCTTGCGCATCGTCGCCCGCGACAGGCCAATGGCCGTCACCACATCGCGCAGGTCGTTGCCGAGCAGCAGCAGATCACCGGCCTCCTTGGCCACATCAGAGCCGGTGCCGATGGCGATGCCGATGTCGGCGGTGGCCAGGGCCGGGGCGTCATTGACGCCATCGCCCACCATCGCCACCACCTGGCCCGCCTGCTGCAGGGCACGGATGGTGCTGGCCTTGTCGGCGGGGCGCACCTCGGCGATCACCTCGGTGATGCCCACCTGCGCCGCGATCGCCCGGGCCGTGGTGCGGTTGTCGCCGCTGAGCATCACCACCTGAATCCGCCGCCGCTGCAGCAGCTCCACCGCCTGCTTGGCCTCCGGCCGCACCGTGTCGGCCACGGCCAGCAGGCCGAGCACCTCGCCGCCCTGGCCGAGCAGCGTCACCGTGTTGCCGGCGGCTTCCAGCTGCTGCAGGAGGCGCTGCACGGCCTCACTGAGCTGCGGCACGAACCGGCCCGCCAGGCTGCGGTTGCCCAGCCACAAGCTCTGGCCCTCGACAACGGCCTGCACCCCTTCGCCCACCTGAGCCTCGAACTGCCTGACCGGCAGCAGCTCCAGCCCCCGCTCCGCCGCGGCGTTCAGCACAGCTGCCGCCAGGGGATGCTCGGAGCCATGTTCCAGGGAGGCAGCGCGCTGGAGCACCTGCTCCCGGGTGGCTGGGCCCAGAGGCACAACCTGGGTGAGGGCCGGCTTGCCGCGGGTGAGGGTGCCGGTCTTGTCGAACACCACGGTGGTGAGCCGTTCCACGCGTTCGAGCACCTCGCCGCTGCGGATCAGGATGCCCAGCTCGGCGCCCTTGCCAACGCCCACCATCAGCGCCGCCGGTGTGGCGATGCCCAGGGCGCAGGGGCAGGAGATCACCAGCACGGCGATGAAGGCCAGCAGCCCCTGGCTGAAGCTGCCGGCCAGGGTCCAGAGCGCAAACGCCCCGAAGGCCACCCCCACCACCGCCGGCACGAACCAGGCGGTGACGCGATCGGCCAGCCGCTGCACCGGAGCTGAGCTGGCCTGGGCCTGCTCGACGATGCGAATGATCTGGGCCAGGGCGGTGTCGGCGCCCACCCGGGTAGCCCTGAAGCGCAGCAGTCCGGCTCCATTGATCGTGCCGCCGATCAGCGCAGAGCCCGCCTGCTTGCTCACCGGCAGGGATTCGCCGGTGATCAGCGCTTCCTCCACGGCCGATTGGCCCTCGATCACCACCCCATCGGCGGGGACCTGTTCGCCGGGGCGCACCAGCAGCACATCGCCCTGCAGCACGGCCTCAAGCGCCACGGTCATCTCCTGCCCGCCGCGGATCACCGTGGCGCTGGCGGGCTGCAGATCCAGCAGCCGCCGCACCGCCGCCGAGGAGCGCTGCTTGATGATCTCTTCCATGTACTTGCCCATCAAGACGAAGGCGATCACCACCGCCGACACCTCGAAGTAAACGCCGCGTTCATCGATGCCCACCGGCAGGAACTGAGGCGCAAACACCACCACCACGCTGTAGAGGTAGGCCACCGAGGTGCCCAGCGCGATCAGCACATCCATGTTCAGGGCCCGCCGCCGCAGCGCAGCCCAGGCACCGGTGTAGAAGCCCCAGCCACCGATCACCTGCACCGGGGTGGCCAGCACAAACAGCCACACCCCCCAGGTGAGCCAGGGCAACTGGGCCACCGGCGCCCAGCTCAGCAGGCTGACGCCCGCCGCCAGGGCGATGAAGGCCGCGGCCCGCAACACGGCCAGGGCCAGGACCCCCGACAGGGCGATGCCGACGCGGCGGCGCATTCGCCGCAGCTCCTGTTCCGGGGCCAGAAAGGTCTGCCGGCAGCCCTGGCTGCAGAAGTAGTAGGTGCGGCTGCCCCGCTGCGCCGAGAGGGCCGAGGCCGTGGGCACGACCATGCCGCAGATCGGATCTTTGGCCATCGGGCCCGGGGTCACCGGTGCAGCGTGCATCCCAGGCATGGTCCTGAATTCGGAAAATCAGTTCGATCTCGGGGAGGACGAGATCACAGCCGGGTTGATGCGGCCTGATTGGCCATCCCCAGCTCAGATTGCACGATCCAGTCCCACGCGGAGCAGGCGCTCTATTGAGGTGCTTCCTCAGCGGCATCCCGGGCCAGCACGTCAGCGGATCTGCGCAACTGGTTGGCATCGGCTTCCCACCGCTTGGTTCGCAGCAGCTGGCTGAACCCATCCCAGGACCTGCCGAAGCGATCTTGCTGGGGCACGGGGCCAACGGGGGGCGACGGTTTGCCGGGGGCTATGGCGGACTCCAGAGCGAACAGGGCCACGATGGCCCTGACAGAAGCTGGAGCGATCCCCCCGGACGGGGAGGCCCGGGTGGGGAAGATCGCTCCAGCTCAGCCTCATCCCCTCCAGGTCGGCAGGCCGCCGCTCACGAGGGTGCCGCGATGGCGCCAGAGCGCCTCAGGCGTGACCGCGATGCCGTGTTCGGCGACCAACCCTGCCGCCGCTTGCGTGGACTCGGTGGCACGCAGGGCCTGGGCAAAGGCGGGATCGCCCTGCAGCATCTCCTTGAGCTGATGCAACGCCGCGGCAGAGGGATGCTCGACCTCGGGGGCCGGCAGATTGCAGGTGGCCATGGGAACCCCATCTCAGAGTGATACCAGCCTAGGAACGGCGGACCCGATCGCGTGCGGTGGGTTGCAACGGAACTGTCCTGCTGGGTCTCCGTGACCCCGCCCAGCTGCTGGCCCGACAGCCGCGGCAGCGCATCGCCGCAACAGGCGGCGGGTGCTGCGGTTGGGCCGCCTGCTCTTGCCGGTGTTGCTCTCAGGCGTCTGAGGCGGCTCAGGCCCGGGCTCGGCCGCTGGAGAGCAGCAGGGCCAGCCCGGTGGCGATCACCACCAGGGTGAGGCCGCCGAGCAACAGCGAGTAGTAGGGCTGCAGGTTGATGGGGCCGAACTTGCCGGTGTGGAGCTTGAGCAGCCAGAAGGCATCGATGCCGCGCTCCAGCAGCAGGCTGTAGAGGGAGCCGCTGGCCGCCGTGAGCAGCAGCGGCGCGGCGGCCAGGGGCACCACCAGGCGATGGGCGCGGCGGAACCGGGAGCTGAGAGTTCGCGGCATTGGGTTCACTCCTGCCGCAGCTCCTTGTGCAGCATCGCCTCGCCGCTGCAGGGCATCCACAGCCCATTGTTCTGGTGGGTGCCTTTGCAGCCCAGCTCCTGGGCACGCTGCTCCGCCTCGGCCTGGGTCTTGTAGAGACCCTTGGCG
>JBKDOR010000143.1:0-2833 GCA_046342775.1 Synechococcaceae cyanobacterium
TGATAAGGATCCCTGGAAGCCGACGTCATGGCAGGGGTGCAGCACAGCGATGCAACGTGCTCGATTCTGGCCCCGGAACCGGCCGGTTCGGCCGCCAGCGGCAGGAGCGTGTCCAGCAAGGACGGCAGCCGATCGGCAACAACGCATCAGCCCTTGCCAGCGCTCCAGCTGGGGCAACAAGCGACCCATCAACTCAGCCGCGGCGCTGGGTCAAGGACGTTTCGAGGTTTGAGGGCTGACCCGGGGACAAGCTCAGTCGCCGATTTCACGCCTGGGATGGGGGCTCCTGAACGACACCACCCATCGCTGTCGGGAACAACGGGCCGCTGGCACAAAAAAGCCTCCCGAGACCGGGAGGCGAGGGCATGTGAGGGGCCAAACGGTGCCACGGCCCGCGCTGGCAGAGGAGTGGCACGGTGAAGGGAAGCACCACCCGACTCGGGGGTGCTGGCGGAATCAGAAGCGGATGACCGTCTGAATCAGAGCGCCGAAGATGCCGAACCCAGCCGTCCAATCGGGGGCGCCGGCGGGGGTGAAGTTGCCGGCGAGATTGGCGGGAAGGTTGGCAGCAGCGTTGGTTGCCAACAAGCCAGCCGGCTGAACCGCGCCACCCGGGGTCAGTTGACCGAGTGGGCGGCTGAGCCAGAACACTGAGGGGGTGATCGAAATGGTGTCGGTCACCTGCCACTTGTACCAGGCTTCGAGCACCACGCCGCCATCTTGAGGAGTCGTGGTGGGGATGCCGTAGATGTTGTTGGTGGCGGCACTGTTGAGGGCAGCCAGAGTGGCGGCGTAGGTGGTGCCGGCATTCACCGGAGCCAGGGAGAGGCTGGTGGCGAAGGTGGGTTGGCCGATGGCGAAGCCGAGGGAGTTGCCCTTGGCCAGCACGTCATCCCATTGCAGGCCGGCGAACCAGCTCTGGCTTTGGGTGACGTAGGAACCGTCGTAGAAGGTCGGGAAGATCGATCCGGTCAGGCCATTGATTCCCACACCGGTCCAAATGCCATTGGCAGCGTTGTTGCTGAGGTTGTTGAGCGCCCAGCCGCCGCTGATCGAAGGAATCCAACCCGATTTCTTGGGCTGCCAGTAGCTGTTGACAGCAAAGCTATTGGAGCTGCCCGATCGCAACCACCAACCATTCGAAGCCGCGAACTCGGTGCCGGAGCGGAAGTTGGAACCAGAGTTGCCATAGCGATAGGCCAACGACACATTGAACTGAGGCGTGGTGTAGGCAAGCTGCGTCAGCAAGCTGCCGCCGGAGCAGTTGGTGAACAGACCACCTTCAACGCCGCTGGCGCAGGCGTAGGGATTGCCGTCGTAGGCCTGGCCGATTTCGCCGTTGGGAGCGATCCAGCTGGCCGAGAAGCTGAAGCGGGGCTTGCCCTTCTTCACATCCTGCTGCCAGATCATGCCGAGGCCAGCACCGGTGGCCTTGTTGTAGACGCCTGGCGCGCCGTGAACCGAAAAGAAATCCAGGATCCGATCGGCACCTTTGGTGGCGTAGACCGACGGGGCAGCGCCGAGAAATTCGGTGTTACGTCCGCGAGCTGCCGCTATGAAAGTAAATTCCTTGCCAGCGGGGAAGCGATAGAAAAGACGATCGATCCCAACAACATTGGAGGAGTTGAAGCCTGGTCCTGTACCGAAGCCATTGGAGGCCGCGTCGAGACGGGTCAGGTTGAGCCCGTTACCGTTGAAGGCATTGTTGAAGTTACCCGAACGCAGGCGGGTAAACAACAGATCCTTACCCGTGAAGCTGGTGCTCAGGTTCAGCCTGACATCGTAGCTGAGGGTTGTAGCGCCGTAGAGTGCGTTATACTTCCCAGCGGCATTCTGCGGGTTGAGAATATTGTAGTAAGTGGGAGTGTTTGCTGCAGTCAGGCCAGCGAGAGGCAGTTGTCCCGCAATGATCGGCAGGCCGTTGAAGCCGTTGGCGATCGCCAGGGCATTGCCGGTGAGGTTGGCGACCGGCAGGTTGAAGCCCTGATAGAAGCTGTTGCCACTGGCGCTCACGCCACCCAGCACGAAGGTGGCCTGACCCTGCAACTTGGTGGTGGTGGAGAACTGCTGGGCCTCCAACTTGCCCACCTTGGCATCGAGTTTATCGAGCCGGCCGCGGATCACCGCCAGTTCCTTGGCGAATTCATCGAGCAGGCGCCGCAGTTCATCGGTCACCTCGGTGACGCGATCCAAACAGGCGTTGAGCAGGGCGGCCGCTTCGTAGCGGGTCATCGCCTGCTTGCCGCGGTAGGTGCCATCCGGATAGCCGGCCACGCAACCGTAGCGCTCACTCAGATTGTTGAGTGCCTGGAAGGCCCAGTCGGTGGGTTTGACATCCGAGAACTGGTTGATGCTGGTGACCTGGTTTTGGGATTCCCAGGCCCGGAAGCGATCCAGATCTTGCTGGTTCATGTACTCATTGACCGCCGCCATTCCTGTGTAGGAAGGGGCTTGCTGGGCTGACACCGCCGTGGGGGCGATCAGCCCACAGGGAATAGCGGCTAGCAGCAGACGCTGGAAGGGTTTCATGGAGTCCTCACACCAATAAAGGACGTTGGGGGCGAAAATGCCCACAAGAGTTTATAAAACATTTTCTGCCGCCGCTTTCGCCTGGAGCACAGACGAACGTGATCGGCGCTACATGAAAAAGCCCCCGGCGAAAGCCAGGGGCGGAAGCACAACTTGAGAGAATCCAGGTGTGCCGATCGGAAAAGATTGGGTCCGGCAAAGATGTGAGGAGTTGCCGGACCCGAACGTTCTGACGAGGATCAGAAGCGGAAGGTGGTCTTGACGAGGGCGCCGAAGTTGTTGAAGGTGTTGGAACCACCGGTGC
>JBKDOR010000144.1:0-11132 GCA_046342775.1 Synechococcaceae cyanobacterium
TCCTCTCCACAGCCCACACCCCAGTCCCCCGCCGCTCGATCACTCACAGCGCCAAAAGCCACTCCGCAGGCCTGCCGCCAGCAGCGACGCCCGGCGCTGGCTGGACGCGATGGAGCCGCACCACCACGGCGCCTTGCGGAGGAGTGAGGTCGTCTTCGATGCCGGCCTCAACAAACCCGAGTCGTGTGCCGATGACAAATGCAGACGACAAACTGTTCAGCCTGAACTGAGCCCTGCATCCGCCAGCGAGTGACCCCATCAGCGCACCCTCCAGCCCACCGATCCCATGCAGATCCCCGGCAAAGCTTTGGCCCTGCTCGCGCCTTTGGCCCTGCTCGCGCCTTTGGCACGGATGGCATTGGTTTTCAGCGCCGCCCAGGCCCAGGCCAACGACATGTTTCCCACCAAAGCAGCCGCCGAAAAACGCGCGAAGGAGTTGAAGTGCAAGGGAACCTTTGCCATGGGTAGCGAATGGATGCCCTGTCAGACCCTGGGGCTCTATCTAAAGGCGGTGAAGAACAAATCCTGATCGCTGTCGCTCAGAGCCTGAACATCACCTCAGTGATCACCACCCAGGCGTCCTTGTCTCCGAAGGCCTCATAGGTGGTGAAGCGATAGTTGCCCTCCAAGCCAAGCTGCAGCCAGGGATTCACATCCCACACCACGTTGGCGAAGGCGGCGCTGTTGAGGGTGAGCGACAAGGCGCCGGCATCCCAGGCGTTGTCGACGCCGTAGCCGAGGTTGAAGCGCAGATTGTCGGCCAGATACACATAGGCCTGCACCCAGCCGCCAGTGGTGGGCACCGGCTGGTTGGTGCGGCGGTTGTACGACTGGAAGATGCCGGCCATGTACTGGCCGAGGCCCTGCCCGGTGTAGAACTCACCGCTGAGGCCAAAGCGCCGCCCCAGGGCCAGCTGGCCGTCGACGGCGGCGCCCCAGACATCCACCGTGGACCGGTCAAATGCCAGGGTGAGGGGATCGGTGGGACGGATGTTGTCCAACACCCTCAGCTGCCCCACCACGCCGGAAAAGCCCAGCTCGAAGGGTCGCAGGTTGCGACCGCCTGCCCGTTCACGGAGGGCGCCGAAGCCGAGGTTGAGGCGCGCCTCCAGATTGGGCCAGCCGTTGTCTTCCACCAGCTCCTGGGTCTCGAGATTGGCCAGATCCAGATCCTTCGGCAGCGCGGTGGTGATCGGCGACGACAGCGCCAGCTGCAGGCTGCCCCCGAAGCCGGCCCCACCGCCCAGGCTGCGCTCAACGCGAATCTGGGGCCGGTATGCGCCGGGATTGCCCGTGGCCGCCAGCTTGCCGCTGGGGAGGTTATCGGGATCGCGGGGGGCGAACACATCGAAGTTCTGGCCGGCGGCGATGCGCCAACCACCCCGTTGCAGTTCGCCGTAGACGACCACCGGCGTGAAGCTGTAGCCCTCGGCCAGGATGTTGTCCTGCAATGTGAACAGCCCGTAGGCGCCGGGAGTCCAGCCGCGCCACTTCGGCCCCTGGAAGGCCACCGCCACGGTGCTTTGTTGGGCCGAAAGGTCGTAGGTGGTGTCCGGACTCTTCGGGCTCACCACCAGGGGCTGGCCGGGATTGAACACATAGCGGCTGCTGGAAAAGCCCAGCAGGCGGGCATCGGCCTTGAAGGTGAGGAGGCTCTCCCCCGCCCGGAAGCTGAAGCCGCGCCCGGGGCTGTAAGCAACCGCCGGCGTTGCGGCCGGGGCCGGGGCATGTGCAGGGGACGCAGCCGGGGATGCGACCGGGCTGACCGGGGGGGCCGCGGCTGGGGCATTCGCTGCGGCGCTGGTGGCCGGGGCGGGCGTCGCGACCGCTGTCGCTCCAGCCCTGGCCCCTGGACCAGCCCCCCCGAGCAGCTGACGGCGCAGTTCCGCCAGATCGCGGGCCAGGGCATCCTGCCGGCTGGTCTCGGCCGCCAGCTGGGCCTGCTGATCAGCGATCCTCTTTCGGGAGGCGGCTAGTTCCCCCTCCAACCGCTCCAGCCGGCTGAGGGAGTCGCTGGGGGCCTTGCAGGCTGGGATCAGCGCCAGCTTCGCCGCCAGAGCCGGATCATTGGCCAGCAAGCGCTCCACCGGAGCATGGCCCTCCAGGCCCAGGGCGGCCCGACACCCCGGCAGGGCCAGGCTGGCTTTCGCCGCCGCCGCCCCGGCCGCCGCTGCTGCTGCCGCCTGCCCCGCGGCCGGGTCGGTGGCGCTTGGGACCGGCTCGGCAGCCTTGATCACCTCGGCCTGGGCGGCGGGCAACGGCGCCAGCCCGCTGGCCAGCAGGGCCAAGAGCAGCGCTGGAGGGTCAGCCGACAGGCCCGGGCGCTGGCAGGCGGTGGGCCGCCTGGAGATGGGGGTTGCAGCGTTGGCCCGCGCCATGCAGGAGCTTCGGCAGAGCTGGCGGGATTGTCACCTCCGTTGCGGCATTCCGCCAGCGATTCGCGGCCTGGACATTGCCGATAAACGGCACAGTTTTGGCCTGACTTTGGGTGTGAAATCGCCCTTGGGATCTGCAATCCCCTTTGAGGTCTGCAATCCCCTTCGGGATCTGCATTCGCCATTGGCGTCGGCAATCCCTTTTGACGTCAGCAGCGCAGAGGGCTCGTTCGCCCGGTAAGCCAGCGGCTTGTCGCCGTTCAGGGTGTGGATGCGGGGCAAGCGGAGGCCTTCCCTTGATTTTCGGCCCTCCAGAGCCCCAGCAGGGCCTGGCCGTAGCTGGCAACCTGGGGCAGGGCCGGGGCCCCGTGGCGTTGCAGCACGGAGGCGATGCGCTGGCTGGCCTCCGGCAGCCTTGCTGACGGGATCCAGGGGAAGGCGTGGTGGGCGCTGTGGTGGGGCAGCCCGCCCATCAGGGCATTGAGCCAGGGGCCCGCCTGGATCGAGCGGGTGGCGTAGAGCTGGGTGAACAGGTGGCTGCTCTGGGCTTGCCACAGGCCGTGGTGTTCCACCAGGCCGCGGAACTGCACGATCGCCCCGATCACGCGCTCCAGCAGCAACCAGAACAGCAGGTAGCGGCAGAGCACGCCCTGGCTGAGGGCAAACACCAGCATGGCGCTCTGCAACAGCACCACTCCAGCGCCATCCCAATGGCGCGCGGCTGTCAGGCCCGCATCCACCCTCTCCAGGCGCAAGCCCTTGAGGGCGGTGTCCAGGATCAGGCCCGCGCCCCCCAGCACCAGCAGTCGCCATGCCAACGGATGGCGTTGCGGCAAGAGCCATCCAGCGTCGGCCTCTGGCGTTTGATCGGGCAGGGGCGTCGTGCGCTCGGGGTCGCGCCGATCGCTGCCGTTCCAGCGGTGATGCAGGCGGTGCAGCCGGGAATAGGTGAGGTGGGGCCAGGCCATCGGCCAGCTCAGTGCACAGGCGAGCGGCTGCTCCAGACGCGGAATGCCCAGCAAGGTGCCGTGCACCATTTCATGGGTGGCGATCAGCAGAAGGGCATAGGCCACACCGGCCAGCAGCACGGCACCAATGGCCAGCCAACCCAGCGGCAATCTCCAATAAAACCAGGAGCCGGCGAGTAGGGCTAAACCCAGTGTCACCAACCGCAGACCAGCGAGAAGGCGCTCCGCAAGGCTCAGCTCGCCCCCGAGGTCGCGCACGGCGAAGCACAGATCATGCAGCAGCGCTGTATCTTTCACGCTGTCCGCATGGAATGGACAAGCTCCATCCTGGGCCAAGAGCAGCGTTTAACGCGGTGATGAGGCCAGAGGCACGGCTGACACGAGGGTGGGAGCCCTGGGTCACAGGTCCGCTGGGCCGCACCGCGTTAAGGAGATCTATCGGCGACTGTTGAAAATCATCAAGCAGTCACCACCCAAAATCTTTACAAATTTCCCCTTGGCGATCAGCGCCATTTGGCTTTGCGACAGCGATGCGCAGCTCGCATTGCCTGCAGAGCCCGCCTGGGCAACGTTGCCACATTTGGAAATCTCGGACTTTAGGTAGTCAAAGATGCGTGTGTGCTGTGTCGTTCTGGGTATTCCGGACACATAATTTAATCGCGACAGTACGAGATCAAATGCTTCAGAGCTACTCCTTCCTTCGCGTTTCGCTTGGCAGTAAGGGGCAACAACTTTTCTGGCATTGAGTTCAATTTTATAGGCTTCTTGAGCGGTGAGCGTCACGGTTGGGCGGCTGGAGTCCTCTCCGGTGGCGGGTTGTCTCTCAGGCGCCGATTGGGCCGAGGCAGCGAGCGGGGCGAAGGAAGCGATCACAGTCGCAACCAGAAACGACAAGCTGGTTGGAGTTGCGATAGTCATGTTGACAACCGCCGTTGCAAACGCAACAAGTATAACGGGCAGACTTTGTCGCGCCACCTGTCTGCGATTCCCCGGCAGGGACTGGGGCGCGGGTTCAGGGCTGGCCAGGCGCTGGTGGGGTCGGCAGCAACGTGCCCATGGTGCAGCTGCAGCGGTTGAGGCAAGTCTGGCTGGCAGAGGCGGAGAAGGTCCAGGTGAGCGGGAAGCGGGAACGCGGCGCCGAGACAGCCTGGCCCTCCCGCTCCTGACGGCTCAACTGACAGCGGCAAAAACCAGGCGCCGTGGGATCTTTGCGACGATATCGCAGCAGATTTGTTGCAAATGCAAGATAATTCAGAGCTGGAGACCATGGGCGTCCAGCCTCGCTGGAGTTACGATGCTTTGCACATCACTGCAGTGTCACGCTGTATTTCTTCTAGATTGCGGCTATCGAACTTTTGGAGGGGCGCACGATGCTGAGGCTCTGTTGTTGTTGGATTGAGGCTGGCCGGCAGCTGAAGAGGCTTATTCGCGTTTCTGGCCTGGTTGCTGGAGTGGGCCTCGTCATCAGCCTGGTGCCAAGCGCCAATGCGCAAAATCTTGTGGTCAATGGTACTTTTGAGAAGAGTCTTGATGGATGGGATATCATCACGATCCCTGAGATTGGACGCTTTAAATGGGATATTTGGGGCTCCCCTTACGGTTCGGCCAGGGGAGACAGGGTTTCATCAGGGCCTGGGTCAGCGCTCTATTCGCGTATTTTAGGGCAGCATATTTCGACAACCATCGGCGATGAGTACGCCATCACTTTTCAACTCTTTAATCAAGGAATCAGCAATTTGAATGTGTATTTTGGCGCAAATTCTTTCAATGTAGCGAGTTCGCCTTTTCCTGGCTGGGAAACCTATTCATTTGGAGGAACAGCGGACAGCTCCGACACGCTTTTAGCATTCGTCTATGCCGATCTTTATCAGTCCATCTCTATCGACAATGTCAGTGTGCATGCCATCGCCAAGGCTGACGTCCCAAGCCCGCTTCCCCTGCTGGGGCTGGGAGGTGCTTATGGCTTTAGCCGCAAGCTTCGAAAGCGAATCAATCTCAGCAAGCCAGCAAAAGGTCTCAGCCGTGTTGGTTGAGTCCAGCCGCTGAACCCAGCTTCGCTCTGCTCCTCGCCCAAGGGGGCACCCCGGCCTGGAGCTGCGTCCACCGGACTCGCTTCGTGAGCTTCTCCGGATGAGTCTGTGCCCCATCGGCAACAGGCTGAGAGAACCTGGCCGCGGTGGCGTCGGGGGGCGCCATGGGCTGCTGGAGGAGGGGGCGCTGGCGCAGCCTCGTCAAAAGCAGCATTGACGACAACAGCCTTGACAACAGCAGCCTCGATAGGACCAGCCTCGCTAGGCAACGTCCCCAAAAAACCGGCCGCTGCCCCATCCTGGGCTTGGGCACGCCAGGTGCGCTCGAGCGCACGCCTGAGCGCACCACAAGCCAGCCGGGGCAAGCTCTTTGAGGCAGGAGATGGAGAATAGGGGACTCGAACCCCTGACCTCTGCGGTGCGATCGCAGCGCTCTACCAGCTGAGCTAATTCCCCGGTCAGCAGGCATTATGGCTGGGAGACAGCCCGGTTCCCGTGTCCGAGCCCACCCTGTCCGAGGTCCCGGCGTTCACGCCAGAGGCCCTCGACGCGTTTACAGAGGAAGCCGTGGCCGAGCTGGCCCAGCGGCTCGAGGAGGACGACTATCCAACTCCGTTTGCCGGCCTGAGCGACTGGCATCTGTTGCGGGCGTTGGCGATCCATCGCCCCGATCTGGTCAAGCCCTATGTGCACCTGGTGGACCAGGAGCCGTTCGACGAGGAGTGATCCGTGGCTGTCCTGTCTTGAGGGCTCAGCAGCGAGGCGCTGCTGCGGCTGGAACCCAGCCGGGCCAGGTGACTCGCCAAGCCAACTGATCCGCGCACCAGGGTGGACTGTTCTGGTTTGACAACGCCGTCTTGCTTGAACGACCCGGTCTCTCGCGCTGATCGCCCGCTTCAGCCTGGTCGGCAGGTTCGGGATCAGGCGGCGATCTGGTGGCTGCAGTCGTCTTCGGCAAGGATCTCCGCCCCAGGAGCGGGCCCCGGATCCTCAGGGCCTTCCGGCTTCAGCAGGTCGAGGAAGGTGCGCAGCTGCAGCCTGGGGATGTAGGGCCAGCCGCCGCTGCGCTCCATGTCGGCCAGCAGCTCGAACAGGCGGTTGCGGTCCTCCGGCAGGCTGGCGCGGAACGGGCCCTCCTGAATGGCGCGATGGGCGGCCTCGATCGAGCGCAACAGAGCGAGCAGGCCAGCGGTGTCGCCTTGCAAACGTTCGGCCCGCTCCAGCAGGGCATCGATCAGAGGGTCTGACCCGGCCACATCCCCCCACGGGTAGGGATCTGCCACGGAGCGGCTGATTGGCTGGGGGAAGCCGCTGCCGGCCTCCGGACCTTCTCCCATACAGGTTGTTGAGACCGGCCGAAACCTATCAGGGATGGGCGATTTCCACGGGTAGGATCCCACCCAGCCCAGTTCCTTCTCCGTCCCTGCGGCTTCTCCCCATGCGTTTTCGTCCCCTGCTGGCAGTCGTGCTGGCGTTGTGCCTGACCCTGGTCACCGCATGCAGCGGCGGAGCCAAGGCGGTCGACCGCGCCAATCTCACCTACGAGGACATCCACAACACCGGCCTGGCGAACAGCTGCCCGACGCTGCCCGACTCGGCCCGCGGCACGATCGCCCTCGATCCCTCCGCCAGCTACCAGCTGCGGGAGATCTGCCTCCATCCCTCCGAGGTGTTCGTGAAGGGAGAGCCCGCCAACAAGCGTCAGGAAGCCCAGTTCGTGCAGGGCAAGATCCTCACCCGCTTCACCTCCGCCCTCGATCAGGTGTACGGCGACCTCAAGGTTGACGGCGACAAGCTCACCTTCACGGAGCTGGGCGGCATCGACTTCCAGCCGATCACCGTGCTGCTGCCCGGTGGTGAGGAAGTGCCATTCACCTTCTCCAGCAAGGAGCTGGTTGCTGAATCCAGCGGCACCTCCTTCTCCACCAGCACCGACTTCAGCGGCAGCTTCCGCGCCCCCAGCTACCGCACCAGCAACTTCCTCGATCCCAAGGGTCGTGGTCTGACCACCGGCTACAGCAGCGCCGTTGGCCTGGTGCCCGCCGGTGATGAGTTCTCCGGCGAAACGATCAAGCGCTACGTGGATGGCACCGGCAACCTGCAGCTCTCGATCACCAAGGTGGATTCCGCCACCGGAGAATTCGCGGGCGTGTTCACGGCGATCCAACCCTCCGACACCGACATGGGCACCAAGGAGGCTGTCGACGTGAAGATCACCGGCGAGCTCTACGGCCGCCTCGAACAGGTCTGATCCGCCGTTCGTCAACGCACCACTGGGGCCCCGAGGGGCCCCTTTTTTTTGGACCCTCAGGGGGCGCCAGATGGGCTGGGGGCTGGGGGCGAGGAGGGGGCGGGGAAGGGAGGGGAGGGGGCGAGGTGGATTGGGGCCGGCAACGGCGCGGAATCCTCGTTCTGGGAGAATTCCTTTCTTCTCGCGCCGCGTGCGACCCCAGATGTCCATCGCCCAGCCCTCCGCTCCGGCCCTGATCCCGCCCCATGGCGGCAGCCTGGTGGATCTGATGGTGCCGGCGGAGCAGCGCTCCTCGCTGGCGGCGTCGGCGGATCGGCGGGTGGAATGCAGCGATCGCAACGCCTGCGATGTGGAGCTGCTGGTGGTGGGCGCCTTCTCGCCGCTGCGCGGCTTCATGCACCGCGAGGACTATGAGGCGGTGGTGGGCGGGTTTCGCACCAGCAGCGGCCTGCTGTTCGGTCTGCCGATCGTGTTCGACAGCGACGACGCCAGCATCGCCGTCGGCGAACGGCTGTTGCTCACCTACCAGGGCCAGGAGCTGGCCGTGTTCACGGTGGAGAGCCGCTGGGAGCCGGACAAGGTGCGCGAGGCCAAGGGCTGCTACGGCACCACCTCCCTGGAGCATCCGGCGGTGCGGATGATCGCCGGCGAACGCGGTCGCTACTATCTCGGCGGCAAGCTCGAGGGGTTGGCCCTGCCCCAGCGCGTCTTCCCCTGCCGCACCCCCGCCGAGGTGCGCTCCACCCTGCCGCTGGGGGAGGACGTGGTGGCCTTCCAGTGCCGCAACCCCATCCACCGCGCCCACTACGAGCTGTTCACCCGGGCGCTGCACGCCACCAATGTGAGCCAGGGGGCGGTGGTGCTGGTGCATCCCACCTGCGGCCCCACCCAGGACGATGACATCGCCGGCACCGTGCGCTTCCAGACCTATGAGCGCCTGGCGGAGGAGGTGGCCAACCCGCGCATCCGCTGGGCCTACCTGCCTTACTCGATGCACATGGCCGGGCCGCGGGAGGCGCTGCAGCACATGATCATCCGCAAGAACTACGGCTGCACCCACTTCATCATCGGCCGCGACATGGCGGGCTGCAAATCCAGCCTCAGCGGCAGCGATTTCTACGACCCCTACGAGGCCCAGGATTTTGCCCGCGACCATGCCACCGAGCTGGGCATGGAAACCGTTCCCTCGCTGAACCTCGTGTACACCGAGGAGGAGGGCTACGTCACGGCGGAGCATGCCAAGGCCCGCGGCCTGCATGTGCGCACCCTCAGCGGCACCCAGTTCCGGGCCATGCTGCGCGGCGGCGAGGAGATCCCGGAATGGTTCGCCTTCCGCAGCGTCGTCGAGGTGCTGCGGGCCGCCGGCTGATCCGCCGCACGCCTTCCTCCGTCTCGGGCGTCCCAGGGGCCGCCCGGGCCGGGTAACATTCCTTTACTCAACCTCAGGAGTCCGGTCTTGAAGAAGCGCTGGCGCAACGCGGGGCTCTACGTCCTGCTGGTGATCGTGATGATCGCCGTCGGCACGGCGTTCCTCGATCGCCCCAATCCCGCCAACGCGCCTCGCACCCTCCGCTACAGCGACTTCGTCGAGGCCGTGCAGACCAATGAAGTGTCGCGGGTGCTGATCTCCCCCGACCGCGGCACCGCCCAGGTGGTGCAGAACGATGGCCGCCGCGCCGTGGTGAACCTCGCGCCCGACAAGGACCTGCTCAAGCTGCTCACCGATCACAACGTTGATATCGCCGTGCAGCCGAACCGCGAGGCGCCGCCTTGGCAGCAGGCGATCAGCAGCCTGATCTTCCCGCTGCTGTTGCTCGGTGGTTTGTTCTTCCTGTTGCGCCGCGCCCAGGGCGGCGGCGGCAACCCGGCGATGAACTTCGGCAAGAGCAAGGCCCGGGTGCAGATGGAACCCCAAACCCAGGTGACCTTCGGCGATGTGGCCGGCATCGAGGGGGCGAAGCTGGAACTCACCGAGGTGGTGGATTTCCTCAAGAATCCCGATCGCTTCACGGCGGTGGGCGCCAAGATCCCCAAGGGCGTGCTGCTGGTCGGCCCTCCTGGCACCGGCAAAACCCTGCTGGCCAAGGCGGTGGCCGGAGAGGCGGGCGTGCCGTTTTTCTCGATCTCCGGTTCTGAGTTCGTGGAGATGTTCGTGGGCGTGGGCGCCAGCCGCGTGCGCGACCTGTTCGAGCAGGCCAAGAAAAATTCTCCCTGCATCGTGTTCATCGATGAGATCGATGCGGTGGGTCGTCAACGCGGTGCCGGCCTCGGCGGCGGCAACGATGAGCGCGAGCAAACCCTCAACCAGCTGCTCACCGAAATGGACGGCTTTGAGGGCAACACCGGCATCATCATCGTGGCGGCCACGAACCGGCCCGACGTGCTCGATCAGGCGCTGCTGCGCCCCGGTCGCTTCGATCGCCAGGTGGTGGTGGACCGTCCGGACTACAGCGGCCGCCTGCAGATCCTCGGCGTGCATGCCCGCGGCAAGACCCTCTCCAAGGATGTGGACCTCGACAAGGTGGCCCGCCGCACCCCTGGCTTCACCGGCGCCGACCTGGCCAACCTGCTCAACGAGGCGGCGATCCTGGCGGCCCGCCGCCAGCTCACCGAGATCTCGATGGATGAGGTGAACGACGCGATTGAGCGGGTGATGGCTGGGCCGGAGAAGAAGGATCGGGTAATGAGCGAGAAGCGCAAGCGGCTGGTGGCTTATCACGAGGCCGGCCATGCCCTGGTGGGTGCCCTGATGCCCGACTACGACCCGGTGCAGAAGATCAGCATCATTCCCCGCGGCAATGCCGGCGGCCTCACCTTCTTCACCCCGAGTGAGGAGCGGATGGAATCGGGGCTCTACTCCCGTGCCTATCTGCAGAACCAGATGGCGGTTGCCCTGGGAGGCCGCGTCGCCGAAGAGATCGTCTACGGAGAAGACGAAGTGACCACTGGAGCCAGCAATGACCTGCAGCAGGTGGCCCGCGTGGCGCGCCAGATGGTCACCCGCTTCGGCATGAGCGACAAGCTCGGCCCGGTGGCCCTGGGCCGCAGCCAGGGAGGCATGTTCCTCGGCCGCGACATCGCCGCCGAACGCGACTTCTCCGAAGACACCGCCGCCGCCATCGATGAGGAGGTGAGCCAGCTGGTGGCCGAGGCCTACAGCCGCGCCACCGAGGTGTTGAAGGCCAACCGCCCGGTGCTCGATGAGCTGGCCGAGCTGCTGGTGGAAAAGGAAACCGTCGACGCCGAGGAGCTGCAGGAGCTGCTGATCAACCGCGACGTGCAAGTGGCGGCCTACGTGTGAGCTTTCAGCTCTGAGCACCCCAGCGCCAGGGGATCGGGTTGCGACGAGCTTGGATCACGAATCCAGCGCTTTCTCCCAGGTCGATGCCTCTGACAACGATCCTCCGGACCACCCGGGGGATTTTTTGTGGGCCTGGCAGGGCTGGCTGCATGGAGAGCCGCAACGTCAAACCGCCTTCGTCGCGGCGGTATCGGAGGCGTGCCGCCC
>JBKDOR010000145.1:0-8706 GCA_046342775.1 Synechococcaceae cyanobacterium
ATATCGAAACCGTCACCGAGATCTTCATCCGCGTCAACTCAGCCGGCGCTGAGCTGTCGCAGGCTGACTTTGCGATGTCGAAGATCGCCGTCAATGAGACCTACGGAGGCAACACGCTACGCAAGGCCATCGAATACTTCTGTCATCTGGCTGTGTCTCCAGACTTCTACTCTCAGATCGAGAAGAACGACCCCGAGTTTGCCCGGTCAGAGTTTCTTGCGAAGATGGCATGGCTGAAGGACGTGAATGATAATCTCTACGATCCTACCTATACCGATATGTTGCGGGTTGCGTTCACGCCGGAATTTGGTCGAGGCAAGCTGCAGGATCTCGTGGCTTTGCTCTCAGGCCGAAATTTTGCCAGCAAGCAATATGAGGAGAGCAGCGCTGCAGCGTCCTTCGAAAAGCTCAAGAAAGGGGTGCTTGCTTTCATGAGCAAAACCCACTTTGAGCGGATCACCATGATCCTGAAATCGGCGGGGTTTGTGACCCGTGATTTGACCCGCAGTCGCAATGCCATCAACTTTGCCTATATTCTCTATCTCAGGGGTAGGCGCGAGAATCTCCCGGCCGACACCATCGAGCGCCTCGTGCGCCGCTGGTTTGCGATGTCGATTCTACGAGGGCGCTATTCAGGAAGCCCGGAAACCGCCTTTGATTTCGATACCCGCCAAATTGATTCACAAGGCCTTCAGGCCTACGCAGAAGCCGTGATTGAGAACGAATTGCCAACAACCTTCTGGACGGGGATGCTGCCTCAGCTCATGGATACGTCCTCTTCGACCAGCCCCTAATTCATTGCCTACCAAGCGGCCCAGGCGCGCCTCGGCGATCGCGGCTTTCTCTCGGCGTGCATCAACGTGCGTGATCTTCTGCTCAATCGTGGAGACAAGCACCATGTCTTTCCGCGCAAGCAACTGCAGCGCTCAGGAGCTCCTCGCAGCAACTACAACCAGATTGCCAACTTTGTCATGGCACAGAGTGAGATCAACATCGCGATCGGCGACAAGCCGCCTGAGATCTATTTTGCTGAACTTCGAGAGCAGGTGAATGGAGGGCCAAAACGCTATGGCGGAATCACCGACGCCGATGACCTGAAAACCAATCTGGCGATGAACTGCATACCCATTTCGCTGCTCGATGGACCGCCAGTTGACTATGTTGGATTCCTGCAGGAACGCCGACGTTTGATGGCCGACAAGATCCGTCGCTGACTGGAGGTCCTGTGAGCGCTAACTTCGCCCATCTGCTCCCATAGGACGAGCATCTGTTCCGGCTGGGCTCGCTGGCGGAGTGTACTTTCCCCGCCGACCTGAAAACGTCGCTACTGAAGCTCCAGCGACTGGGGGAGGTGCTGGTCCAGCAGCTGGCCTCGCGCTTTGCGGTGGAGCTCAGGCTCCAGCAGGCGTTTCCGCGGCGCCATGGCGATATTCCGAACGGGGCGGTGCTGAAGATCAGCGGCAATGGCGACAAGCCGGCCTGGCTGTTCCGGCGCTTCAAGGAGGACAGCTTCCCCACTGTCGCCGTCAATGTGGATCTGTTGACCACGGGCGTGGATCTGCCGGAGATCGGCAACATCGTGGTTCTGCGCTGTGTCAGCAGCCGCATCCTCTCCGACCACAAGGATGAGCTGCGTGCGATCAAACGGGGCTACCGCGAGGCGAAGCGACCAGAGGACCACCTGGAGGGCTTGAACGCCTTCGTGCGCGACTCGGGCAACGAGCTGCCCGCCCTCACCACGGTGCTCACCAAATCCTTGCAGCTGGATTGCCAGGATCTGCATTGTTCGTCACCCAGGGGAAAAGGCCAGCACTCCAACTCCTGTCACTCCTCCGGCTGCCGCTTCAGCCGCGCCCGAAGTGTCTGGCACCGGGCTGACGCCGCTGTTGCTGCCGCGGGAGTTGCGGCTGACGCCCGAGCAGTTCGCGCTGGTGTGCGAGGCCAACCCTGACGCGGTGCTGGAACTGGCGGCCGATGGCCAGCTGATCACGCTGACCCCCACCGGAGGCGAGACCGGCGCTCGCAACTCCACCCTCGGTCTGGCCCTGGGGTTGGCCGCTTGCCATGGCTCGCTGCCGCTGCAGTTGTTCGCCAGCTCCACCGGCTTTCGCCTCACCGATGGTTCAGTGCTGAGCTCCGAGTTGGCTGTGGTGAAGTTGGAGCGCTGGCAGGCGCGGAGCCCGGAGCAACAGCGCACGTTCCCTCCCCTTGCCCCGATCGGGTGATTGAGCTGGCGAGGGCCAGTGACGCAGGCCGCCGTGGCGCCGAAGCCCTGCGCCGCAAGATGGCGCTCGATCAAGCCAATGGCGCCCAGCTGGGCTGGCTGCTGTTCCCGCAGCCGCGGGCTGTGGAGCTCTGGCCGGCCCGCCCCGCAGCCGGCGTGGCCACGGCACCGCAGCGGCTGGAGAACGCCACGCGCCTGGAGGGCGGCGACGCGTTGCCGGGGCTGGTGTTGGAGCTGGAGGAGATCTGGACGGAGTCGAGAGACGCGCTGGCGCAGCAGCCTGGCTGCCGGGCCGAGCTGGACACCTTCTTCGAGGGGTTGCTCGCCACCACCCCGGCCGAACCGGAGGATTTCGCCTGATGGCTCCAGCAAACGGGACGCTGAGGCTCGACTCCAAGGCCGTGAACACCTTGGCGCACGGGCTGGCCCCAGGATCCCCGCGATGCATCGGCGTCTGTGCCGCTGAAGAGGCTTGCTGCGATGCGCTGGGCGGCCCGCCAGGCGGAAGCTGGCGCGGCCAAACCCTCGCGGCGTGGACGCCCCAAGGCTGCAGCCCTCCCGCAACAATGTCCTCGGGATGCCGCCCCAGTCCCACCCGTTTCTCGACCCGCCACGCCCCTGGTGGCATGCTTGCTGAAAGCCTCAGCGCATCAGCCAGAGATTGTGTAGCCAGGTATTCCGTAGCCAGGCATTGCAAAGCCAGGCCTTGCCTGGCAAGCCAGTTCCGCCGCCTGGTGCCAGGCAAGGCCGCTCTGGAGTTGCCATCCCGCTGTGCCGATCCGTTGGATCCGCTGGATCCGCTGCGTCAGTGGTTTCATGAAACGGCCCAGTTCGTTTCAGCGTTAGCGTTGCGTTTTCCTCATCTTCCTTGCCTCCTTCACGCGATCTGGAGCAGATCCTGGCCGGGATCCAACAGCGGTCGGCCGAGCAGCCCTCTCCAGCGGCCTGCCGCTATGCCGGCGATCACGGTGCCACCCCTAACGACACCACCCCTAACTCTGAAACCGAAGCGATTCCGCTGTATCACCACCGCAATGCAGAGTTGGCGATTGATTTCCGCGTGCGGCGGCTGCCGCTGGCGGGCCTGCAGGTGATGGATCCCCGCCTGGTGCGGATCGCTCCCGGAGCCCGCAACGAATGCCATCGCCATGCGCACGAATCCATTTTCGTTGTGCTCTCTGGCGAGGGGGAGCTGCGGCTCGGCAGCCAAAGCGTGCCGCTGAAGGCCGGCGATGTGGCCAGTGTGCCGCGTTGGCTGGTGCACCAGAGCCGCAACACCTCCGCTGAACACGAGTTGCTGCTGCTTGCGATCACCGATTTCGGCCTCACCAGCGCCGTGCTGGGCGACTACGACCGCCAGACCCGTCTCAAAGACGGCGGCGCTGATGCCTTCCCGGCCTTGGCCGCCACCGCGGCCCTGGAATCATGATCGCCCTGTTGGCTACCGCGGTGGACGCCGAGCGGGCCGTCGATGCCCTGGTGGTTGCCGCCCACGCCCATCGGGCGGTGCGCCACCCCTATCTGGCTGCCCTCGCCGACGGCAGCCTCCCCGATCCGGCCGCTGCCCTGGCTGACTTCGCCCACCAATACCTCGGCTATTCCGCCCACTTCCCCCGCTATCTCACCGCCCTGATCTCGCGGTTGGAGAATCCCGCCCATCGCCAGCTGCTCCTGGCGAACCTGACTGAGGAATCGGGCCACTACGAGCCCGATGAGCTGGCGACCCTGGCGGACTGCGGCCTTCAGCCGGAGTGGTTTGTGGGCGTGCCCCATCCGGAGTTGTTCCGCCGCTTCCACCAGGCCGTCCATGGCACTGGCGACGGGGCCGCGGGCGTGCTGGCTGGGGTTGTTTCGCAGGGCGGCGAACAGCTGGAGGTGGTGTGCTGGCGGGAGATGCTGCTGGCGGTGCTCAGTCTGGGCAGCCCCGCCGAGGCGGTTGGCGCCCTGGGCCTCGGCACCGAAGCGATCGTCTCCGCCATCTATCCCCGGCTGCTGCGGGCCATCGAACAGCAAGGCCACCTCCATCCTCGCGACACGGTGTTTTTTCCCCTCCACACCCTGGTGGACGACGCCCATCAGGCCAGCCTGCGCGAGATCGCCATCGCCTACGCCGCCAGCGAGGCCGGCCGGGCGGATCTGGCCCGCGGCATGTACAAAGCCCTTGCCCTGCGCGATAGCTTCTGGAGCTGGTTGCACGAGCGCGCCAGGAGCATGCAGCCACGAGCGGGCCTGCGCCCCATCCAGGCCGTGCCCTGAGCCACCCCCCCCCTTGATGACCAGTGAGATCCGCGCCCTTTATGACCAGGCGGCCAGCGAGTGGCAACGCTCCGAACCGTTGCTGCTCAGCGATTACACCGCCCGCGAGCGGGTGTTTGAGGCGGTGGGAGACATCCGCGGCCTCCAGCTCTGGGACCTTGGTTGCGGCGAAGGCTATGTGAGCCGTCGTCTGGCGGCCCTGGGGGCGCGGCAGGTGGAGGGCTTCGACCTCTCGGCGGCGATGGTGGAGGCGGCCCAGCGGCAGGCCACAGCGCTGGAGGCGCTTCAGGGTTCAGCGCTGGAGGCGCTTCAGGGCTCAGCGCCGCAGGCGCTTCAGGTTGCGGAGCCGCAGGCGCCGCGGGGCCCCACCCTGCGCTATGGCGTCGCCGATCTGGCCGATCCCCAGCAGCTGCCGCCGGGAACCTGCGATGCGGCGGTGGCGGTGTTCCTGTTCAACTACCTGTCGCTGGCCGCCAGCCAGCGCCTGCTGGCCCACGTCCACGCCGCCCTGCGGCCGGGGGGATTCTTCCTGTTCACCGTGCCCCATCCGGCCCTGCCCTACCTGCGTGGTCACGAACCACCCTTCTTCTTCGATCCCGCCGGCCACCCTTATCTCGGCAGCGACGATCAGATCTTTGAGGGGCGGATCTGGCGCCGCGATGGTGTCGCCAACGCGGTGCGCTCCCGCCATAAAACGCTGCAGGACTACGTCCAGCTGCTGGCCGCCAGCGGTTGGCAGCGGCTGCCCCAGCTGGAGGAACTCGGCGTGACGGAGGCCCATCTGGCCCTGGATCCCGCCTTCTTCGGGCCGCTGCGAGGCGTGCCCTTGCATCTGTTGTTCCTGCTGCGTCGATGAGCCAGCCAGCGGGCGTCCTGGGCTGGAGAGCCGCGGAGCTGGCGGCGGATTCCCGCTGGATTGTTCACGCCGATCCGGGGCTGGCCGATGCCAGCGCCCCGGAGCTGGAGGCCTGGCTGGCGCCGCTGCGGCGCGAACTGTTGCGCGGCTGGGGTGTGGCCTGGGTTCGAGGCCTGGGAGATCTGCCGGAACCGCGCCTGCGGCGCCTGTTCCTCGCCATCGGTCGGGCCATCGGCCAGCCGGACACCACCTATGGAGAGCTCTACGACGTGTTCGACAGCGGCGCCTCCCACCTGGAGCGGGCCATCCCGGTCTCCCAGACCCGCGCCGCCACCTCGATGCACACCGACAGCTCGCAACGGGCCACCCATCCCCGCTGGGTGGGCCTGGCCTGCGTGCGACAGGCGCCCGAGGGGGGCGGCTCGCGGCTGGCCTCCGCCGTGGCGGTCCACGATCACCTGGCGCTCCACGATCCCGCGGCCCTGCGGCGGCTCTACCGCTGTTTTCACCGCGACCTGGTCACCCCTGGCGGCGAGCGCCAACGCCAGCAGCGCCTGGCGAACCGCTTCCCGATCTACCGCCTGGCGGACGATGGCCCGAGCCTGCGTTACATGCGCCATTGGATCGAAACAGGTCACGCGCGCCTCGGCAAACCTTTGAAGCCCGCAGATCGGCAAGCCTTCGACAGCCTCGATGCCAGCCTCAACGATCCGCGCTTCCGTTACGACTTCCGCTTGGAGCCCGGCGATCTGCTCTTCTGCGACAACCACAAAACCGCCCACGATCGCGAGGCCTACCGCGATGCCCCCGCCGCGCCACGGTTGATGCTGCGGTTGTGGTTGAACGCGGTGGCTGGCGATGCGATCGCCCAGCCGCCCCTGGCCTCAGCGTGACCTCACCAGCACGCCGCAAGGCCCTTGCCCGGCCCTGTGCGTCGATCAGCAGCTGCGTGCCTGGCTGCATCAGTTCTGCCGCAAATAGGACTACGGAATACCGGCACGAGTGTGTAGGTCTTATGGCCTGCCATTGGCCATCGAGAGATCCAGCCAAGCGCGTCGCTTGGGGTGAAATTTTGTGTCACCAACCAGTCCTTCCTGGATGTGGCGCCTAGCTTGAAATTGTCAAGAACAAGGCAGGCCACGCACCCTTGGGCCTCAAGTCAGCCTCCCGATGGCGTCATCGCCGAGGGACAGGTGATCGCTGCCTGTTGCAAGCCCGATGGCTCCCGGCTGCCGTTGAAGGCCCTTCGGCTTGGCGCCGACGCGACTGCCGGTGTCACTGCCAGCGCTACACATTCCGCCCATTCCTCAGGAGCCCCATGTCATGAGCTGGAGCTTGAACACCAGTTGCCGCTATCACGCCCAAGACACCTCGTACTACTGCGGGGCGGCCTGCGCGATGATGATTCTCCATGAGATTGGCGTGCCCTACGCCCATCTCGATCAAGACGACCTCTATGCATCGAATCACAGCCACAATGCCCGGACTGGCTGGTACACAGATCCCTATGGACTGTGCTACACGCTGAATGATCGGCGGCCAGCCTCCTTCTTGCCGCGCTATTTTGTTGTCAACAAACGGCTCAGTGAAGCCGAAGGGACCCGCGATGTTGCTTATACGCTCTATCACTACAAGGTGTCGCCAGCCGTTCTCGTTTATCACTGTCAGCACTGGAACGTGGTTCGGGGGGTGCAAACCGATGTCGACCCCAGCTCAGGCCCTTACGTTGTCGAAGGATTCTGGCTCAACAACCCGGTTTGGGATTCATCGGTGGCTTTCCACGATAATGCCGATACCTGTGGCAGTGGCAGCAGCCATGGTGTGGCCAACGAGTTCGTCACCTATGCCGAGTGGCGCACCAATCGCTTCAATGGCTGTGCCTACGATGAAGCCGGCGGGGCGACCCAGTGGGTCAGCGTCTGCGATCCGGAGCCAGCCGAGATTGGCCTACCACGCATGCACCAACTGCCCTATCAAACTGAAGGCAGACGGCTGATCACCGCGAAGCAAACCCTGGAGTTGGCTGCTAATGGCCTCAAGGATTACAAGATCCTTGAGAGTGAATTGGGCGCGAGTTTTCGTGAGGGGCGCTTGGGCCGCCCGATGCTTGTTCATCGCCTCGATCGCCCGAATGACTACTACTATCTGACGCCCTGGGAACAGAGCGAGGGCATCATGGGCTTTCTCGATGTCGACGCTAGGTTCGGCCTGTTTCAAAGTGCCAGAGCTCTCTCACAGCCGGAACACGACCTGCTGATTGGGGCCCGATCTTCGAGGGGATTGCTGGAAGCGATCACGCGCCGCATCAATCACAAGACTTTTGAGCTGCCGAATGAGCAAGGCCGTTTCACCGTTCATCCTGGTACTTACTGTATTCCGCCCGTTCTGGTCTGGAAGCCTTGCCGTGAATCCTGGTCACCTCACCTGCCCTTCTATCAGATTGTTGTCGGCCCCCATGTGCTTTATATGCGCCTCGATGGCCAGGTCTTTACCCAACTGACCACAGGCCGTGGCGCCTAAGGGCAGCACCCACCCGTGATCACCCCCGCGGCAGCGATCGAGGCAGCCCGACAGGGGCTGCGCCAACTCCAGCTGGCGGATCAACCTGACATCGAAATCGCCATCTCTGAGGGCAACCCCGGAGAGCCGGTTCATGTCGCCAGGCTCGATCAATCAGGCCAGGGCTATTACCTCGTCCCCTGGCAGCAGGCAGGCGGGATCACGGCGATCGTGGTGATCGATGCCCAGACGGGCGAGTGGACCTCGATGGCGACGCCCGCCATTCCCCAGCACTCTCTGGTGATCTCCAGAGAGGAGCTGGGGCGCTCCATCGCCGCGCAATCAAGCCTGCGGGTCACCGCTGAACCGACCCTGGTCTGGCAGCCCTGTCGGGAAACGGCCAGTCCTTTCCTGCCGCTCTACATGGTGCCCACCGATGGCGGCCCCATTTTTGTGGGCATGAATGGTGTACTGCATCGGCAGCTGACACCGTTCAGCAAAGGTGGTGGCTAAACCGAGCCAAGGCAGCTGGGAGGGGGGGGCAATAAAAAAGGCCCCTGGTGGGGCCTTGAGAATTGGTCTTTGAAAATCGGTTGACGATTCTCAAAGAGCGTTGCCACGGGGCAGAACCTCTTCAGGGAAGACGAAGTTTTCGTGCGGCTGATCCGCTGGGGCCATCCAGGCCCGCAGGCCTTCGTTCAGCAGGATGTTCTTGGTGTAGAACGTTTCGAACTCAGGGTCCTCAGCGGCGCGGATCTCCTGCGACACGAAGTCGTAGGCGCGCAGGTTGAGGGCCAGACCGATGATGCCGATGCTGCTGGTCCACAGACCCATCACCGGCACGAACAGCATGAAGAAGTGCAGCCAGCGC
>JBKDOR010000146.1:0-9407 GCA_046342775.1 Synechococcaceae cyanobacterium
AGGAATTCCTGCGCGAGCGGGTGATCTGGATCGAGTTGGCCCCTGATCGCCTGCCCCCTTCCGCACCGCCGTTGCAGCGGGCTCTCGCCATGCTGTTGCTGCCGGAGGCGCAGCTGCCCACGGCCGCCTCCGCCATCCGTGAGCAAGCCAGCGCCACCCGGCTGCAGGACGAAATCGATGACGTGATCGCCGCTATCCTGCTCTCACGGTTCAACGGCCGCTCCATCACCGACATCTGCGCCATGGGTGGGATCACCGTCGACGACTTCACCAACAGCGTCGCCTACAAAGAGATCTTTGGCCGCGGGCTGGAGGAGGGCCAGCAGCGAGGACGCCTGGAAGGCCGCCAGGAAGGCCGGCAGGCGCAGGCTGCCGCCATGACCCAGCGCCTGCTGCAACGCCGCTTCGGCGCCCTGGCCACAGAGCAGCAACGCCGCCTTCAGGGCTTGCCACTGAGCGAACTGGAAGCACTGTCGGAGGCCCTTCTGGATTTCCAATCGGCTTCCGATCTCACGGCCTGGTTGGCGCAGCACTCGGGCTGAAACCAGCTCATCGCTAGATACTTGCTGGCAGTAGGCACGGTTCATTTCTCTGCTATGGGGGGAAGTCTGACCCACGTTCAATGCCATTTGGCATCCTGTCGAGCCCCGCACGCCCCCTTGTATTCAGCGAAACCCCAGTATTTGCTTGATCGGCGTGCGCCGGTGCCGCGGCACGAGTTTCAGCGTTTTCCACAGGCTTGACAGCCCGCCCAGACCCCCGCCAAGGTGGCGTGGTGCGTCAACGGCCCTCGGATCGCCTGCGGCGCATGCCCTCTCGGGGGCTGCATTCACCACTTGCTGCTGACACCTCTTGATTGGAAACACCGTGAACTGGCTCTGTCCGCACTGAGCACCCATCTGAGTCACCGCTCCCTGGTGACACCCATGGATTGCAAGCTGCATCAAGAGCAATCCTCTCCATGTTCGAAACCGGGGGTCGCCACTCGCTGGTGACCCCTATTGATTGCAAGCTGAACCGACGAGTATTCGTTGCCTCACTTCGCCTGCAGTCACCACGCGCCACTCTCACCTGTTGCCCGGTAAGGCCAGCCTGCATCCATGGGCACCGATGTCAATCGCCATGGCCATTCTTCGATGCCCATGATGGCTCTCTGCAGTCATCTCCCCAGGCGGCTCCTTTTCGCCGAGACCAGCTGTTGCCTGATTTTTCGCTAAGCCATGTCAGCACCCATCGGGTTGACATCTGACAGTCGAACCCCGGCGATCGGTTGGAGCTGTCCCTGGAAGCGAATGGCATTCCGCTTCGCCACCCTGGATCGGCCCCTGGCGACAGCCTCGGCCGGCCTGCAGCTTCAACCGGCGTTGCACTTAACTTGCGATCACCAGCGCATCGATGGCCATCGCCAGTCCCGCCGCATGCGGCAGGGATCCCAGTTTGTTTAGCAAGCGTTGATCCTGGGTGAGCAGCACGGCTGAGCGCATTTCGGCTAGCGCCAGATAGAGGCAGTCGTACGCCGGGTGATCCAATGCACGGCACCAGTGCTGCGCTCTGGTGAGCAACGGCGCGGCTGTCACCAGTTCGCTGAACAGGCCAGGGGCCAGTTCAGCGATGGCCAGGAATTGATCCAAGCTGATCGCCCCCTGCCGCTGCGCCTTCCAGCCGGCATTCAGCAACTCCACCAACACCAGATCCGGTGCCAGCAGTTGCATCGCGGGCTGGGCGTCCAACAACGCCACCGCCTGATCCGTGTGACCCACCTCAACGAACCAAGCGAAGGCCACGGAGGCGTCCACCACCACCGGGCGGGGCTCAGCGCTGCTCACGGACCTCACGAATCAGGGCCGCCACATCCAAATCCTGGGCCCTGGCGGGTGTTTGCCGGCGTAGGGCAGCGAGGCGCTGGCGCACATCGCTGTGCTGCTCTGCCGCGCTCGTCAGCAGCTCCCTCAGGCTCTGCTCCAACGACACCCCGCGCACGCGCGCCCGCTCCCGCAGGATCGCCACCACCTGCTCATCCAGCTGACGGATCAACACCTGGGCCATGGCCGATCACCGCTGATAGCAGGCATGCTATCAGTCGCGATCGGCGGCAGCGATGACGGTCGATGCCCGTTCCGCGCACCCCGAGCCACCCCTGGAAAGCCAGTGTTTTCCGGACTCGATGAGTTGATCGCCGCAATCCTGCGATCACGGTTCAACGGCCGCTCCATCCCCGACGCTGGCGTCCCCACAAGTGGTGGAATACAGCGCGCCGCTTTGGCGCGACGCTCAACTGGCGACTGGCTCCCAGTTACGAGCAGCCGATGAGCGCCAATCGGATCGCGATCGAGCGAAGCAAAGAGAGAACGAAGCTGATCAAGAACAAAATCGAGCTGCTCAAGAAAGAAACCGTGCAGCTGTAGACGCAGTCTGCAGGAGGCGATGGTAAGAGAACGCCAGGCTGAGGCAGCTAAACACCAAAGGGAAAGCCTTGAGCAACTCCATCAGGCAGCTGTGCTTTCCGCCCGAGTCCAGCTCGATCCCTCCGAAATCAACCGCGCCCGATTGCAAACCTTCCTGAATTTGATAAGCCAATCCGCCTGGCCCTGCAGCAACGCCTGCACGGCAGCGGCGCGGTGCGAGTCCGCAAAGGCATCACCGACCTGATCAGCGATCACATGATCGATCCGTATCCGCAGCAGATCCGCAGGCAGCTGGGGTGATCCCTACGGCAGCGGGTTGTGCCAGCGCAGGCCGGGGAAGCGGGAAAAATCGCTGTCGTTGGAGTGCACAACGGCCTGGTATTCGATCGCCAGGGCCGCAAGATGGGCATCGGTCACCAGCGCGGAGCTGAGCGCACCGGCCTCACTGAAGCCGGTCAGGATCGCGAGATGGCGGGGTCCGGGCTGGAGGAGGCTCACCGCGGGTTGCTCGAACCAGGATCCCAGATGGGCCAGCGCTCTGGATACCTCCATCGGCTGCACCATCACCACCCGGCTGGTGAGGATCCGCAGGAACCCAAGGGCCACAACCCAGGGGATGCCGACGGGCTGGTGGCCGCCCACCGTGTCCTCCCACCAGTGCCTGGCGCTGGCGTGATGGGGGGCCGAGGCGTTATAGGCGTAGACGAGCAGATTCAGATCCGGAATGATCACGAATCAGCACCTTCCAGGCTGGACCGGGCGATGAAGTCCTCCGTCTCCAGCTGATCGAGCAGCTGGTTGAGTCGCAGGGGATCGATGCCGGGGCGGAATCCGCAGGCCTGGGGCTCCACCACGAAACGGGGTCTGTCGCCGGGGGAGGGGGAAGGTCCGACGGCCAGCCCCCGGCGCAGGGTGTCGTTCACGACGTGCTTGAAACTGCAACCGGAGTGGCGCGCCAGGCGGTTGAGCGCCTCGGCCAGATCGTCGTCGAGAGTGAGGGTGGTGCGCATGGGACCAGGTTCTCCCTGCCAGAAGCATCATGATGATTTTTAGAGAGAGCGTCAAGATGCCTGGCGTGGCGAGGGCGAAGCTTCAGCGTGGCCAGCGTTCGCCCTGCCGGAGCGCCTGCCGGACGAAACGATGTTCACCCGCCAGCTCTTGCGCTTCGATCTCACCCATCAGGGCCGCATCCTCGATCCGATCGCCGAGCCGGAGCAGGCGGGCCGGTTGCGCTCCACCCTCAGCCGCGAACTCCCCTGGAGTCTGGAGGCCTGCGGCAGGGGAAACGGCCACTGGAATCGCGGCGCACGTTGGGGAAGATTGTGCGGACGTCGACCGAGCCCCCACTGTCAGCAAAGTCGGCCGGAGGCCATACGCAGCGAGGAGCGGCCCGGCTACCGCAACGGCTATCGGCCCCACACCCTGAGCACCCAGGTGGGGGATCTCACGCTGCAGATTCCCGTAGACCGAAGGTCTTCCGCTTGCGATAACGGCGCTCCAGCAACTTCCTGCCGCTGCTGTCAAGCAACATCCGCTTTTGGTTCTCTGGCGACACTGGCTCGGAGTTTGTAATGGACCTGCTCGGGTGAACCAACACATCGGAAGCCTTCCACGTTGCCGAAACAACTCGCACGTCGGAGGCATGCCACCACCAGCCTCTCGCCGAGTGCTATCGGCAGGCTCGCGGCAATCCCCTCTGGGATCCACGAGAACGCAGCCTTGATGATCAGCTCAGATCGAAAGCCGGGCCTGCAGCCGCCACGGACTTGGAGCCTGCCCTGCGGGACTCCATCCGGCTGATCACCAGTTTGGTGGCCTGCCTCGAAGCCACCGCCCAGCCACTTTCCCCGCTTCAGTCGCCTGTCTCAAGGGGCTGGGTGCCGGCGTCGACAGAAGCAGGAGCAATGGATCAGATTCTTGATCACAGGCTATGGCGGTGGGGTGCGTTGAGTGCCATCCAACGGATGGAATTCGTCGACCACCAGATCGCGGCTTGTGCTGCTGGAATTTGGGAGGCGGCCGTTATGCCGCCACAGGCTTTGGAACATGGGGCTGGATCGACCGGTCGTCGGCGTGAACAGGTCGTCGAGCTGCTTGTCGTTGCTGAACAGGATGTCGGGCGGGGCCTTGTGCAGGGCCGACATCTCGGGAACCACGCTGCTGCCGGTCAACGCGGCCATGGTCGCCTCATCATCTGAGCCGATATCCAGACCAGCCCGCAGGCCGGCGAGGGCTGGGATGGTGTGGATCCGATCAGCGAGGCGCCGGGCCTGGTGGGGTGAACAGCGACGCGGAGGGCATCGCAGGCCACCTGTTTGAGCTCACTGGCGCCAACGGAGGGGAGCAAGACTCGGTGCCGCTCAGCCTGATCAGTCCAGGTGAAGTTTCACTGCTGCCAATGGTTCTGATCCATGCAGACAACTTGGCTGACTGTGGGGGAGCATTGCACTGCAATGCTTTTGCGAGTATCCAGCCGGATGCTTTAGCATGAACGGCGGAATAGGGGGCGCTCAGGGCGCGGCTCTTGCGTCCTCCCAATTAAGTGTGAGCCATTCCGGTCCTTTTCCATGCTCCACCTGGCATCCTTACTGATGGCAGCGATCGTCGCCGCCAGCGGCGGAGGCGGTAGCCGGCAAGGCGATTCATCCCTCGCCTTCAAAACGATCGAGAAGTCCAACACGTCTGGGATTCAGCAGTTCGAAGGCGCTGTCGCCCGCAGCAAGTCCGAATGGGCCTCGTTGTGGTCCCGTCACAAGGCCAAGCACAGGCCCCCGCCCGTTGCACCTGCCGTCGACTTTTCGACCCAACAAGTGGTGGCCGTCTTTCTCGGCTCGCGCCCCAGCGGCTGCTACTCCGTCTCGATCACCGCAGTTCATCGCTCAACTGCGCGGCTCCTGGTCACCTACAGAGAGAGCGGCCCCCCAGCTGATGCTTTCTGCACACAGGCCATCGTCAATCCGGCGCATCTCGTCACCGTTGCAAGATCACCCTTGCCAGTCGTATTTCAGGCGGAGCGAAGTGGTGTCTAACCCCTCGTTCGAGCCGACCCACGACGGCAGGCGGCTCTGCTGGAACGAGAGCCCAAGCTGAGATGAAGGCCAGTGGCTGCAACCGAGGCGACAAAGTGACCACGTTGTCTGGGGTCGCCATGGTTCGGGCGAAACTGAACAAGATGGGGAACTCGCGGGGCTCCAGGATCACGAAGCATCCGAAAGCAGGTGGGCAGAATCGGCTGCAGCATGGATCCCAGCTGGTCTTCTCGATGCCATGACCAGGACTTGCTTGGGTGACGAAGAGTGGTCATCGTGACAGATGAAGATGTTTCGAGAGAGAATATCTATCTTAAGTCCCTCAATCCCACGCGTAGATCAAAATCAAAACGACGAGACCATGCGTTGTCGTCTCACCGGACGAGTTGAACACCCGCCTACGTACGTTGATCATCGCACCACTGACCTCAGACGGGCATCCATCTCCCCTCCACATACCCTGCCACTTTGGAGAGGAAGATGGGCACATTGTTATTGATCAGATCAGAGCTGTCGATCGAGATCGGTCGATCAAGCGCTTGGGGGCTTGAGCCGATGACACTCTGGGCGGGGTGCTCCGTGTTCTTCAGGCTGTGTTTGCTGTGTAGCGCCGTGGCCAACAACGCCATCAACCTGAGCTGCTCAGGATCACTCTTGCGCCGTGGTGAGTTCGCTGTCAACACTCTGTGCGACCAGGTGATGGCAAGCGGTCAACTCCAGGACGTCCTCGCCTTCATGACGACTGTGCGAGGCAGACCGTGCCGAAGGCAATGGATCATCCCAACTTGAGTGAATCACTCCTCCGCCAAAAAGCTCATCTCGTCATCCTTCATGTCAGCACGGACCACCTCCTGGAAGGACTTGAACAGATGGATGATCTGCTTGGCCTCGATTGCGCCGCCGCCTTGCATCAGGGCGGCGTTGTGGAAGGCGATCACCTCGTTGCCCTCCATGATGGAGGGCAACGAGGTCGAGGTAGGACTCATTGAAACCGTGTCAGGCTTCCCGTAGCTGTGCTCGGGGGTGCTTGTTGTCGATGCGGAATGCGACTGTGATTTGGAAACAGTCCTGATCTGGTAGACCCTCGACAAGCAGCCGCCTGTCATCGCTGATCGTGCGCTCCACGCCCCCCTTGGCAGCGTGCCTTGGCGTCCTGCACCGGCCGGACCACCATCGCGCCCGCGTTGCGGACCAGTGATCTGACCAGTTCATGGCTGCGGGGCTGGGGCTGCACCGCCAAGCCTGCGGCTGCGGCTCCCGGGCCCGCGCAGAAGCGCGGCCCGATTCCGATCTCGATCCGCTGGTGATCCTGCCCCAGGCGAGCCTGACGCCGCAGGAGCGGCAGCAGACGTGGCGATCACTGCGGGCGGAGGTGGTCTTGGTGGCGAATGCTGCTGAACGCGATGCGGGCCAGACCCGGGGCGTCCGCTTTGATCGATTGCGGCCTAGGCAACACCTGCATCAATTCCCCAGTGCCAAGGTCCTTCAGCGAGGATGAAGGCAACGCCCACCTGACACCCTGCCCAGATGCCAGCCCTGGCCCTACCGCCCACCTCGGCCTATCCCAGCGATCCCACAGCCCTGGAGCGGGCGAAGCTGGATGCGTTGTATCTGGAACTGCGAGGCAACTACAAGAGCCTGATGATCAGCCGCGGCATCCACCGCAGCCGATCCCAACGCCAGGGAGAGCAGCTGCAGGAACTGGGCACACGGCTGCGGGATCTGGCGACGCGGGAGGCCAGCGTGCGGGCGGAGGCCTACGCGATGCTCCAGATCGTCACCGATGTGGTGGAGCATCTGGAGGATTCCGGCGATGAGCTGAGCAATGCCTTCGGCCAATACCAGCTGGGCCCCAGGGCTTACAACGGCGGCGGCCGCATCGCCAGGCTGGTGCAGGCGGTGATCCGCTTCCTCAACCTCTGGCGCCAGGGCAAGGAACGCTTCGAGCAGCTCAGTGCCCGCCAGAACGCGTTGCGGACAAGCCTGGAGCGCCCGGTACTGCCGTCCAGCGCCCTGGGCGACAACGGACAGCGGTCCAGCGATCGGGAGTCCGGCAAACCGCAGCCCGATCCGACGCAGACCGGCCCAACGCAGACCGATCCAACGCAGACCAACACACCGCAGACCGGCAAGCCGGAGAGAGACGTCCAGCAACTCAGCAGGCTTCCCCAACCCTCCCAGGATCTGAGCGATGGGCAAAATCGCTGAGGCGCTGCGGGCAAACCTGCGAGAGCTAGCCCAGGCCGATGCGCGTCTGTTGCGGGAGCTGGACGGGGCGCTGCCAGCCGATCCAGAACCAATGGCTGGAGCCGCCGGAGCGCTTGCCGATGGCCTTGATGCGTTGAGCGTTTCGAACCTCAAGGCACTTTGCAAACAACGGGGGCAGAAGGGCTACAGCAACCTCAACAAGGCGGATCTGATCCAACGGCTCCGAGGATGCGGGGCCCCACTGGCTACCAAGGAAGCCGCCAAGTTCGTAGCCAGTCCCTCTGGCCTGGCCGCCATCGCAGCCCGCCTGGATCGCCTGGAGGCGCTGCTGCAGCGAGTCGCTGAACGGGTGGGGGTGAACGAACCCGACCTCGATTGAGAGATTGCCAACAACACCGCGACAGCAATGCGCTGCTGGCTAGCAGGTGCAGTGCAGTGGGAGTTGATGTCTGGATCATTGATGCGGGGCGTCGATGATGGGATCATGCAAGTGCATGCCAAGTGGCATTCCATGAGGCAAGATTGGGCTTGGTTGCCAGAAAGCAATGGCATGGATCTGTAGTTCTCGGAAACCGCCAATCAAGGGCTCGAATGATCGGTCAATGCCAGCCAAGGCCAGGCCTAGGTTCGCCAAAAGATCTTGCCGATGTAGACGCATGGATCTCGGCTTTCTGAATCCATGAGCTGAATCGGCGAAAGCATTGAAATAATGGGCGGATCATGAGGCACTGTTGTCGACAAACTGATACCAAGCTCGTGGACATCAGCCCTGGGTATCGCTTATCCAAGCCTGCACCAGCCTGGCATCAATAGCGATGGTTTCTCCGTCTCAGCCATATGCCTCGAGCATCTGCCGTGCTGTCGTTCAAAGCCGGCCCTCTTCTCTGCCCGCCCGCAGGACGGTTCGTAGCGACCGTCACTTGCGAATATCAGGCTTGTTGACCACTGTTCACGACGAACACATCTGCCATCAACTCCCAGCGATGGCGAGGATTGATCGGGCAACACGAAGGAGGATAGCGGGCAGAAGCAGGCCTCTAGCCGTGGTACTCGAAAACCATTCCATTGACGATTGGCGGCGACGACAGCAATGATGGTGTAGTCTTCTGACACTATCGAGTTTACTCGGGTGGTAAGCAATGTTGCAACGAAAGCAGTGGACCGGTTTAACCACGACCCTTGTTATTGTTCTGATAGCTGCGGCGCATACTCTTCAAGTTCGCGATGCGGAAATCCAATCCGAGCGAGATCGCAGCGCGCGTCTCATCAAAGCCTACGAACAGAAGGTGCAGAAAGCTGACGATGAGCTGAAAGCGCTTGAATCCCAGAGGATTGCCCTTGACGATCTTGAGATGATCTCAAATCTGCAAGAAAAAGCAATCAACACATCAGACCTGTTAATTTCACTTGCTCCAGTCTTAAAAAATCGAGACAAAGTAAATCGGTATTCACAGGCCAGCGTGGATTCCTTCAATAAACACCAACGGGCCTACAATACCAATATTGGCACATATCAATTGCAGATGTCTGAACTCAATCGCATTGTCGATCGCGCGAACAAGCAGTATGTAATCAAAGCAATTAATCCAACATATCTAGACAGGGCGTCATTGAGTACACGTCGCAAGTTTCCCGAAATAATTGGCCTTTCCCAAACGCCCGTAATTGCGCCATCATCACAAATTGACGAGATCAATACGGGAATTTCAGAGCGCTCCGAAACTCAGATATCTATTCGCAACAAGTGGAATAGCAAGGCCAGAAA
>JBKDOR010000147.1:0-2704 GCA_046342775.1 Synechococcaceae cyanobacterium
GCCCTAAAGGCCCGTGAGGCCCTGGTGCGCTCCGCTCCCCGCTGCCGAGCCGGTGAGCCCACTGGGCCCTATCTGCGCCGCTGCATCAACAGCCCTGAGGCTCACCGTCCTTGAGGGGCTCTCCCGGCGAGCCGCCGCGGAGCTGCTGCAGATCAGCCCGCTGGCTGTGTCGCACCGGGAGGTGCGCCTGTCGACTCCTCGGGCTCAGAAGAAGGCCCTCGCCGCCCTGCGTCAGCAGTTGGTGGGGGCGGGCTCAGGCCCACACGGGTTTCTTGCCAGGTCCGCGTGGCAAGAGCCAGAGGACCCGCCGCCTTCTGGCTCCATGAACCCCTGCTGCGGCTGCTCGGTGCAGCCGCGTCAAACGGTCTGCTCACCGGTCAGATCGTCTTCTCGACCGCGTTTGTCGGCGCCTGTGAGCTGCCCAACTGGATCCAGGCGCCCCGCCTGGTGAATGCCTGCCGGTCGCGCAGCCCGGCTCTCGCCCTGTTCTTCCCCTCCGGCATGCAGACCGCCGTGGCGACCAACCAGCCGGCGCTGGCTCCCGGCCGGCGGGGGGTGTTCCGATGAGCCGCTCCATTTCTGCTGGCGACTACGTCGAGCACTTCGATCCAGACCTTCCGCACCACCGGGCCTGGTTGCTGGCGGTGCTGGAGCAGCTGGTGGCCTATGAACCCCAGGCTCTGGAGGAGGGCGGGACCCTGTGGCGGCTGAGGCCCTCGGGCCTCGCTGGATGGAGGTACAGCCGTGGGCCCTTGGGTTCTCCATGCCGGTCCGTCACGGATCTGGTTTGAGCGAGTGTCCGTCGCCGCCACCATCAGGATTGCCTGGGCTACGGGTTGTTGGATGACTGAAGCAGCGATTAACCGGCATCGTGGGGGGAGCCAGACAGCGCCAGACGTCGTGCTCACCAACATCCCCATTCCCCCGCCCGAACTCCAGGAGCTGCGCCTCAGGCTCAGAGAGGTACTTGCCAAGATCGGCTACTGCATGGCGGCTGGCATGGGCACTGACGAGCAGGTGCTACGTCACGACCTAAGCGTTGAGTCCCCGGACGAGGGCACAGAAGCCAGGCTTGCTGCACTGGCAGCTGCTTTGGAGAGCATTGCCGATGAGGCAGAAGTGTCAGCCGTGCAGGCGGTGTGCGAACACGTGCTTCTTCCTGATCCGACGGTCACCTCCTGATGATCTCCTCGGACAGCGTTCTGCTCCTGGATCTTGGGCGGTGGATAATTGTCGCAGCGCCATGGTAATCGTCATGCTTGCGAATCTGCTTCTGCCCGCAATCTCTCAACCTCTTTAAGCCCTAGCCTTTCATTTTTGGCCCAGCTGGTAATCGCATCCCAGTCAATCGAATGGCTTCGGCAAACCATGCCTGCCTGATCCCAGCATTGCCGATCGAACCCATAAACGTAAGCAGCTAATCGGTCGATCACACAAAGGGTTGGCGTGATCACGCGCAAAAGGATCCATGCACAGTCTGCAGGATCTCAATTGATCGTGGGTCTGAAATATAGAGATCTCCAAAGCCGAGGGGCCGGCAGGGAATTCAACCAGCCACTTCGTGCGTGGATGTTCATAGAGCCGCTTTTTTGAACCTCGGACAAAGCCCAAGTGAGCAATCGCATTAAGCAGGCTCTTGGGATCAGCTGAAGTCACAAAATCAAGGTCGTGACTCATGTACTGGTTGTGGCTGTAGATCGATACCGCGCCCCCGCTCGACAAGGTGGCGGTGATCCCAGCTGCCTCCAATGCCTCGCTGATGATCACCGCCAGTTCCTCAATGCTGGTGTCCTCTGTGATTTCAGCCATGGTGGACCAAGGCCTTGCCCGACTGGCGCGGACGTTGCCTCTGGCGGAAATACTGCTGCACCTGTTCGCTGGGCAATAGCTTGAGCTCGGCTTCTAGTAGCTCCTTAAGGTTGCGCACAGTTGGATTCCGATCATTGAAAGAAAAGAGGCGGATGTTGCCCACTAGGCGGCTCACCAGAACGCCCTCTTCTTCAAGGCGCTTCAATTGACGCTGCGTCATATTCAATCCAAAACCGAAGGTCTTGGCGATGCGCAGGGCATGGCCTTCGCCGTAGCACTGAAGAAACAACAGCACTGATGCTGCCGTGCGGTTCCCGAAAATTGCCTCAAGCACGGGGTTCATGATCAGATCAGTCGCCCTCAGAGTGGGTGGCGCAACTCATAGCCTGGGTCAGGCTACCCCAGATAGGGGTGGTTCTGAGCGCGTTGGGGGCGAACCTCTCCCCTTGTTTGCTCCCATGGCGATGCGCCGTACAGTGTCCGTACGTTCCGGGTGGTGTCGCCTTGGCCAGCACCAAGCCGCAGGGCCACCGGCCGGCCAAGACCAGCCGGATCGAGCTGCGGGCCACAGAAGATGACCGCGATCTGCTGGATCGGGCCGCGGCGGCCCTCGGCACCGACCGCAGTTCCTTCTTGCTCTCTCAGGGGCGGCTGGCGGCCCAGCGGGTGCTGGCCGATCGCGAGCAGTTCGTGCTTGATGCCGACGCCCAGCAGGAATGGGAGCGGATCAACAGCCGCCCGGCCCGCAGCCTGCCGGGGCTGGCGCGGCTGCTGGAGCGCCCCTCGCCCTTCCTCACACCCCAGCGGCAGATCAGCCCCAGGCATGAGCCGCTACCAACCGCCAGAGGTGTTGGCGGGCCGTCACCAGCTCGCCGGCTTTCGCTGCCGCTCCGAG
>JBKDOR010000148.1:0-43950 GCA_046342775.1 Synechococcaceae cyanobacterium
AACTCAGGGTCCTCAGCGGCGCGGATCTCCTGCGACACGAAGTCGTAGGCGCGCAGGTTGAGGGCCAGACCGATGATGCCGATGCTGCTGGTCCACAGACCCATCACCGGCACGAACAGCATGAAGAAGTGCAGCCAGCGCTTGTTCGAGAAGGCGATCCCGAAGATCTGACTCCAGAAGCGGTTGGCGGTGACCATCGAATAGGTCTCCTCCTCCTGGGTGGGCTCAAACGCCCGGAAGGTGTTGGCCTGCTCGCCATCTTCAAACAGGGTGTTCTCCACCGTGGCGCCGTGGATGGCGCACAGCAGCGCTCCGCCCAGGATCCCGGCCACCCCCATCATGTGGAAGGGGTTGAGAGTCCAGTTGTGGAAGCCCTGCAGGAACAGCAGGAAGCGGAAAATCGCCGCCACGCCGAAGCTGGGGGCGAAGAACCAGCTGCTCTGACCCAGGGGGTACATCAGAAACACGCTGACGAACACCGCAATCGGGCCGGAGAAGGCGATGGCGTTGTAAGGGCGGATGCCCACCAGGCGGGCGATCTCGAACTGGCGCAGCATGAAGCCGATCAGGCCGAAGGCACCATGCAGGGCCACGAACGGCCAGAGGCCACCCAGTTGGCACCAACGCACAAAGTCTCCCTGGGCCTCAGGGCCCCAGAGCAGAAGCAGGCTGTGGCCCATCGCGTCAGCGGGGGTGCTGACGGCGGCCGTCAAAAAGTTGCAACCCTCCAGGTAGGAGCTGGCAATGCCATGGGTGTACCAGGAGGTCACGAAGGTGGTCCCGGTCAGCCAGCCCCCCAGCGCCAGGTAGGCACAGGGGAACAGCAACAGGCCGGACCAACCCACAAACACGAAGCGGTCGCGCTTGAGCCAGTCGTCGAGGACGTCGAACCATCCCCGCTGGGGCAAACGCCCGGCAGCGATTGTCATGAGGAAGCTTTATGAAGCTTTACAACCAGCACTTTAAGGGTTTCTGGCGGGTTCGCGTGGACCCCTGGCCAAATTGCCCCTGGCACATGAGTCAAAGCGCCTAGATCCCGCCCAGGGGGCGGCCGGTTCGCCAGAGTGGAAGCGTCCTCGCCCGTCCGCGGACGGCGACTCCTGGCCCTGTTCCCACGGGCCTTGCCACCCCTCGCCCTTTCTCATGTACGTCGTCGAGCTCTCCCTCCGGCTCAGCCCCGTTCCCCTGGCCGTGCAGCGCAAGGAGCACGAAGCGGCCCAGGCCCTTTACGGCGAGCTGCGCCAGGCGATCGAGAACGGCTCCCCGAAGCTGATCGAGCTCAGCTGCGAAAAAGATCCCTGCAAGCGCATCTCGGTGCTCAGCGCCGAGCTCCTCGCCGTGCAGCTGTACGAGAAGACCACGGCGGGCTCCGGCGGTCGCCGACCTGGTTTCAGCGTCGAATCCTGAGCCCCTACGGCAGGCCATATCTCCTTGCCCCCTTCCTTTCCGGAACCAAGGCCTCACCCCGCCGCGGCCGAAACTGCGGCGCCGCCCGCCGACAGCCTGCAGCGGTCCGCAGCCCCGGCGCCTTTGCTCTCGGTGGAGGGCCTTGGCTTCCACTGGCCCGGCGGCCCCCCCGCCCTGCGCGACTGCCAGCTGCGGCTGCCGGGTCCAGGGCTCTGGATGCTGGTGGGTACGAACGGCAGCGGCAAAAGCACGTTGCTGCGCCTGATCGCCGGCCTGTTGCAGCCCTCGGCGGGCACGATCCACACCGACCTGCGCCCGGCGCTGGTGTTCCAGAACCCCGATCACCAGCTGCTGCTGCCCAGCTGCGCCAGCGATCTGCTGCTCTCCCTGCCGAGCCTGCCTTTGGCGAGCCGGCGCGAGCGGGTGGCGACGGCCCTGGCCCAGGTGGGCCTCAGCGGCTTGGAGCAGCGGCCGATTCACACCCTCAGCGGCGGTCAGAAGCAACGCCTGGCGATCGCCGCCGCCTTGGCCAGCGAGGCCACCTTGCTGCTGCTGGATGAACCCACCGCCCTGCTGGATCCCGAGAGCCAGCGGGAGGTGCTGAGCCTGATCCGCTCCCTCACCCGCCGCCCCGAGACCCCCCTCACCGCCCTCTGGATCACCCACCGCCTGGAGGAGCTGGCGAGCTGCGATGGCGCCGCCCGCATGCGCGACGGCCGGGTGGAGCCCTGGCAGGAAGGGGCCTCCCTGGTCCAGGAGCTCGGCCGCTTGCCCCCTGGCGGGTCCGGCGGTTAAGTTCATGGCGTCGGGGCGGCCGGCTCAGTCAACTGAACCAGCCACACCGCCTATTCCTCGGTAGCTCAGCGGTAGAGCGGTCGGCTGTTAACCGATTGGTCGCAGGTTCGAATCCCGCCCGGGGAGTTTATGAATCGAGATTAGGGTCGGTCGGTTGCTTCCTGTTCTTTGCCACTCCAATGGCAACGCAGCTGCGCCCAGCGAATTCCTCTTCCAAGGGCTGTTCAGTGCTGGGCGTGTTGTAACCAGCTTCGAAACGAGTGGGGATCCACAAGTGGGTCATCATGTTCTCAACGTTGAGAGATCAGTCTTCCTTGAAAACGCCATGGTGCTGGTCAGGGAGCGACGCCTTCCTCACACTGTTCCGCCCATGGGGTGCTGTCTTGGCAAGCAGCAGGGCACGGACCGCCTGGTGGTGCTTGCTCCTGCGACCGGCTGTTGCGCTGCATTCGCCCAATCCGTCGAGACGGGATTGGACCCAGGACTGCCCAAAGTCGCTTCCGCATCAACCGTCTGGTGAGGTCGTTCCCAGTCAGCAACCACCCTGGCTTCCACCACAAGGGCCTGCCTGGGGAATCTGCAACGCTGAATTCTGACGCCACCACGACTCCTGGGGCAGATCAATTCCGAGGCTGCTCTTCACGTTGTTGGTAGCCCTTCCACCAGGTTCTCAGCCCTTCCTTCCACCAGATCATGAGGGACGACCAGCTGATCAGCAGTTGGTCGTGTCATCCCTGCGCACCCTGATCCGCTCAGAAACCCAGCCGCGACGCGGTCCAAGAGATCATTCTCCCACTGACCTCGCACATCACACAGGCCGGCAGCGCCATCCAAGCGTGTTCAGGTCGGACCTCGGCACTCAGGGGTGATTCGGAGACGACTGCCCTCAGAGCCATGGAAATCGAGAGGGGGCAGAGCTCCATGGAGCTGGTCTTGAGAGTGTCGAAGGTCGGGAGCCGCATCAGCGTCAGCACGGTCATCTCGATGCAGCTTGCTGGGCCACGCCCCTGGACTCGTCTCGTCTCCTTGCTGCAACTCGTGTGACGGATTGCGAAGCGACCAAGCCGAGGCGGGAGATTCTCGGCTCGATTCCACGAGCTTAGCAATGCTAGAGTAGATCGATGTCGAGACTTGCGGCATTGACAATCAGTTCAGCACCTGATCAATCAAATCTGTCAACTGAGCAGTCGAATCAAGGCTTAACGCCTCGGTTGGATCTGGGCGAACGTTACCTTCAGCTGGTGCAAGCCACGCTCAGTGGGATTATTTATGAAGATCCTCCCCTGCTGGCGAATACAAATGGTGATCCTACGTACGATCCTACAATTAGGGAATATGGCTGGGATTGGCCATCTAAGGCTTTCACGATGATCGGCAATAAGCGCTTGTCTAATTTCAGAAGTCTGATAGAAAATGTGATTGCATTAAATACGCCAGGAGACATTGTTGAAACCGGTGTGTGGCGTGGAGGGGCTTGCATTTTGGCCCGAGCAGTCCTTGAGGTTTACGGGCAAAAGGATCGAATGATCTACTTGTGTGACTCATTCGAAGGCCTGCCCCCTCCCGATGTTGACCGATATCCGTCGGATGCAGGGTCCACTTTTCATCAATACCCGGAATTGGCGGTTTCTATCGACGAGGTCAAGGAAGCCTTTCGCCGCTTCAACTTCATGGACGACCAGGTTCAGTTTGTTCCAGGCCTTTTCAAAGATACGCTCGAGACTTTGCCTACCAATCAGATAGCTGTGTTGCGTCTTGATGGGGATATGTACGAATCCACAATCCAAGCACTCCAGCACCTCTATCACAAAGTATCCGTTAACGGCTGGGTCATCATTGATGATTATGAGGTGGTTCCTGCCTGCAAACAAGCGGTGGATGATTTTTTGAGCGAACATAAAATATCTCCCGAGCTTCATGTCATTGATGGAGTGGGTCGCTTTTTTCAGAAGCTTTAGACTCATCGCCCTCTCTCCTCTCCAACGCACTGCCCTTAGGACAACTCATTGATGACCGACCCCAACCAGTCAGCTTGCCAATCCATCTGGGATGAGTGGCCCAAGTGGGACAACGACAATGTATTTCGAACTAAGAATTTTACATTTGTAGGCTCGGTCTCAACTTTCGATGGAAAGACAGACGGCAATCAGATTGCCATTCTTAAGCATCGTCAATTTATCAATATTTACCGTGAACTTCTGGCCGATCATCCCAAAAATATTTTCGAGTTGGGGTATTTCCAGGGTGGCATGCCGCTCTTCATTGCCGACATGCAGGAAGAAGAGCATCTCGGTGACTCACAGAAACAGCTTCACATTGCGGCCGTAGATTATCATCCTCCCACAGACGCTCTCAAGCACACCATCGCAAAGCATCAGCTTGATGGAACCATTCATCTTCATGGTGGGATCCTTCAAGAGGATACAGCGACCATCCGCTCCATCATTCAAGCTGAGTATGGAGATGAATCATTAGATCTAATTATCGATGATTGTTCCCATCAATATCATGAAACAAAAGTATGTTTTCAGGCTTTTTTTAGCCACCTCAAGCCAGGCGGTAAGTATGTGATCGAAGATTGGGGCTGGCAGCATTGGCCAGGAGAGCCTTGGCAGAGTGAAAACTCTCCCTTTTATGGCAAGCCGAGTATGACAAATCTCATCCATGAGCTCGTCATGGCAATGGGTACACGCCCTGACATCATTGCCCGAATTGATGTCGTTTCCGAATTCTGCGTGATTGTGACCCGCGGCCCCGCCCTCGTCCATGGTGATGAACTGGTTCTAGCGCAAGTCACCCAAATGGCGAATCGTCCTTACATCCCAATGTGAAGCCGCAGCCGCCTGGAATCAACCCGTTCGACCTGGCCTTTTGATGACCGAATACGGCTCAGCGACTCGGGTGCCCAGCGACGAAACCCAATCGTGGGCAGCTGGATTTGGCTGATCAAGCCAATCTGCGGATGCCGAGAGATCGGCACTTGTCCCAGAGGGTGCGCCGTCGAGATCCCATGACAGGATCGCCCCGAGGGCACCGGTCCGCGCTGGGTTCTTGTCGTGTTGTGCTGTTTCTTTCAGCTCCAGGCCCGCCGCCGTGACCACTCCATGGACCATCCCAGTCCAGCCTGGATGGTCGCCGAGCCGAGCCGTCCAGAGCGAGGCCGCCTGGGCTGGCTTGCCAAGACCTGGCACTGCCACCGCCGTTGACTCGCGCTTCGTGCCTGGCGGCGGCCAGCGTGCGCTCCCGAAGGGGCTAAGCCTGAGGGGTGGACATGTTCGGCCCCCTCAAGCTGATCCTGCCTGCGCGGCTCGCAGGCCGATGAGCTTCGATCTGTGCGAACCGGTGCAGCCAGCAGGGCCTGGCGCGAACTGCTCGATTCTCCATGGCGGGCGGGCGGGCGGGCGGGCGAGGCTCCAGCCCGACGTCCACCCACCCGGTGAGGTTAAATAAATCTGGAGATTTGGCGACAGAAGCCCGCCAAACACACGGATTTCCTGCTAGCGGCCATGAAACCGCTGAAAATGCCCTGACCTTGTGGCATCAGCGGTCCCTGCCGCTGACTCCCTCTCCCCCTGTCGCCCTCCCCCTGCCCCGCGATGAAGCCCTGCATCCTGCTGATCGAAGACGACGGCGACATGCGTGATCTCGTCGCCGGCCACCTCGAACACGGCGGCTTCGACGTGCAACGGGCGGAGGACGGCATCAAGGGCCAGGCCCTGGCGCTGCAGTTCAGCCCGGATGTGATCCTGCTTGACCTGATGCTGCCCAAGGTGGATGGCCTCACCCTCTGCCAGCGCCTGCGCCGCGATCAACGCACCGCCAAGATCCCGATCCTGATGCTCACCGCCCTGGGCAGCACCAAAGACAAGGTGAGCGGCTTCAATTCCGGCGCCGATGACTACCTCGCCAAGCCCTTCGACCTGGAGGAGCTGATGGTCCGGGTCAAGGCGTTGCTGCGCCGCACCGATCGCGCCCCCCTCTCCTCCAAGCACAACGAGATTCTCAGCTACAGCTCCCTGACGCTCGTGCCGGAGCGGTTTGAAGCGATCTGGTTTGATCAGCCCGTGCGCCTCACCCACCTTGAGTTCGAATTGCTGCACTGCCTGCTGCAGCGCCATGGCCAGACGGTCGCCCCATCGCTGATCCTCAAGGAGGTTTGGGGTTACGAGCCGGACGACGACATCGAAACCATTCGCGTGCACATTCGCCACTTGCGCACCAAACTCGAACCCGATCCCCGCAAGCCCCGCTTCATCAAAACGGTCTACGGCGCCGGCTACTGCCTAGAGCTCCCCAGCAACGACCAGCTCGAGGAAGTTGGCGAATTGATGGGTCGCTTCCGCGAAAGCCGCCGCCTACCTCAGGACAAGGACAACGCCGCCGCCTGAGGGGCGGATTGCGTGAGCCGGATTGCATGAGGCGGAGTGCAGGCAACTGATCAGCGTGTGGCGGATTCCATGCGGTGGATTTCATGCGGCTGATCAGCAGCCGCTGCCCTACAAGGCCTGCAATCCCGCCAGTTCCAGCAGCGCCACCTCCCAGGCCAGCCGCGGCTGCACGTGGGAGCGCAGCTGTCGCCTCAGCTGCTCCAGCCGTTCCAGTTCCGCGGGCCTGGGCTGGCGCCGCCAGCGGCTCAGCTGCAGCCAGTTGAGCAGCCACAGCTGCTGATCGCCATCGAGGGCCTCACTCAGATCCCGCGCCAAGGCCAGGGCACTCAGCGGATCGGCGGGCAACTCCCCGAGCCGCTCGGCCAGCCCCTCCGGCAGGCCTCGCCACTGGCGACGATGCTCCAGCAGCGCTCCGGGCGAACCGGCGGCCAGCTCCAGCAGCTCGGGCGGATCGTCGCCGTCGGCCCCATCGGGCTCAGTGTTCCCCTGCCGCTCCAGCACCTGGCGCAGCTGCTGGGGCTCCAGCTGGCGGAAGGGGATCTGCTGACAGCGGGAGCGAATCGTGCTGAGCAGCTGGTCCGGCGCCGCGCTGATCAGGATCAGCAGCCCGTCCCCGGGTTCCTCCAGGGTTTTGAGCAGCGCGTTGGCCGCCGCCTCCGCCATCGCCTCCGCCGCCTCCAGCACCACCATGGCGCCGCGGGCCTCCACAGGCCGGCGGCTCAGAAACCGCGACACGTCGCGGATCTGCTCCAGTCGCAGTTGGGGTGGTGAGCGGCGATTCACCCCCTCGGCCTCCGCCTGGGAGGCCGCCACCAGCTTGCCCTGATGGCTGTAAGTGGGCTCCACCCAGAGCAAATCAGGATGATTGCCCTGGGCCAGCCGGCGCCGCAGCGACCCATCGCCCTGCCCTTCCTGGCCCAGCACCAGCCCTTCGAGGAAGCGCAAAGCCGCCAGCCGCCTCCCCACCCCCTCCGGCCCGGCGAAGAGATAGGCCGGCGCCACCCGCCCGTGGCGCAACGCCGCCTCCAGCAACCCCACCGCCCGGGGCTGCCCCACCAGCTCTGCGAACAGCGCACCGAAGCGTGCATCGGGCTGCTCGCCCACCCGCTCGCCCACCCGCTCGCCCACCGGCTCGCGCTCCAGCTCAGCCACCGACTCGCGCACCGGCTCAGCCAAGAGTTCGCCTGCCGGTTCAGCCACGGCTGGTCTTGGACCCCAGCGGGGCCCCCGCCTGGGCGAGGCCCAGTTCGGCCAGAAGCAGCTCCTGAATCGCGGCGCTGACCGCCGCCGGTGGCTGATCGGCCGCCACCCGGTGCCAGCCCCGTTCGCCGGCCAGCCGCCCAAAGCCAGCGGCCACCCGCCGCAGAAACGCCTCGCCACTGGCCTCGATCCGATCGGGCTGGCGGTCCTGGCGGCGGCGCAGGGCCACGGCCAGGGGAAGATCCAGCCAGAGCGTCAGATCCGCCTCCAGGCCGCCGGTGGCCAGGCGCTCCAGCTGGCCGATCCACTCCAGCGACAGGCCGCGGCCATCGCCCTGATACGCGGCGGTCGATCCGGTGAAGCGGTCGCAGAGCACCCAATCCCCCCGCTCCAGGGCCGGCCGAATCACGGTGTCGACATGCTGGGCCCGATCCGCGGCATAAAGAAGCAGCTCGCTGCGGCTGGTGGGCGCCGCAGCGAGCGGCGGCTGCAGCAACAACTGGCGCAAGGCCTGACCCAGGGGCGTGCCCCCGGGTTCGCGGCTCACCACCAGGGCCGCCGCCTCCGGCATCAGGCCGCTGCCGGGCAGCCACTGGCGCAGGGCGTCCAGCTGGGTGGTCTTGCCGCAGCCATCGATGCCCTCCAGCACCAGAAAGCGTCCATTCCCCATCACCGCCTTAGCGCCCCGTGGAGCCGGGCCGACGGCCCCGCCCCAGCAGCAAAGCATTCAGCACGACTGTGATCGAACTGCCGGCCATCAGCAGGGCCGCCAGGGGCGGAGACAGGCGCAATCCGAAACCGGGCAGCAGCACCCCGGCAGCAATCGGCAGCGCGATCAGGTTGTAGCCGAAGGCCCAGGCCAGGTTCTGACGCACCTTGGTCATGGTGTCGCGGGCCAGGTCCAGGGCGATCACCAGCCCCTCCAGCCGCTCGCCGAGCACCACCAGGTCGGCGCTCTCCTGGGCGATTTGGGTGCCGGTGCCGACGGCGATGCCCAGATCGGCGGCGGCGAGGGCCGGGGCGTCGTTGATGCCATCGCCCACCATCGCCACCGGCCCCTGGGCAAGGGCCGCCAGGATCCGCTCCTGCTTCTGTTCCGGCTGCAGCTGCCAGGCCAGCTCCTCGGCCTGCAGGCCCAGCTGGGCCGCCAGCGCTCGCACCGGCTCCTCGCGGTCGCCGCTGAGCAGGCCCAGGCGCAGGCCCCGCTGCCGCAACGCCGCCAGGGTGCCGGTCGCATCCGGGCGGGGCGGATCCTGCACCGCGATCAATCCCAGCAGCCGGTCGTCCGCGGCCACCGCCAGCACGCTGGAGCCGTTGCACTCCAGCTCGGCCTGCAGCCGGGCGGCTTCGCCGTGGGTTGCGGCGCCGGTCTCCTGGGCACCAGTCTCCTGGGCAGGCACAGCTGCGGCGGCCACTTCTCTTGAGGCCAACTCTCCTGCGGCCAACTCTCTTGCGGCCACGTCGACGGTGCCTCTGTCTCTCGCGGCCGTGTCTCTGGCGGCCATGGTTTTGGCGGCCATGGTTGTGGCGGTCTTGGTTCTCGCGGCAGCTTCCACGGCGTCGAGAGCATCTGAGCCACCGGCTTGTAGTACCCCGGTTTGGGCGTCATCGGGTTGGGGCCCACCCATGGGTGGGCCACCGCCTTCAGCGCCACCGCCTTCAGGGCCAACGTCTCCAGCGCCAACGTCTCCAGTGCCGACTTCGGGGCACTCCCCGCTGCCCTGGACCCCCTCGGCCGCCAACCAGTCGAGTCGCCCCACCCGGAACAGGGGGCCATCGCCCTGCAGCTGACCCACCACCCCGGCGCCGCTGACGCTGCGGCACCAGCGCACCTCGGGCAAGCTCAAGCCGCGCAGCTGGGCCTCCTGCAGCAACGCATGGGCCAAGGGATGGCGGCTCTGCTGCTCCAGGGCCGCCGCTTGGCGCAGCAGATCCGCTGTCGGGTCGCCCGCCGAGACGACTGCCGAGGCAACGGCTGCAGCGCAGCTCATCGCCCCTCGGCTGGCGCCGGAGGTGGCTCCATCTAAAGCATCGCCAGCGATGGGGGTGCCGCCTGCCGCTGTCACGGTGGTGCCCCCCGCTGGCAGCGGCGTGCCGCTGGCGCAGGCGCAGGACAGCACCTCAATCCTTCGCACCAAGGGCCGCCCCAGGGTGAGGGTGCCGGTTTTGTCGAAGAGCACGGTACGCAAGCGCGCCGCAGTCTCGATGGCATCACCGCCGCGGAACAACAAGCCTGAGCGGGCCGCTTGGCCGAGACCGACGGCGATCGCGGCTGGGGTCGCCAGGCCCAGAGCGCAGGGGCAGGCCACCACCAGCACGGCGATCGCCAGTTGCAGGGCCAGCCCCAGGGGCGTTTGGGCGGGGGCCGCGGCCATGCCGTGGCCGGTGAGGCCCGTGGCGCCATGGCCATGGCCGGCCATCGCCGCGCCCGGCTCCAGCAGCTGGGGCCAGAGGGAGGCCCCCAGGAGCCACCAGAACAGAAACGTGGCCAGGGCCAGCAGCAGCACCAGCAGGGTGAAACGGCCGGCCACCCGGTCGGCCAGGCCCTGGATCGGCGCCTTGCGGTCCTGGGCCTGCCGCACCAGGCGCACGATCCGGCCGATGGCGCTTGCCGCGCCGCTGCGCCGCACCTCGAGGTCGAGGGTGGCATCAAGGTTGAGCGCCCCTGCCGGCAGCTCGGTTCCGGGGCCGGCGCTGATCGGCAGCGACTCGCCGGTGAGCGAGGAGAGATCGAGGTGCGCCTCCCCCCGCAACACCAATCCATCCACCGGCAAGCGATCCCCCGGCAGAATCCGAACCTGATCGCCCGGGCGCAGCCCACCCACCCGCACGGGCCGGGCCGGACCGTCGCCGCTGAGCAGCAACGCCTGCTCCGGCTGCAGCGCCACCAACGCCTCGAGGGCCCGCCCCGTCCGCCAGCGGGCCCGCTCCTCCAGGAACCGGCCGGTGAGCACGAAGCCCAGCAGCATCACCGGCTCGTTGAAAAAACAAGGGAAACCACTCCGCGGCAGCAGCCAGCCCAGCAGGCTGGAGGCGTAGGCGCTGAACACCCCCAAACCCACCAAGCTGTCCATGCTGGGCAGGCCGGCCAGGGCGCTGCTGAAGCCATGGCGCAGAATCGCTCGGCCCGGTCCAAGCAAGGCCAGCGTCGCCACCACGGCGTGGAAGCCGGGCCGACCCAGCAGGTTCCAGGGGTCCCGCCAGGGCAGCTCGCCGGCGTCCGCCAGATGGCCCAGCCCCGAGATCAGCAGCAGCGCCAGGGCGTAAATCAGCTGGCGCCAGTGCACCCACCAGTGGCGTTGGCGGTGGCGTTCCAGCCCGGGCAGGGCCTCCCCATCTTCGTCGCGGCGCCGGGCCTCGAAGCCCAGGGCGGCCAGGCTGGCGCGCAGCTCGGGCACGGGATCGGCTGGCTCCCCTTCCTCGCTGGGGTTGAGATCCACCCAGGCGGTGCGGTTCAGCAGATTCACACTGGCGTCGCGCACGGCCGGGTGCTGGAGCAAGCGCTGCTCAACCGCTCGAACGCAGCCGCCACACTTCAGGCCCTCCACCTCCAACAGGATCGGGCCGGGGGCTTGGGGGGGCGCGGCGATGGGAGCTGGGGAGCGGGACACCGGCCGATTTGGCGCAGCAGCCCGCAGGCTAGGGAGAACGGCGGGCTGCACCGTTCGGTTGGCTGCCAAACCCTTGCCGGGCTCCCTGCGACGGCTGCAGCTGCCGCCACGTTGGCCCCCCGGAGTTCGGCGCCCGCCCGGGCGCCTGAGGCAACCCCCATTCCCGGAGGTGCCGCTCTCCCCCCGGACGTGCCCCCCTCGCCAGCCCCGGGGTCGGCAGGATGGAGGCCCAGCTGTTCCGCCGCCGTGCCCCGCTCCCAGCGCAACGACAACTTCATCGACAAGAGCTTCACGGTGATGGCCGACCTGATCGTGAAGCTGCTGCCGATCGATCCGAAGGCCAAGGAGGCCTACGTGTATTACCGCGATGGGCTCTCGGCCCAGAACGATGGCGACTACGCCGAAGCGTTGGACAACTACGAGGAGGCCCTCAAGCTGGAGGAGAACCTCAACGACCGGGGCGAGATCCTCAAAAACATGGCGATCATCTTCATGAGCACCGGCGATGAGGAGAAAGCGCTCGATTACTACCGTCAATCCCTGGAGGCCAACCCCAACTCTCCCTCCTGCCTGAAGAACATGGGGCTGATCTTCGAGAAGCGGGGCCGCATCGCCGCCGAAAATGGCGACCAGGATGCCGCCGACCGCTGGTTCGATCAGGCCACCGACCACTGGAACCGGGCGGTGAAGCTCTATCCCGGCGGCTACCTCGACATCGAGAACTGGCTGAAATCGTCAGGACGCAGCAACGTCGATGTGTACTTCTGAGTAATCGGCACTCAGTCGTGTTCCGCCGCGGGATCCACCCCCAGGGCCGCCACCAGCGCCTCGGCCACCGTGCCGGCCTCGCGCAGCTCAAGCTCAAGGCCGGCCGCCAGCGGCCCCAGACCGCTGCAGCGGGGCACCACCGCCCGGCGGAAGCCCAGCCGCGCCGCCTCCTGCAGCCGCAGCTCCAGCTGTCCCACCGGCCGCAGCTGCCCCCCCAGCCCCAGCTCGCCGATCAAGGCCGTGCCCGGCGGCAGCAGCAGGTCGCGATAGCTGGCCACCACTGCCGCCGCCACCCCCAGATCCGCCGCCGGTTCCTCCACCTCCAGGCCGCCCGCCACGGCGAGATAGCAGTCGAAGCGCGACAGCGGCAGGCCGAGATGCTTCTCCAGCACCGCCAGGATCTGATGCAGGCGGTTCACGGCGATGCCGGTGGCCGTGCGGCGGGGGCTGGCGTAGCTGGTGGTGCTCACCAGGGCTTGCAGCTCCACCAGCAACGGCCGGGTGCCTTCGCAGGCCACGATCGTGGCGGTGCCGGCGCTGGGGGCCCCGCCGCCGAGAAACAGCTCGCTGGGATTGAGCACCTCCACCAGCCCGCCGCCTTGCATCTCGAACACTCCCAGCTCATGGGTGGCGCCGAAGCGGTTCTTGGCCGCCCGCAGCAGCCGGTGGCTGGCGAAGCGATCCCCCTCGAAGGTGAGCACGGCGTCGACCAGATGCTCCAGCACCTTGGGGCCCGCCAGCGCCCCCTCCTTGGTGACGTGCCCCACCAACAGCAGGGCGGTGTGCTGCCGCTTGGCCAGGCGTTGCAGCGCGGCGGCGCATTCCCGCACCTGGGCCACCGAGCCGGGGGCGCTGGCAAGACCGGGATCGTGCAGGGCCTGGATGCTGTCGATGATCGCCACGGCCGGTCTCAGGGCCTCCAGCTCCTCCAGCACCGGCTCCAGGTCGGTTTCCGCCAGCAGCCGCAGCCCGGACGGATCGCCTGGCGCCCCCCCGGCATCCAGGGGCTGGGGGGTGGCCGCCCCGGCAGGCGCGAGGTTGGCGGGTGCCTGGACGGCCGCCGGCCCCCGGGACCGGCCCGGCGCCGTTGGCCCCCCCGGCTGAGCCGGGTCTACGGCCAGCAGCGGGGACGCCTCGCCGGGGGGGCGCAGCCGTCGCCAGCGCAGCTTCACCTGCTGGGCCGACTCCTCGGCGCTGACGTACAGCACGGGCACGCGCTCGGCCAGGGAACAGGCGCTCTGCAGCAGCAGGGTCGACTTGCCGATGCCGGGATCGCCGCCCAGCAGCACCAGCGAGCCCGGCACCAAGCCACCGCCCAACACCCGATCCAGTTCGGCGTAGCCGCTGCGCAGGCGCTGCAGCGGGCGCTCCCCCACCGCCTCGATCGGCTCGGAGCGGCGGGGTTGGCCCGGCGTCGCCAAGTCTTCTGGACCCGCGCCGCCGCGGCGGCGGCCGCTGGCTGGCGCGGCGCTCTGGCGCTGCTCCAGCAGAGAATCCCAGCTGCCGCAAGCGCTGCAGCGGCCGAAGAACTGCCGGCTGCGGGCGCCGCACTCCTGGCAGACATAAACCGTGGTGGGGCGGGGCAAGCGGGAGGTGGAGAGGGTGGCGGTCGCCTGGCTGGGGCGGTGGGGCTGATTATGAAGAAAGGTGGCGTTGCGTGAATTTGCGGGCCGACGACCTTTTCAGTAGTCCGATGGCCTGCTTCGGACCCGTTGCGCGATGACGGTCGCCTCCCCCAATCACAACCACGGACGCGAAACCATCCTGGTGGTGGATGACGAGGCCAGCATCCGCCGGATCCTCGAGACCCGCCTTTCGATGATCGGCTACCAGGTGATCACCGCTAGCGATGGCGAAGAGGCGTTGGAGTGCTTTCACCGCACCCAACCCGATCTGGTGGTGCTCGACGTGATGATGCCCAAGCTCGATGGGTATGGCGTCTGCCAGGAGCTGCGCAAGGAATCGGACGTGCCGATCGTGATGCTCACCGCCTTGGGTGACGTGGCCGATCGCATCACCGGCCTGGAGCTCGGGGCGGACGATTACGTGGTCAAGCCCTTCAGCCCCAAGGAGCTGGAGGCCCGCATCCGCTGCGTGCTGCGGCGGGTGGAGAAGGAACAGGTGGCTGGCATCCCTAACTCGGGGGTGATCCACATCAGCGACCTGCGCATCGACACCAACAAGCGTCAGGTTTATCGCGGCGACGAACGCATCCGCCTCACCGGCATGGAGTTCAGCCTGCTGGAGCTGCTGGTGAGCCGCTCCGGCGAGCCGTTCAGCCGTGGCGAGATCCTCAAGGAGGTGTGGGGCTACACACCGGAACGTCACGTCGACACCCGCGTGGTGGATGTCCACATCTCCAGGCTGCGTTCCAAACTGGAAGATGATCCAGCCAACCCCGAGCTGATCCTCACGGCTCGGGGCACCGGCTATCTGTTCCAGCGCATCGTCGAATCCGTTGCCACCGAAGGAGCCTGAGCCCGCCCGCCGGAGCCCCACCCCCGGCCGGAACCGCAACACCAAGCCCAGCCGCGCCATCCGCCGGCTGGTCGTTTGGTATCGCCGCAACCCGACCGTCACCGGACTGGTCGGCACGGCCAGCGCCACCGCCGGCGTCGCCGGCAGCGTCGCCGGATCGGTGCTCCAGCCCTTGGTGTTCGATCCGCTGCGCCGCCTGCAGCAGGGCAGCGAATCCGCCGGCGGCGAAATCGACGACCGCCAGCGCCTCTGGGTGGCCGTGGACGGCATGGGCGGCGACCACGCCCCCGGGGCCATTTTGGAAGGTTGCCTGCGTGCCCTGCCGCTGCTGCCGGTGCGCATCCGCTTCGTGGCGGAGGAGGCGCCGCTGCGTCGCGCCGTCAGCGAGCTGGAGCTGCAGCCTGCTCTGGATGAGGCCATCAGCCGAGGCCTGATCGAGGTGGTTCTCAGCGGGTCCTCGGTGGGGATGGATGAGGAGGCCACGGCCGTGCGCCGCAAGCGCGACGCCAGCATCAACGTGGCCATGGATCAGGTGAAGCAGGGGCGGGCCACCGCCGCCTATTCCGCCGGTAACTCCGGCGCCGTGATGGCCTCGGCCATCTTTCGGCTGGGGCGGTTGCCCGGCATCGAGCGGCCCGCCATCGGCGCCCTCTTCCCCACCCGCGACCCCGAGCAGCAGGTGCTGGTGCTGGATGTTGGCGCCAACGCCGACTGCAAGCCCGCCTGGCTGCATCAGTTCGCCCTGTTGGGCAGCATCTACAGCCGCGACGTGCTGCAGGTGAAGCGTCCCCGCATCGGCCTGGTGAACATCGGCGAGGAGGAATGCAAGGGCAACGACCTCTCCCTCAAGACCTACCCGTTGCTGGCGGCCGAGCAGCGCATCCACTTCGCCGGCAACTGCGAGGGCCGCGATGTGCTCTCGGGGGAGTTCGATGTGGTCGTCTGCGACGGCTTCACCGGCAATGTGCTGCTGAAGTTTCTGGAGTCCGTCGGCGGCGTGCTGCTCGATGTGCTGCGGTCCGAATTGCCCCGGGGCCGTCGCGGCAAGGTGGGCTCGGCCTTCCTGCGCTCCAACCTGATCCGCATCAAGAAGCGCCTCGACCATGCTGAACATGGCGGCGCCCTGTTGCTCGGGGTCGATGGGGTGTGCGTGATCGGCCACGGCAGCAGCCGCGATCTCTCCGTCGTCAGCGCCCTGCGCCTGGCCCATTCCGCCGCCAGCCACGGCGTGATGGACGACCTCCACGCCCTCGGAGGCTGAGGCACGGCCGACCGCGGGGGCCGTGCGAGCGCCTGTGGTTGACTGAAAACCACCTTGGGTTGTCCCCTGGATGGCTGGCTTCGGCATGCGCCTCGTCGGCTGCGGCAGTGCCCTGCCCCAGGTGAGCCTCAGCAATGAAGCCCTGAGCCAGCGGGTCGACACCAGCGACGACTGGATCCGCAGCCGCACGGGCATCGGCAGCCGTCGTCTGGCCGGCCCGGAGGAAACGGTGACGAGCCTGGCCAGCCACGCCGCCGCCGCCGCGCTGGAGCATGCCGGCTGGCAGCCCGGGGATCTTGATCTGATCCTGTTGGCCACCTCCAGTCCCGATGACCTTTTCGGCACGGCGCCCAAGGTTCAGGCCGCCCTCGGCGCGCGTCGGGCGGTGGCCTTCGACCTCACAGCGGCCTGCAGCGGCTTCTTGTTCGCCCTGATCACCGCAGCCCAGTATCTGCGCGGCGGCAGTCTGGGGCGGGCGCTGGTGATCGGCGCCGACCAGCTGAGCCGCTGGCTGGATTGGGATGACCGGCGTACCTGCGTGCTGTTCGGAGACGGCGCCGGCGCCGTGGCGATCGAGCGATGCGCCGCCGACCAGGACGACCTGCTGGCCTTCCGCATGCATTCCGATGGCAGCCGCAACAGCTGCCTGACCCTGGCCCAGATCGAGCGGCGCCAACCCTTGCTGGAGGGCATCTCCACCCAGGAGGGCGGCTTTGCGACGATCGCGATGAACGGCCAAGAGGTCTACAAGTTCGCCGTGCGCGAGGTGCCCGCCGTGCTGGCCGCTCTCCTCCACGACTGCGACCTGAGCGCGGCGGACCTGCACTGGCTGCTGCTGCATCAGGCCAATCAGCGCATCCTGGATGCGGTGGCCGATCGCTTCCAGGTGCCCCATGAGCGGGTGCTGAGCAACCTGGCCCACTACGGCAACACCTCCGCGGCCACGATCCCGCTGATGCTGGATGAGGCGGTGCGCGATGGCCGCATCCAGCCTGGCCATTTGATCGCCAGCAGCGGCTTCGGGGCTGGGCTCAGCTGGGGTGGAGCGCTGCTGCGCTGGAGCGGGCCCCAGCGCCAGCCGCAATCCGTCACTGAGCCGGCGCGGCCCCAAGGCCAGGCCGACGCGTAATCTCCCTGCCGTTGTTGGCTGGAACCGCGCATGTCGATCGCCTGGGTGTTTCCCGGTCAGGGGTCGCAGAAGATCGGCATGGCCGAACCCCTGCTGGATCTGCCCGGCGCCCGCGAGCGCTTCCACCTGGCCTCCGAGCTGCTCGGCCGCGATCTCTGGGCCATCTGCGCCGGCGAACCCGCCGCTGAACCCGCCGCGCTGGATGACACCCGCAACACCCAACCGGCCCTGTTCGTGCTGGAGAGCCTGCTGGCGGAAGGCCTGCAGGCTCAGGGGCGCAGGCCCGAGCTGGTGGCGGGACACAGCCTGGGCGAACTGGTGGCGCTGCACGTGGCCGGCGTGTTCGATTTCGCCACGGGGCTGCGGCTGATGGTCCGCCGCAGCGAGCTGATGGCGGCGGCGGGCGGCGGCGCGATGACCGCGGTGATCGGCTTCGATCGCGCCCAGCTGGAGCAGCTGGTGGCCGCCAGCGCCGACGTGGTGATCGCCAACGACAACAGCGAGGCCCAGGTGGTGCTCTCCGGCACCCCGCAGGCCGTGGCGGCCGTGTGCGCGGAGCTGCGCGGCAAGCGGGCGATCCCCCTGCCGGTGTCGGGCGCGTTCCACTCGCCATTCATGGCGTCGGCGGCCGAGCGCTTCGCCGCCGAGCTCGAAGCGGTGCCGTTTGCGGATGCCCAGGTGCCGGTGCTCAGCAACACGGATCCCACACCCGCCCGCGACGCCACCGTGCTGAAGCAACGCTTGCGGGATCAGATGACCCGCGGCGTGCGCTGGCGGGAGACGATGGAGCAACTGGTGGCCGCTGGCGTCGACACCGCCGTGGAGATCGGGCCCGGCAACGTGCTCAGCGGCTTGATCAAGCGCGGCTGCCCAACGTTGGTCACCGCCCAGATCAGCGGCGCCGCAGACCTGGCCCGATGAGCGATTTCGGCGCCGCCCCCCTCAGCCGCAGCGACAACGAGCGCCCGGCGTTGTTCGATCGGCCGGAGCCCAACCTCGCCTACCTGGTCATCCGCAATCTGTTGGTGACGCCGCTCTACCGGTCGTTGTTTCGAGGCCGCAACAGCGGCCGCGAGCGGGTACCCCGCAGCGGTGGCCTGGTTGTGGTCGCCAACCATGGCTCCCATCTCGATCCGCCGCTGCTCGGCCAGGTGATCGGTCGGCCTGTGGCGTTCATGGCCAAGGCGGAGCTGTTCCGGGTGCCGCTGCTCGGGCCCCTGATCCGGGCGCTGGGGGCTTACCCGGTGGTGCGCGGCGGCAGCGACAGGGAGGCGATCCGCGTCGCCTCTGACCGGCTCGCCCACGGCTGGGCCGTGGGGGTCTTTCTCGACGGCACGCGCCAGAGCGATGGCCGCGTCCATGATCCTCAGCCCGGAGCGGCCCTGTTGGCGGCCCGAGCCGGGGTGCCGCTGTTGCCGGTGGCGATCCTCGGCAGCCACCGCGCCCTCGGCCGCGGCCAACGGCTGCTCAGGCCCGCTCGCATCCACATCCGCATCGGCAGCCTGATCGATCCGCCCCCCTCCCGTCGCCGCGCGGACTTGGAGGCCACCACCCGGTTGGCTCAGGAGCAGATCAATCGGCTGCTGGACGAGGGTCCGATTCGGAGCCAGGACGCACGCCGTGCCGATCCCCCCCGGCTGGCCAGCGCCAGTGGGGAAAAAGGGTCCGCAGATCCCGACCGCTGACCACCCAGAACGCGGCCCTGACGCCATCGCCCCAGATCTTGCCGCGCCCTTCGTGGACGCAAAGGTCACCGCAGGCCACCGGCACCGGGGTGAGGTGGATGCCGCGGCTGCCGGCGACGATGCGGCCCACCAGCAGGGCCCGGTCCATATGGTCGCTGCTGGTGACCAGCAGGGCATGGCGGACGTGGGCCCGGCGCAGGTCATCCACCAGCGAGGTGAAGTTGGTGAAGGTGTCCTGGGCGCGGTAATCGAGCAGGACCCGGTTGGCGGGCAGCCCCGCCCGCTCCAGAAACACCCAGCGGGCGTATTCGGGGTTGGTGCCGCCGCTGACCACCACCGGCAAACCATCCTGCCGGGAGAGCCGGGCGGCCACCATCTCGCGGTCGCGGTCGCCCCCCAGCACCAGGATCATCTGCGGTGGCGGCGGGCTCGGCCACCAGCGTCCGCGCGAGAGCCAGAGCAGGCCCAGGGCCATCAACAGCAGCGAGAGCTTGATCCAGTGCCCACCGGCGGGTCGTGGCCGCCTCGGGCGGCGCCGCGGCGCCGCGGGCAGAGGCCCTGCGGCTCGCCCGGGACGGGGGGGGACCACCGCCTGGCGGCGGCGCGGGCGGCTGGTGCCACGGGGCAGGGCGGTGCGTGCCATCAGCCCGGGGCCACAGGGCTGGTGGGATAGAGCGGCAGCACCGTCTGCCAGGGAGCGGAACGGCCCTGGCGCGACGCCAGCTGGGCGATCTCCAGAAGGCTCAGCACATCGGCGGGCTGGCTGGGCTCGGCGGCCAGGCGCGGCACCTCGGCCATCCCCACCTGTCGCTCAACCTCGGTGAGGCCGGCGGGATCGGCATAGAGCCGGGGAGCGCACCACTCCCGCACGCCTTCGAGCGCACTGGGATCCGCGCCGTAAAGACCGGCCACCAGGCCGCGGCGCGGCAGCTCCTTGATCAGCCAGATCCCGCCTGAGAGCTCCGGGCCCGAGCGGGCCAGCAGCCGGCGGGCGATCAACGGGAAGCTGCCGATGCCATCGAGGGGCAGAGCCAACTGCTGGGCCAGGGTGCGCGCCAACACCACGGTCAGGCGGGTGCCGGTGAAACCGCCCGGCCCGATCGCCACCGCCAGGCGCCCCAGCTCGCCCCAGCGGGACGCCGGCAGCAGTGCTTCGACGCAGCCCGGCAGGGCATTGGCCAGGGCGCGCCCCAGGGCAAACGTCTCCACCCGCGGCGCTCCAGGCACGGCGCTGTTGTCCGCGAGGGGTTGGAGGGCGAGGCCGAGGGTGTCGCTGGAGCTGTGCAGCGCCAGCAGCCAGCGGCAGGCCGGGGGTGATCCGCTCATCTGGGCACGGCCTCCTGGGGCCGCAGGCGCTGCCAGCGGCCCTGATCCGCCAGGAAGTCAGGGCAGGCCCGCACATCCCACTCCACGCCCACCTGACCATCGGGCAGGTCGTGCACCTGCACGTGGATGCGCGGCGCCTGGGGCTTGAACGCCGGCGCCGCGTTGAGATGGGGCACGCCGTGTTGCCGCTCGACCGCGTGGTAGGCCTGACAACGGTCGACCCAGTGGCAATCCACGCAGATGCACATGCCGCCCCGGGCCAACCAGACGCCAATTGTGGCCGGATCGTCGCGGGGTCAAGTCGAACGCTTGTGGATTGCCTTGGATCCCGCCCGCTGGCCCGTGCCTCCGGAGGCCCTGCCGGCCGGGTCGGCCTTGGTGGGCGGGGCCGTGCGCGATGGCCTGCTCGGCCGTCAGCAGCAGCGGGTGGATCTCGATCTGGTGGTGTCGGGCGATGCGATCGCCCTGAGCCGCGAGCTGGCGCGGCGCTACGGGGGCAGCGCGGTGGTGCTCGATGGCGAGCGCTCAATTGCCCGGCTGGTGCTGCGCGGCTGGACCGTGGATCTGGCCCGTCGCATGGGACCGACGCTGGAGGCCGATCTGGGGCGACGGGATTACAGCGTCAATGCCATGGCGTTGACGCTGGCCGCCCCCCAGCAGCTGCTGGATCCCCATGGCGGCCTGGCGGATTTGGAGCGCGGCGAGCTGCGGGCGCTGAGCGAGGCCAATCTTCTGGACGATCCACTGCGGTTGCTGCGGGGCATCCGCCTGGCCAGTGAACTGGATTTCGCCATCGAAGCGCGGACCTGGGCCTGGATCTGTGCCCACCGTGGGGAGCTGGAGGGCGTGGCCGGCGAGCGGGTGCTGGTGGAGCTGGAACGGATCGCCGCCACGGCGACAGGCGAGCAAGGACTGGCCAGGGCGTGTGCGGCTGGACTGCTGGCCAACGGGGCTGATGCCATCGAGCTGGACGCGTTGGCGCGCTGCTCCCTGGACCGGGCGAATCGCTGCGGACTCTCCGCCGCGGAGCAGGCCTGGGCCCTTCCCCTGGCGCGCCTGGCGGCGGTTCTGGACGGGACAGCCCTGGAACGGCTGCGGGCCAGCCGGAAGCTGCGGCAGAGGGCCCTGGGGCTGCGGCGCTGGCGTCGACGCTTGCTGCAGGTTGCCCAGACACGGCCTCCGGGGCCTGGCGAGGTTGAGCCCTCTGACCAGCCGACGGGCCCAGCGGCGTTCGATCCGCCAGGGCCGCTGGGCCTCGATGATCTCCCCGAGGCGGAGCGCCTTGCCCTGCAACTCGAGCTGGAGGCCGATCTGCCGGCCCTGTTGCCGCAGTTGGAGGCCCATGATGCTGAAGCGGCGCTGTGGCGCTGGCGCGATCCCGAGGACCCCCTGTTTCACCCGCGGGCGCCACTGGACGGTGATCGGTTGCAGCGGCAGCTCCAGCTGCAGCCCGGACCAGAGCTGGGGCAGTTGCTGCAGCACCTGACCCTTGAGCGGGCCTTCGGGCGCCTGCCCGCAACCCGGGGGGCGGAGCTGGAGGAGCAGGTCCTGGCCAGCGCCCGCCGATGGCTGGCGCTGCGGGGGCAGCGATGTGATTAACTTCCAACGGCACCGGCGTGATACGACCGCCTGCAAAGTTCTCTTCAATCGCATTCCATCCCTGCCATGAGCGTTCGTCTCTATGTCGGCAACCTGCCGCAGAATTTTGATGCCAAGGAGCTGGACGCTCTGTTCAGCGGCTTCGGCGAGGGGGTGCGGTTCAAAGCCGTCACCGATCGCGAAACGGGCTCCTGCCGCGGCTTCGGCTTCGCCAACGTCGACGATCTGAAGCTGGCTGAAGCGGTGATCGAGCAGCTCAATGGCCACAGCTTCGCTGGCAACAGCCTGCGGATCGAGATCTCGGAGCGTCGCGAGGCCCGTTCCGGCGCCGGCAACGAGCGTCGCGGCAGCCAACCAGCCGCCGCAGCCGCCCGCCGGACCCCCAGCAGCAACAAGGTGGTCCACGCCGATACGGTCGATCAAGGAGCTCCCGATCCCCGTTGGGCCGGCGAACTGTCGAAACTCAAAGCTCTGCTCGCCAACCAGGCGGTCGGCGTCTGACCAGCCACCCGGTGCCATTCGAGGCCGACTGGACCTGGCAGGGACAGCCCATTCGCTTCTGCCAGGTCGGTGATCCTGCGGCCGAATCCGTGGTGCTGCTGATCCATGGCTTTGGCGCCAGCATCGGTCATTGGCGCCATAATCTGCCCGAGCTGGCCCAGCAGGCTGAGGTCTACGCCCTCGACCTGCTGGGCTTTGGTGCGAGTGCCAAACCGCCCTCACGCCTCCCCGGTGAGTCCGGTCCCGCGGGCAGCGTGCGCTACGGCTTCGATCTCTGGGCCGAGCAGGTGGTGGACTTCCTCAGCGAACACGGCCTCGCCAGCCCCCCAGGCAGCCCTGCCCAGGGCGATGCCGGTGGTCCTCGGCGCCGGTTGCATCTGATCGGCAACTCCATCGGTGCGGTCGTGGCGCTGAATGCGGCGCGGCTGCTCCAGGCCCGCGGCACCCCCGCCACCCAGGTGGTGCTGATCGACTGCGCCCAACGCACCCTGGATGACAAACGGGCGATGGCGTTGCCCGCCTGGGAGCGCGCCACGCGGCCGCTGCTCAAACAGGCAGTGCGCCAACGCTGGCTCCTGGCGCCGCTGTTCCGCCTGCTGGCCCGTCCTGGGGCGGTGCGGGCGGTGCTGCGGCAGGCCTATCCCAGCGGCGCCAACGTCGACGATGCCCTACTGGAGATTCTGCTCCGCCCCACCAGGGACCCCGGGGCGTTGGAAAGCTTCCGTGGCTTTGTCAATCTGTTCAACGATCATCTGGCGCCGGAGCTGCTGGCCGGGTTGACCCTGCCGGTGCGGATGGTGTGGGGATCCCTGGATCCCTGGGAGGATCCCGACGAGGCACGGCGCTGGGCCGCCAGCTTTGCCTGCATCCGCGAGCTGGAGGTGCTGGAGGGCTTGGGACACTGCCCCCACGATGAAGCGCCCGAACGGGTCAACCCGATTCTGCTGCGCTGGCTGGCGACCCCGGCATGAAGGTGCGGCTGCCTGATCCTTCAGTGCACCTGAGCCACCAAGAAAGACAAGGGTAGATCCAGCAATTTGCCGGCGGTGGAGACGAATGCGCGGCGGTTGAACACGTCGTAGTCGTGGCGTTCGATCACATCGAGAATGCCGCGGTAGAGCCGCAGGGAGGTCCACACCGGCCAACGGGCATCGGCGGAGAGCCAGCGCACTCCAGCTTCGGAGCGGCGGAACCACTCCCGGGCCCGCTCCAGCTGGAACGCCATCAGGGCCCGCCAGGAATCGTTCACCGTGCCGGCCATCAACTCAGCTTCGCTATAGCCGAAATGGCGCAAGTCGGCTTGAGGTAGGTAGATGCGGCCGCGGCCACGATCCTCGCCCACATCCCGCAGGATATTGGTGAGCTGGTTGGCGATCCCCAGGGCCAGGGCTGCCTCGGTGGGATCGGGACGGGCGCTCCAGGGAGCGGTGGTGTAGGCGGGGTCGAGGCCCATCACCGCCTGGGTCATCAACCCCACAGTGCCGGCCACCCGATAGCAGTAAAGCCGCAGGTCGTCGAAATCAGCATAGCGATGCTGTTGCACATCCATGCGCTGCCCCTCAATCATGTCGAGATAGGGTTGCAGCGGCTGGGGATAGCGGCTGATCGTGTCCACCATCACCGCATCCAAACCATCGCGCGCCTGACCGCGGAAAAAGCCGCGGGTTCGCTCCTCCCAGGCCTGCAAACGCTCCAGCAAGTGGGGCGCCGGCAGCGCCTGGGCTTCGGGGCTGTCCATCAGCTCATCGGTGCGGCGACACCACACGTAGATGGCCCAGATGGCGCGACGCTTCGGCGGCGGCAGCAGCAGCGTGCCGAGATAGAAGGTCTTGGCCCAGCGAGCGGTCTCGCGCCGGCAGACCTCGTAGGCCTCATCCAGGCTGGGCGAAGCGATCACCACGTTTTACACCGCTGCCAGGCCAACGGCGGGCCGGTTCGCGGCTGGATCAGTCAGCCAACCGGACACCGCGTCGGCGCAGAGTCGACCGCTGAGCACGGCACCTTCCATCGAAGCCAGATAGCGCTGCATGGTGTAGTCGCCGGCCAGGAAGAAATTGGCGATCGGGCTGGTCTGATCCGGCCGCAGCTGCTGGCAACCGGGCACGGTCTTGTAAACAGACAGAGGCGTCTTGACGACCACCCACTTGCGCACCTGGGCTGGGTTGTCGCCCGTGAAGTGGGTGGGGAAGAGGCGTTTCAGTTCCTCCAGGGTGGCGGCGATGATCTCCTCATCTGGGCGGCCGATCCAATCTTTGGCCGGGGCGAACACCAATTCCAGCATCGAACGCTCGGGATCGGCGTACTCGCGGCAGGTGTTGCTCATGTCGGCATACACGCTGAGCAGGTTGCTGCGGCTGAACAACAGATGATCGATGTCCGTGAGTTTGCGATCGAACCAGATGTGAATGTTGATCACCGGTACGCCATTCAGCCCCTCCAGCTTCTGGAAATAGGGCAACTGCTTCCAAGGTTCCGGCAACAGCAGCTTCAGCGGATCCACCGGCAGGGCGCTCACGTAGGCGTCAGCCTCCACCTCCTCGCTCACCTGGCCGCGGATGCCGCCGATTCGGAAGCCGCTGACGCGGCCATCGTCGCCAACGCGGATCTGGCGCAATGGGGAGTTGAGCTTCACGTCGCCGCCGCGGGCGCGGATTGAGGCCACCATCGGCTCGCACAGGCGCTGGGGCGGATTGCCATCGAGAAAGGCCATGCGCGAGCCGTCGGTTTCCTGCAGGAACCGGTTCAGGGCCGTCAGCACCACGGTGCTGGAAATCTCATCGGGATCGATGAAATTGAGCGCCTTGCTCATGGCGATGAACACTTCATCGTTGACGCGCTCGGGGATGTTGTGCAGCCGCAGCCATTCGGTCCAGCTGTAGCGATCGCAGGCCTCCACATAAGACTGCCCCCGCAGCATCGCGGGCACCAAACCCAAGCCGAAGGCGATCTTTTCGGGCCAGCTCAGCATGTCGTTATTTCCCAGAATCGCGGCGACGCCATTGATCGGGGCCGGCAGGTCGGGAAAGTCGAATCGACTGTAGGTGCCCGGCACATCGCGCTGGTTGAAGATCATGGAATGGCTCTTCCATTGCAATCGATCTTCGATTTCTAGCTCGGCGAACAGACGACGCATATTCCGGTAAGCGCCGAAAAAGATGTGCAAGCCAGTTTCGTACCAATCACCGTCGGCGTCCTGCCAGGCCGCCACCTTGCCGCCGAGCACATCGCGGGCTTCGTACACCACGGGCGTGTGGCCCGCATCGCAGAGATACTTGGCGCAGGCAAGACCCGCGAGCCCGGCTCCGGCGATGGCGACGCGCATGGTTGGCAGGAAAGTGCGGGCAACCTAGTCCGCCGCCGGCCTGGAGCGCCGTCGCGCTTCCTAGAGTCGCCGGGCGGAACCCTGCCCCGAGCGCCCAACCATGGACGACACCCTGCTCAAGTCCACCACGCGCCACGTGCGGCTGTTCACCGCCCGCGTCGAGGACGGGGACCTGGTGGTGGATGACGGCCAGCTGACGCTCGACCTCGACCCCGACAACGAGTTTGTCTGGGATGACGCGGCGCTCAACCGTGTGCAGAGCGCCTTTCGCGATCAGGTGGCCGCCCACGCCGGCGGAGATCTCGACGAATACACCCTGCGCCGCATCGGCTCCGAGCTGGAGGGGGTGATCCGCCAGATGCTGATGGCCGGGGAGCTCCGCTACAACCCCGACAGCCGGGTGCTCAACTACTCCATGGGCCTGCCGCGCAGCACCGAAACCCTGTGACCCGATTTCGCCCCAGTCCCTACGACGACCGCGCCAGCGGCTCGGCTCGATCCAGGCCCGGCACTTCGGCGGATCGCTGGGAAGAGGAGAGGGCTGGCAGCAGCCGCTCCCAACGGGGTTACCGCGAGGCTGAGGTCGATCGCCGCCAGGGAGGTGGCTACGGCGGACCGCCGCGGCGTCCGCAGGAATGGGATCGCGGCGAAGATGGCGCCCCGCGACGCGGCAGCCCTGGCGGCCCCCCCGGCGGCGGCAAGGGGGGCATTCAGCTCAACACGGCCACTCTCGCGGTGCTGGCAGGGGTGTTGGTGCTCGGTATCGGCATTGGCACGGCTCTTTCGAGCAACACCGCCGGCAACCAGGGCAACATCGCCAGCAGCCAGCAGCTGGACATGGCGGTACCCGATCCGGAGTTCTGCAAACAGTGGGGCGCGAGCGCCTTCGTGATGGATGTGGAGCTCTACACCACGATGAACCCCAGCAGCAGCTTCGTCACCCAGCCCACGCTTCAGCCGGGCTGCGTGATTCGCCGTGAGAACTGGTCGGTGCTGGAGAAGGAGGGAGCTGTGACCGCGGAGCAGATGCGGCAGTGCAAACAGCGCATGAACACCTTTGCCTATATCGGCTCGATCCGCGATAAGCCCGTGGTGCGCTGCGTTTACCAGACTGATATCACCGGCAACAAGTTCCAGACTCCTGGGATCGCCGGCGCAGCCGGCGACTCGGTGGGTGTTACACCGGAGGCCGCTCAGTTCTGAGCGGTTGAGGCGCGGCGCTACCGCTGGTGTAGGCGCCGCGCTCCGCTGCCGGCTCTCAGGCCGAGACGGGGTTGGCCTTGTTCCCTGGGCGATCAAGGCTGATCGGTCCGGCTGGGGGCTGTGCTGCAAGCTGCAGTCCGCGCCGGACCAGGCCATTGGTGAACCAGGCCACTGTTTTCACTGGTCGGCTCTGTTCTGGCTGAGGTCACGGCACCCCAGCACGGCACCCGAGCACGGTACGAGCCACTCCACGACAGGAGGCCTGCGACCCAGAGCCAACCCCCAAGATTGACCTGCCGCATCAACGGCTGGAAGCGTCGAGAGAAGGCTTCTGGCCAGCTGGACCCGCCCGGTCGGTCGGCCCGCCTCACCCCAAAGCAGCTGCCTGTGCTCCTGAGGGTGAGAGTGCCTGCCTGGAACCCAGGGCGGCTCACTCACCTCCGTCCACGGCGGTGGGGGCTCCCTGGCGCAGTGGGCTGTCGGGGCTGGCGAACACAGGCAGCACCTCGCGGCGGAAAGCCTCGGAGGCCCGGGAGCAGTAGCGGGCGGGGTGGCTGATCAGCTTCAACTGGCGTCGCACCTGCAGATCCGCCACCTGGGGGCGGATCAGGCTGCCGGCGGCCAACTCCCGCTCGATCGACACAACCGGCAGGAAGGCCGCCCCCAGGCCAGCCTGAACAGCATTTTTGATCGCCTCAAAGGAGTTGAGCTCCATCTCGATCTTGATGCGGCTGATGTCGAGCCGGGAGCGCGACAGCAGCTGGTCGACCATCTTGCGGGTGGTCGACTGGGCGTCGAGGCAGACAAAGCCGAGCCGATAGAGATCGTCTTTGGTGAGCTCGGGCAGTCGCGCCAGCGGATGCTTGGGAGGAAGCACCAGAGCCAGCTCGTCGTTGGCATAGGGAACCACCTGCAACATCTCATTGAGATCGGCGGGCAACTCGCCGCCGATGATGGCCAGGTCCAGCTGGCCATTGGCCACGCTCCAGCCAGTGCGCCGCGTGCTGTGCACCTGCAGCTGTACAGACACATCAGGATATTTTTGCCGGAATAGGCCAATCATCCGCGGCATCAAATAGGTGCCTGTCGTTTGGCTGGCGCCGACGATCAGCGATCCACCGCGCAGATTATGCAGATCGTCAAGGGCACGGCAGGCCTCCTGGCATTGGCTGAGGATGCGATCGCAATAGCTCAGCAGCAAGTGGCCAGCTTCGGTGAGCTGGGCCTTGCGGCCGCCGCGGTCGAACAACGACACATCCAGCTGCTTCTCCAGGTTCTGGATCTGAAGGCTGACCGCTGGCTGAGTCACATAAAGGCTATCGGCGGCCTTCTTGAAACTGCCTTCATTGGCGATGGCCCGCAGGATGCGCAGCTGGTCGAGGGTGAAGGGCAGATCCGCCATCGGAGGGGAAGGGCCCCGGGCCCGGGTTGGGGATGTGACTCTAGGGGCGCCGCCTGATCGTCAGAATCCCGCCTTCACATCAGCCGGTCGTCATGCCAATCGCCCTGGATCCCACCGCGCCGCTCCATCACAGCAGTTGGGTGATGCTGGCGCTGCTGTTGGCCTTCGCCGTACTGCACAGCGGAGGTGCGGCACTGCGCGGCTGGGGCGCGGCCCGGATCGGCGAGCGGCTGTGGCGGCTGCTGTTCGCCGCTGTCAGCATCCCGGCGGCGGTGGTGGTGGTCGGCTATTTCCTGGCGCACCGCTACGACGGGCTGCGACTTTGGAATCTGCAGGAGGCCGCCTGGATCGTGCCCGTGGTCTGGATCGGCACGGCGATCAGCTTTCTGTTTCTCTATCCGGCCACCTACAACCTGCTGGAGATTCCGGCGGTGCTGAAACCCCAGGTGCGCCTCTACGCCACGGGGATCATCCGCGTCAGCCGCCATCCCCAGGCCATCGGTCAGATCCTTTGGTGTGCCACCCACCTGCTCTGGATCGGCAGCAGCTTCATGGTGGTGGCCTGCATCGGCCTGGTCGGCCACCATCTGTTTGCCATCTGGCATGGCGACCGGCGGCTGCGCCAGCGCTTCGGTGCGGCGTTCGAGGAGCTCAAGCGCTCCACCTCCGTGATCCCCTTCCGGGCCGTGCTGGATGGCCGCCAGGTGCTGGTGGCGGCGGAGTTTCTCAGGCCGGCCCAGCTGGGGATCGCCATCGCCGTGGCGCTCTTCTGGTGGGCCCATCGCTTCATCGGCCTGGGGGCCACGACGTTCGCCCGCACCCCCCTGGCTCACTGGCTCGGCTGATCTGGATCTGATCGGGAGCCGGCCATAAAGCCCAGAACAGTCGCCTGAGCTGCCTACAGTCGCCGCAGCCACGAGCGCCGCATGCCTACTGCCGCCGAAGTCGCCTGGTTGATCCCGGTTTTGCCGCTCGTGGGAGCTGCTGTGAGCGGGTTGGGCCTGCTCACCTTCAGCCGCACCGTCAATCGCCTCAAGCGGCCTGTGGCGCTGATGTTGATCAGTTGTGTCGGGGCGGCAGCGGTGCTCAGCTTCGCCGTGCTGCTGGAACAGATTGGTGGCGCGGGTGCCACGGAGGTGTTGTTCAACTGGGCCAGCGCCGGCAGCTTCAACCTGCAGATGGGCTTCCGGGTCGACGCCCTCGGGGCGGTGATGCTGGCGCTGGTCACCACCATCGCCTTGCTCGTGATGGTGTACTCGGACGGGTATATGTCTCACGACAAGGGCTATGTGCGTTTTTTCACGTATCTAGCCTTGTTCAGCAGTTCGATGCTCGGGTTGGTGATCAGCCCGAATCTGCTGGAAATTTATGTGTTCTGGGAGCTGGTGGGAATGTGTTCCTACCTGCTTGTCGGTTTCTGGTTCGATCGCGATGGCGCCGCTAATGCCGCCCAGAAGGCCTTTGTGGTGAACCGGGTGGGGGATTTCGGCTTGTTGCTGGGAATCCTGGGCCTGTTCTGGGCCACGGGCAGCTTCGGCTTCGAGGAGATCGGCAGCCGTCTGCAGGAGGCGGTGAGCTCGGGCAGTCTCTCCAGTGGCATCGCGGTGCTGCTGTGCTTGCTGGTGTTCATGGGGCCGATGGCCAAATCCGCTCAGTTCCCACTGCATGTGTGGCTCCCCGACGCGATGGAGGGTCCCACGCCGATTTCCGCCCTGATTCACGCGGCCACCATGGTGGCCGCAGGGGTTTTCCTGGTAGCCCGTCTTCAGCCTGTGTATGTGCCCTTTCCGGCGGTACAGGTGGTGATTGCCGTGATCGGCACGATCACCCTCTTCCTGGGAGCTTCGATCGCCCTTACCCAGATGGATCTGAAAAAGGGTCTTGCTTACAGCACCGTGTCGCAGCTGGGTTACATGATGCTGGCGATGGGTTGCGGCGCTCCGATCGCTGGCATGTTCCACCTGGTCACCCACGCTTTCTTCAAAGCGATGCTGTTCCTGTGCTCCGGCTCGGTGATCCACGCCATGGAAGAGGTGGTGGGCCATGAGCCGGTGCTGGCTCAGGACATGCGCTTGATGGGCGGTCTGAGGCGCTACATGCCGATCACTTCCAGCACCTTTTTGATCGGTTGCATTGCGATCAGTGGTCTGCCACCCCTCGCTGGTTTTTGGAGCAAGGACGAGATCCTCGGTGAAGCGTTTGGCAGTTTTCCGCTGCTCTGGGCGGTGGGTTTTCTCACGGCCGGGATGACAGCCTTCTACATGTTCCGCCTCTATTTCCTGACCTTTGAGGGTGAATTCCGCGGCCAGGACAAGACCATGCAGGCCAACCTGATGGCCGCCGTTGGAGCCCCGCTGGCGGAGGCTGACCACGGCCACCATGCGGACCATCCCCACGAGTCAGGCTGGCAGATGGCCAGCCCCCTGGCGATCCTCGCCGTGCCTTCGGTCTTGATCGGCCTGTTGGGGACCCCTTGGCACAACCGCTTCGCCCAGTTGATCGATCCAGAGGAGGCCGCCCATCTCGCCTCCAACTTCTCCTGGTCTGAGTTTCTGCCGCTCGCCGGCGCTTCCGTGGCCATCTCTGTGATCGGCATCAGCCTGGCGGTTCTGGCTTATTTCCTGCGCCGGCTGGACCTGGGTTCCAGCGTTGCCGCTCGCTTCCCCAGCGTTAATGCTTTCCTGGCTAACAAGTGGTATCTCGATGCCATCAACGATGCCTTGTTCGTCCAGGGCAGCCGCCGCCTGGCCCGGCAGGTGCTTGAGGTGGATTCCCGCGTCGTCGATGGCGTGGTGAACCTCACCGGCCTGCTCACCCTCGGCAGTGGCGAAGGGCTCAAATATTTCGAGACCGGCCGTGCCCAGTTCTACGCCTTGATCGTGTTCGGCGGCGTGATCGGCTTAGTCGTGTTGTTCGGGGTGTTGGGCTAAAGCCCCTGCTCTGCCTTACCCATTCCCAGGTTGGCGGAGCACAGAACCTCTTCTCTGGCGTCAACTAGATCACCGCAAAATATCAGCAATCGCGGTTGTCACTCCCTCCTGCGGTGATCTGCCGATCGGCTGGGCCGCTTGAGGGGCGCGACCGACCAGCCGTGCTCGCCTGTTTTCGGCCTCCCTGGCTTGATCGCTTCCCCCTGGCAGGGCTGCGGGTGGCCTCTCAACCAAGGCCCGCTCCCACTGAGGGCTGCCCCGGGCGTGTGTGACAACCCCCATCGGCTCCAGGACAGCCGGTCCGGCATTTCTACACTCCGGCCAGACGCCTTGATCCGTCTGTGGCCATCCCCTGGCTCAGCGCAGCGATCCTGTTCCCGATCGCAGCCGCCTTGTTCATCCCCTTCGTCCCTGATGCAGGCGATGGCCGCAAGGTGCGCTGGTATGCCCTCGGCATCTCGCTGATCACCTTCCTGATCACGGTGGGGGCCTACCTCAACGGCTACGACCCCAGTGAGCCTGGGCTGCAGTTGGCGGAACGGGTGCAGTGGCTGCCGAATCTGGGGCTGGCATGGTCCGTGGGGGCCGATGGCCTGTCGATGCCGCTGATCCTGCTCACCAGCTTCATCACCTCCCTGGCCTGCTTGGCGGCCTGGCCGGTGACGTTCAAGCCGCGGCTGTTTTATTTCCTGATGCTGGCCATGGATGGCGGGCAGATCGCGGTGTTTGCCGTGCAGGACATGCTGCTGTTCTTTCTCGCTTGGGAGCTGGAGCTGATTCCCGTTTATCTCCTTCTGGCCATCTGGGGGGGCAAGAAGCGTCAATACGCGGCAACGAAATTCATCCTTTACACCGCTGGCAGCTCGTTGTTCATCCTGCTCGCTGCCCTGGCGATGGGTTTCTTCGGTGGCGGCATTCCCAGTTTCGAGTACACCACCATCGCTGCCAAGGCCCTGCCCACCGCATTCCAGGTGCTCTGCTATGTGGCCCTGCTGATCGCTTTCGGCGTCAAATTGCCGATCGTGCCCCTGCATACCTGGCTTCCGGATGCCCACGGCGAGGCGACAGCCCCTGTGCACATGTTGCTGGCTGGGATTCTGCTGAAAATGGGGGGCTATGCGCTGCTGCGCTTCAATGTGCAGCTGCTGCCCCAAGCCCATGTGCAGTTTGCACCGCTGCTGGTGGCCTTCGGGGTGGTGAATATCATTTATGCGGCACTCACCTCGTTTGCGCAACGCAATCTCAAACGCAAGATTGCTTACAGCTCGATCAGCCACATGGGCTTTGTGCTGATCGGCATTGGCAGCTTCAGTGCCCTTGGCACGAGTGGCGCCATGTTGCAGATGATCAGCCATGGCCTGATCGGCGCCAGCCTGTTCTTCCTGGTTGGAGCTACCTACGACCGCACCCACACCCTGCAACTTGATGAGATGGGTGGTGTGGGCCAGAAGATGCGGAAGATGTTTGCTCTTTGGACTGTCTGCAGCCTCGCTTCCCTGGCACTGCCTGGCATGAGCGGCTTCGTTTCGGAACTGATGGTGTTCGTGGGCTTTGCAACCAGCGAGGCCTACTCCCTGAGTTTCCGCGTGGTGATCGCCGTGCTCGCCGCGATCGGCGTCATCCTGACTCCGATCTATCTGCTGTCGATGCTACGCGAGATTTTCTTCGGCAAAGAGAATGTCGAACTGGCGGCGCACACCCATCTGGTCGACGCCGAACCCAGGGAGATCTATGTGATCAGCTGCCTCCTGGTGCCGATCATTGGCATTGGCCTTTATCCAAGGCTTGTCACCGACAGCTATCGGGCCTCCATCGAAACTCTGGTCCAGAGAGAGGATCAGGCGATGGCTCTCGTCGGTCCGCCGCCGGCGAGCCGGCTGATCCGCGCCACGCCGCCAGCCGCCATGCTTCCCTCCCAGCTGCTGTCGGCACCCAGCCTCGGCTGAACGTCTTGCTGCCGCTGACGCCCTCGTGCTGCTGCGTTGTCAGGAGTCACAGGATCAGCCAATCCCGATTTCGTCGTTGCGGTGTCAGCTTGGGGGGGTGCGCCTCCAGGAGAGTGTCCCTACGCTCCTGTTGCCCTCGATTGCCGCGACGACCATGCGTCAGCTGAACTTCTTGCTGATCTTCAGCTTCGGTCTGGCGATGGTGATGTTCACCCTGGAGAACACCGTCGCCACCACTGTGAACTTCATCCCCGGGGTGAGCCTCACCCTGCCCCTGGCAGCCATGCTTCTTCTGGTGGGAGGCATTGGCGCTACAGCCGCCTGGATCTTCGCGGTCTGGACCGGCGTGGTCCGCAAGGTGGAAACTCTGCAGGACACCAGCGAGCTGGAATCCCAACAGGTGCGCATTCAAGAGCTGGAGAGTGATCTGGAGCGCTATCGCGCCACCGTGGACGCCCAGCTGGCGATGTTGCCGGCGGCGGGAGGCAGCAGTGGTTCCACGGCCATCGAGGATCCGCGCTGAGGCCAAGGTCAACTCCACAGGGCGATTGAGCTGCAGCAACACACCGGCCCTGACCTCACTCCATCGGAGCAGCACCAGAACCCGGCAGACCGATCGGTTGCTCCTGCTGTTCAGCCACGCAAGGTGCTTGCAGGGGTGGGCTGATCGGGCCCAGGGACAGGCTGATGACACGATTCGGCGAGCTTGGGCTTGGCGGCGGTGCGTGAACTCCATCAGGGACTGGCCCGAACCGACTCATCTCGATACCTTGGTGAGATCGCTGCTTCGGGAGCTGGGCAGGGCACGTGGCTGAAGCAGGCGCCAGGCTGGCCATCCGGCTGCTCCAGGACGCAGCCGAGCGCGGCGACATCGACCCTTGGGACGTGGATGTGATTGCCGTGGTGGACGGCTTTCTCGATCAACTGCGCCAACGGATTGTGGTTCCCCGCCTGATCGCCTCCTGCGGGGGCAGCTACGAACAGGATCTTTCCGAAACCAGCGAGGCCTTCCTGGCGGCTTCGGTGCTGGTGGGCCTCAAGGCCGAAGTGCTCGAAGCCTCCACCTTCCCGCCCCAACCCGTCCAGGAGTTCGAGCTGGAGTTCGCGGAGGCGGATGAGGGTTGGGCCGATGGAGCTCCTCCCCTGCCCCTGAGACCGGAACGGCATCTGCGCCGCCGTCCGGTGGCGCCTCCGCCTCTGCAACGGCCGATCACCCTGGGGGAACTGATCCGCCAGCTGGAGGAGATCGCCACCCAGCTGGAGCAGGACCAATCCCGTGGCCCCCGCGCCAGCCGGGGGCGGCGCTACAGCGATCGGGCGGCGATCGCCCAAGTGGCGGCCTTGGCCCATCGCGAAAAGCTGCCGGAAACCACCGCCGCGCTGAGCCGCTTCCTGGCTGGCGGTCTGCAGGGAGGCACTGAGGCTGAAGACCCGCACTGGCAGGGATTTGAGGAGCTGGTGGCCAACTGGGCCGATTATGTGCGCAGTTGCGCCGCTGAGGAGGAGCTGGATGCGGATCGGGTCGGCGTGTTCTGGGCCCTGCTGTTTCTGTGCTCCCAAGGCAAAGTGGAACTGGATCAGCAGGGGGGACTGTTCGCCCCGCTGCGGCTGCGCTGCTTGCCGAACGACGACGAGCAGAAAGGTCCGGTTCAGCTCAGGCTGCCGTCGGGGTCAGCTGCCACGCCGGCTGGAGATGTCCTGGCCGCCTGACGGTGGTCTCTAAACTTTCGCCGACAAAGCAGAAGTGCGACGCCGATGAAGGCGATGATCCTGGCGGCGGGTAAGGGCACTCGGGTCAGACCGATCACCCATACAACTCCCAAACCGATGATCCCTATCCTGCAGAAGCCGGTGATGGAGTTTCTGCTGGAGTTGCTTCGGGAGCATGGGTTTACCGAAATCATGGTGAATGTTTCCCATCTTGCCGATCAGATTGAGAACTATTTCCGGGATGGCCAGCGTTTTGGAGTTCAAATTGCTTATAGCTTCGAGGGCCGTATTGAAGATGGAGAGTTGTTGGGTGAAGCTTTTGGTTCAGCAGGTGGGCTCAGAAAGATTCAGGATTTTCAACCTTTCTTTGACGACACCTTTGTAGTGCTTTGCGGAGACGCGCTGATTGACTTGGACCTCACCGAAGCTGTACGCCGCCATCGCAGCAAGGGTGCTCTGGCCAGCCTGATTACCAAGCGTGTGCCGATCGATCAGGTCAGTAGCTATGGCGTTGTGGTTACCGATGAGAATGACCGAGTGCTTCGCTTCCAGGAAAAACCCAGCATTGAGGAAGCGGCCAGCGATAAGATCAGCACTGGTATTTATATTTTTGAGCCAAAGATTTTCGATTACATCCCTAGCGGCATACCCTTCGATATCGGTTCGGATCTATTTCCTGAGCTCGTCGCCGCCGGAGCCCCGTTCTTTGCGCTGCCGATGGAGTTTGAATGGGTGGATATCGGCAAGGTCCCCGACTATTGGCAAGCCATCCGCAGCGTCTTGCAGGGGCACGTGCGACAGGTCCAGATTCCCGGTCGTGAGGTGCGTCCTGGCGTGTACGCAGGGCTGAATGTCGATGCCAACTGGGATCGCATCCAGGTCCAGGGGCCAATCTACGTGGGTGGCATGAGCCGCATTGAAGATGGTGCCACGATCATTGGCCCTGCCATGATCGGTCCAAGCTGTCATATTTGTGCTGGCGCTACAATCGATAATTCGATCATTTTTGAATATTCTCGCATTGGCCCCGGCGTAAGGCTTGTCGAAAAACTGGTGTTTGGCCGTTACTGTGTTGACCGCAATGGAGATCATATCGATCTTCAGGAAGCTTCGCTTGACTGGCTCATCACCGATACCCGTCGCTTGGATGTTGCCGAGCCATCAGCCCACCAAAAGGCCTTGGCTGAGTTGCTCGGCAACGACCTCACCTTGAGCAAAGCCAGCTGAAATGGGGAGGTGACGACTCCGATCATTCCTCTTCGTTCATTGGGTAGAAACCAACTTTCACCATGTGGAAATGATCATCTCTGTAAAAAAGGGAATTTCTTCGTAGAAGATAGCAGACGGGATGCTTGTCCTTTCAAGGCGGCAGGACGGAGATGGTATATAAAATTTATCCAAAATAGCCTGAGTTTTAACGCTAAGAGCCAGAAGAAAGCACTGGTATAATTGCTGTTGAGAGGCCGAACTTCAATGGGCGGACTCGGCAGGCTCGAGCACGAACGAAGATAGCCACCAGTGCAAGTTCGTGTCTTTTGAAGCTTAATCTCATGATTTAGATCTTTATTGGTAGTAGTATTAGTCAAAGTAGGCTTTCGAGAAGAACCCTCTGCCAAGCGGGAAATCACCTCGATTGGCACATATCCACATCGCCATCCGTATCGATGATATGCTCTTGCAAAGAGATCATGATCAGAATCGTTGAGAAAAAAGTTCTTTTCATCGAAAAAACCAAGCGTTTCAAGTCTGTCTCTGCGAAGTGCAAGAGGACCCCGATTGCAGGTTCCCATCATATAAACAAATCTTTTATTGAGAAATCTCGGCAGCTTTCGTTCGATACGATGCCCCAATTTGCCGATGCCAAAGATTTGATTAAAAGTATGGCTAGAGCGGCCTGATACTGCAATAAAATCATCATACAAAACAAGTGGCTTTGCCAAGGTATCATTATAAGCATATTCGTTGATAATCATGTCCGCTTGAATCTCAATAATAATGTCTGCGCGACTCAATGAAAAACCTATATTGTCAGATGTCGTCTCAAAAACAGGGGTTGACTGAGATACGATACATAATAGACAGAGGTCTGTGGGGGGCTCAAAAGAATCGAGGTGGTTAATCAGGATCTCTTCAGTTCCATCGGTGCAATAGTCGAGGATGATGATAAGCTCATAGCCGCGAACTGTATTTGCAAAGACGTGGGATAATGTTCGTAGTATTATCGATTCCTGGTTGTGAACCGGTATCACCAGGCTAAACTGAGGCTTGACATTCGAGAATTGACGGACATAGATCACTTTCGGTTCGGCTTGATCTTTGTATGGACTCGGATCGGATTCCAGGCGCCCTTGGCGATAGAAGTGGGCGTGGGAGAGTTGAGAAGTTAGCAAATCAACATCGACGGGCTGCGAGCTCATTGGGTTGACCGCGCTACTTGGCTGATGACCTATCGTAGTATGGAATTGCTGCAGCTACTGTTGGCTTGGCTTTAGCCCTGGACCCATCGGGCCTCCAGTTTGCCAACTTCAGCAGGGTCAAGCCCAGCACCCTAGGAATGCCCTTGTTGTTGGGGTTCTCGTCGCCGTCGCTCCAGGCTCAGCTGAAACAGCAGGGGCCGTCTGTCCGGCGACAATGAAGTTGGCCGGCCAAGGGGGTTGACGCGGGACACGCGGGTGAGGCCCAGACCCACCAGGGTGCGCATCAGCCGCAGGTTGCGGCTGCAGTGCATGCGCTTGTGCGGGAAAACAGCAGCTCGACGGCCTGCCGCAGCACCAGCTCTGATCCACGGCAATCGGTAAAGGCGTCAGGCGAGCTTGTTATCGGAGTTCATCTTCTTCTACTAGCCGGCTTTCCGCCACGGCATTGCCCTGCTCTGCCACCCGATGACTCGCACCACTTACGGTCCAGAACTGGTCGATTTGATCGGAGTTCTCTTGTGTCCGATCTCGCCATCTCAGCCCTCAGCAATCTCGATCTGATTAGCTTTCTCAAGGCGATCCCTGATCCCCGCATGCGCTGTGGCGTGCGCATCCCCGGATCGTCGCCCCGCTGCCGCTCCAGCCAGCTCCCAGCAGGGCCACATCCGAGGGGGCATCATCTGCCCCAACCCCGTGTGATGCGCTCATGGGTGGAGCAACTCCTCCCGAAGCAGCCGCTCCAGCAGGTTGTCCAGGTGCCCGACCCAGGCGGCGGTGTTGAACAGGGGCAGCTCACCGTGGCGCTCGAGCAGGTGGCGGCGCAGGCGCTGCAGTTCGGCCGGCTGGCGGCCTAGGGCGATGGCGCGCTGCTGGTAAACCTCGGGCGTGGGGCAGATCAGCTCCTCGAGGCCGGTGGCGGCGCAGAGGCTGGCGCCCATGCGCGAGACGAAGGTGTCGCCCGGGCTCGTGAGCAAAGGCAGGCCGGCGGCCAGGGCCGTCACTGCTGTGGCTCCGGAGCCGTAGGGGCTGGTGTCGAGCAGGAGATCAGCCAGCGCGCAGTGTTGGCCAAAGGCGGCGCTCTCCACCTTCGGGCTGAACACCAGCCGCTGGGGCTCCAGGCCCGCCGCCATCCGGGCACGCAGGCGCTGCTCCACCCGGGGCTGGTCGTTGATGATCCACAGCACCGAGGTCGGCACCTGGCGCAGGATCTCCAGCCAGCTGTCGAACAGTGCTGGTGTAATTTTTTCGGGGCGGTTGAAGCAGGCGTAGACCACCGCATCGAGCGGCAGGCCGAGGGCCTCGCGGCTGGTTGGGGGCTGCGCTGGAGCGGCCGAATCCGGCAGCGGACCTGAGCTCACAAAGCCCCAGGGCAGGCGGTGAACTGTTTCGCGGTAGTGGATGTCGTGCTCCGGCGGGATCAGCCAGGCATCGGCGATCACCCCATCGATCCAGTCGGCTCCGAGGGAGCCGGGATAGCCCAGGTAGTGGAGCTGCAGGGGTGCCGGCCGCAGGGCCAGCACGCCGGGTCGGCCGTGGTGGGTGTGACCCATCAGGTCGATCAGCACGTCGATGCGGTCGGCGCGGATGCGCTGGGCGATCGCCTCGCTGCTCTCGGCTGCCACCAGCGCGAAATGGTCCACGCCGCTGCGGATCACCGCGGTGACCGCATCGGACACATCGACCAGGGAATAGGCGAACACCTCGAAGCGCCGTCGGTCATGCTGGGAGAACACGTCCTGGAGCAGGTTGCCCATGGCGTGGTAGCGGAAATCGGCCGAGAGGTAGCCGATACGGAGGCGGCGGCCGGCTGGCCGTGGTGGTGGGGGCGGCAGGCGCAGGGCGGCCATGCTGCGGCTGGTGGGTTCGGCCCAGCGTTCGCCCAGGCGGCGGTGCAGAGCGGGTGGCAGCACAAACAGCAAGCCTGTGAGGGGTGGCAGCAGGGGGCCATCGGTGGTCTCGGCGTAGGTCTGCAGCTGGGCGAGCAGCCGCACGGCGCGGTTGTCGTAGTCGTCCCAATCGCAGAGGCAGAGCCGCTGCGACTCGAGGTGCACCAACACTTCGGTGGCGTCTAGATCGAGGGCCAGAGCCGTGTGCAGTTCGGCAATGCCGGCCTCGGTGTGGCCCAAAGCCGCCAGGGCCTGGCCGAGTTGGTAGTGGCCTTCGCGGAGCTGCGGTTGCTGGCGCAGCAGCCTGCGGAAGCAGGGCACGGCTGCCTCCACCCGGCCCAGATCCATCAGGGTGATGCCCAGCTGCAACAACATGTCGGGCCGCTGCGGCGTGGCCCGCAGGATCATCCGCAGGGCCTCCAGGGCCTGGTGGGAGCGACCTTGACTGCGCAACAGCAGGGCGAGGGCGAGGAGGTTATCGGCCGCCGTTGTGAGGGAGGGCTCCAGCCGCAGGGCCTCGCCGTAGTCCCGCTGGGCGGCGTCGAGATCGCCCCGCAGCTGCAACAGGGCTCCGCGGTTGGTGTGGGCCTGGGCGCGCAGGGGGGCTGACGCCTCCAAGGCGCTTCCGTCGAGGCGTTGGCCACCAGCCGGCGGAGGGGCGTTTGCCCCCACGCCATCCCCAAGTGGCGGGCCATCGAGAAGGCCATCCAGCAGGGTGAGGGCCTCGGGCTCTCGCCCCAGGTAGTGCAGCACCTTGGCGAGCTGCAGCCGGGCAGCGCCATGGGCCGGTGCCTGCTCAAGCAGCTGGCGGTAGAGCCGCTCCGCTTCTGGCCACGCGCCGGCTTTCTCCTGAGCCCGCGCCGACCTGAAGAGGACCTGAAGCTGGGGCGACGGGCGGGTGGCGGACACCAGGTGGATTGAGCTGAAGCGATGGCTTGAAGGGTCGCTGGGTTTCAAGTCGTGGTTGGTGCCCTGAAAAAATTGGGCGATGCGCTCGTCGTAGACAAGCGTGCGAGCCTCGAGCTTTCGACTGGCCGTTGTGGCATCCATCACGATCTCACCGCAAGAGCGACTGGCCAGAAAGAATTCTCTGAGCTGGCCGGATCGATGGGCTGCAGCGGCCTGCCGCCAATGCCACCCCACCTTGGGATCGAGATGCTTGAGGCGCTCCGGATTGGCGGCGCGGTCGACAACCTTGCGTTGAAATTGCTCGTAGGAGCGAATTGGATAGTGAAGAATGGAGATCATGGTATGACGGCGGACTTGGCCCCGCTCGCCCACAGCGAGCTGATTGCCCTCGGAAATCTGGATGGTCGGGTCGCCGCGGTGGCAGGTTTTTGGCAGTTCCGCCAGTGCTGATCGGTAGCGAACTTTTCCTTCAAGAAGGATATCTGTATAGGCGTGGCAGTACACCACGTTGTAGCGAGGCAGGGTGAGAGATGTTGTCTGGGGATCGATTTCAGACAGTGCCATCTGCAGGTCGCCATGAGCAGGCAGCCAGAACTCATCGGCATCACTGTTGATCACCCAGTCGGCCTTGTACTTGCTGCTCGCCAGTCGGGCCATACGCGTGACCCAGTCTGCCTGCCTGAATTGATCTGATGCTTCGACAAAAACATCCGCAAGGCCAAGGGCTTCGTAATAGCGTGCAATCGCAAGGCTTTGATCGCTGGAGTGATGATCAGTAATCAGGAAATGGCTGACGCCCTGGCGGCGATGGAATTCAAGATTTCGCGCCAGAATGTCTGCTTCATTTCTGACCATCAGCGTCATCACGATTTTCATCACAGCCCTCCTCCGCTGCTCATCGAGCTTCCGGCTCCTGGGGCAGATCATCGAGCGGGTTGAGCGCCACCGCCCGCTCGGCGTAGTGGCGGGCGGCGCGGGCATGGAGGCGCGCCAGGGCGCGCACCGGCCGCGATTGCAGGGGATCGAGGCTCGCGGCGCGCTCGAAGGCTGCCAGGGCATCGCCCATACGGCCCTGACGCTGCAGGGCATGGCCCAGGAAGCTGAGAGCGTGGGCGTCGCCGGGGTCGAGCCGTACGGCCTCCGCCAGGGCTTCCGCTGCCTCTGCGAGGGCCCCGCGCTGAAGCGCCTCCACTCCCCGCAGGCGCTGCTGATCGGCCGGGCTGTCGACGCCCAGGCGCCAGTGAGCGGCAGCCAGCTGGTGCAGGCCCGGCAGGTCGGTGAGCGGGCGCTGCCCCGCCTGCTGGAGAAGCGGTTCGACCGTGGCCTCGGCCGGCGTGGTGCTCTCCGCCAGCTCCCGGTACACGGCCAGTCGGGCCGGGGCGTGCTGGGCCAGCTGCCGCTGCCGGCCCACCAGGGCGTGGGCGGTGGTGGCGATCGACTGCCGCAGTGCCGGCTCGTTGACCAGGCGATCGAGCTGGCGGATCAGATCGACGGGATCATCGAAGAGCAGCGCCGCACCGGTGCCGGCGAGATGGCGGTAGGGATCGAGGTTCTGCAGAACCGGCACCAGCGAGCGGCTGGCGTACTCCAGGAATTTCACATCGGAGCGGCAGCGGTTGAACGCGGTGGGCAGCAGCGGCGCCAGGCCGATGTCGAGCCGCTCCAGCCAAGCGAGATAATCCGCCAGCGAGCCGGCCATCACGAAGCGAAAGCGGTCGGCGTCGAGTGCGGCGAACGGTTCGGCCAGCACCGGATCGCTCATCAGCTCGAAGCGCACCTGCCGCTGCCGCTGCAGCCAGGTGATCAGGGCCGGAGCGATCGAGCGCAGATCCTCCCGGTGCCCGAACGACCCCCCCCAACCGATCACCAGGGGGCGCTCCGCACTCGGGGGAGCCGGGGCGGGAAACGTGCGCAGCGGCGGCAGCTCCTCCAGCTGATTGGGCATCACGTCGATGCGCTGGCTCCGATCCGCCAGCCGCTGGCCGAGGGCCTCGGTGGTCACCTGGGTGCCGTCGCAGCGACGGATCAGCTGATCGAAGCAGAACAACGCCCGCCGATCGCTCCAGGAGGCATGGGCAGGGTTCCAGGCCTGCACATCCGGCAGGTAGTCGTTCACCTCACAGAGGCTGGGCCGCCCCAGCTGGCGGCGCTGGTGGATCAGGCGGAACACCTCCACATCCAGCGTCATGGTGAACACCACCACATCGGCGGCTAGAACGGCGGCGTCGTGGTGGCGAGCCTGGGGATGCACCTCAAACACCTCAACGCCTGGCAGGGCAGCGAGTGCTGTGGCGGGCTGGTGGAGACGGTAGAGGTTGTCGCCGATCGCACCCATGCTGCCTACCAGCACTAGGCGCAGGGGCTGGTGGTTTTGCGCAGGGCTGGACAAAGCGGTTGCGTTCGGGAGCTGCTGGGTGCGTTGATTGATTGACTGTGGCGCCAGATGGATGGTAAAGGGAACTGCTGCTTGTGAGATCACGGCCCTTGCCAGACTGGACGGACCGGGAGCCTGAGTTCAGGGGCTGGAGGAAGGCCCGCGAGCAAAAGACGCAGACATCCTCTGATCTGGTACGATCGCCACGTCCATTTTCATTAAACTTCTTCGGTTAGGCTCGGAGAAATGCTCGAGATCCCTGACGTAACTACTACCCTTCGCTTCCCAATCTCGGCAATTCCGGGATTGGGCGCGTGGCTGCAGGGGCTGGGGATTTCGCTTGTCTTCTCCACCTACCGCGCCAACCGGCTCTTCTTCCTCGGCACCAGCGAGCAGGGCCTGCTCAAGCTGCATGAGCGGCTCTTCGATCGGCCCATGGGCCTGTTCGTGGCGGGCGAGAGCCTGTGGATGGCCAGCCGCTGCCAGCTCTGGCGCCTCGACAACCTGCTCGCCCCCGACCAGCTCCATCAGGGCGGTGACCGCCTCTACGTTCCTGCCGCCGCCTTCACCACCGGCGATGTGAACGCCCACGAGCTGGTGCTGGGCATCGATGGCCAGCCGATCTTTGTGAACACGGCCTTCAGCTGCCTGGCCACCCTCTCTCCGGGTTGCAGCTTTGCTCCTACCTGGCAGCCCCCCTTCATCACCAAACTGGCCGGCGACGACCGCTGCCATCTCAACGGCCTCGCCCTTAAAGACGGCCTCCCCACCTGGGCCACGGCTTGCGGAGGCAGCGGTGAGCCCTCCTCCTGGCGCAACCACCGCAGCGGCGGCGGCGTGCTGATCCACATCCCCTCAGGCGAGCTGGCCGCCACGGGGCTCTCGATGCCCCATTCGCCCCGCTGGCACAATGGCCAGCTCTGGCTGCTCAACTCCGGCACCGGCGAGCTGGGCTGGATCGAGGACGGCCAGTTCCATGGCCTCTGCGCCCTGCCGGGCTTTGTGCGCGGGCTGGCCTTTGCCGGCGGTTGTGCCGTGGTGGGCCTCTCCAAGCTGCGCTCGCCCCAGTTCACCGGCCTGCCACTAGAGGAACGGCTGATCGCCGAGGGCAACCCGGGCGGCTGCTGCGGCCTGCGCGTGATCGATCTGGCCAGCGGCGAGATCCTGCACAGCTTTGATCTGCCTGAGCCAGTCGATGAGCTCTTCGATGTGGTGGTGCTGAGCGGCGTGCGCCAGCCCCGCGCCATCGGGCTGCAGGGCGAGGAGATCGACTGCCTCGTCAAAATCCCCGACCAGCCCCAGCTGCTGCGCGTGCGGCCCATGGCTCCCAGCGGCAAGCCGCACCAGGGGCCCAGCCTGCGGCCTTTTGGCCTGCCCGAACCCTCAGACACCGCCGCCCCGCAGGCACCCACAGCCCCAGCCGGCATCCCCATCCACTACCAGCGGGTGTTCCACCTCACCCCCGCCAACCTCGCCCCCTACGCCGAGCTCACCTTCCCCTCGCTGGCCCCCGGCAGCAATGCCCTCGCCCGCATCCAGGGCGAACTGCTGGGGCTTTCGGCCACTTGATTACGCATAAAGCTCCGCAGCCCTCAGAGCCCGCTCCGGGCAAGGCTTGCAAACGCAGACCGCATTGGCGATCCGTTCTGTCATTACTGCCATCTTGAAACGCCGATTGAATAGGAAGCAAAAGCCACCCAGAT
>JBKDOR010000149.1:0-10976 GCA_046342775.1 Synechococcaceae cyanobacterium
GGCACCGCCTGGCGATTGGCGCTGCGCACCGCCTTGATCGCGTCGAAAAAGCCGAGGCTGCTGTTGCTCTTCTCGCAGCCGGCCAGGTAGAGGGCGGCGTGGGCCAGGGGATAGAGACCCTCCGGCAGGCCCACCCGATCGAAGGCGGCGGCGCAGGCCTCCACCACCACGATCGCCTGGGGATCGGCGAGACCCACGTCTTCGCCCGCGGCGATCAGCATGCGCCGGAAGATGAAGCGGGGGTTTTCGCCGGCTTCCACCATCCGCGCCAACCAAAACAGGGCGGCATCGGGGTCGGAGCCCCGCAACGACTTGATGAAGGCGCTGATCGTGTCGAAATGGGCGTCGCCCTGCTTGTCGTAGAGCACGGCCCGCTGCTGGATCGACTCCTCGGCGATCGCCAGATCGATGGCGATCACCCCCTCGGCGTCGGGCTCGGTGGTCTCTACCGCCAGCTCCAGGGCATTGAGCAGGCTGCGGGCATCGCCACCCGCCATCGCCACGAGATGGTCGGCGGCGGCGGGGTCGAGCCGCACGCGCCGATCGCCGTAGCCCCGCTCGGCGTCGGCCAGGGTGCGGTGCAGCAGTTGGCGCAGATCGTCGCCATCCAGCGCCTGCAGCCGGAACAACCTGGCGCGGCTGACCAGAGCCTTGTTCACCTCGAAGAACGGGTTCTCGGTGGTGGCGCCGATCAGGCTGACGGTGCCGTTCTCCACCCAAGGCAGCAAGGCGTCCTGCTGGGCGGTGTTGAAGCGATGCACCTCATCGATGAACAGGATCGTGCGCAGGCCATGGCGGGCGAGCCGCTCCCGGGCCGCCTCCACCTCCTGGCGCAGCTCCTTCACCCCAGCCAGCACAGCATTGAGACTGCTGAAATGGGCCCGCGTGTGGCCCGCGATGATGCGGGCCAGGGTGGTCTTGCCGGTGCCGGGCGGCCCGTGCAGGATCAGGTTGCCAACCCGGTCGGCGCGGATGGCGCGGCGCAACAACCGCCCGGGACCGAGGATCGCCGCCTGGCCTACGAATTCCTCGAGGCTGCGGGGCCGCATGCGATCGGCCAGGGGGGCGATGCGCAGCAGCTGTTGTTCGCGCTGGTGGTCGAAGAGATCGCTCACGGGCGCCGGGGGCGCGCTGCAAACCTGCCCGTATCCTGACTTGCAGCCCATCACTGGTGATGTCCCGCACGGGGATGCCCTTGTTGCCGACCCCCTCAGCCGTTGCGCTGTGGCCCCAGCGCCAAGGCGCACGCTGTTTCGATGATCCCCCACCTGGTGATACTGGCCCTGCGGCCAGCTCGGTTGCGACCGCCGTGGCGGCGCCGCCAGTCGGGATTGGGCGATCCCGGCCGCTTGATCGGGTGGTGGTCGCGGCTCGGCGGGGGGTGGTGAGCCGATTGGGGCCGTTGACGGCGCTGGTGTCGCCCAACCGGGGTTGGGGGTCCTCAGGGAGGCTGGTGCTGAGGTTGCCGTTGAGCCGCCTGGCGCCCCTGCTCGGTGTTGCCGGCCTGGCCGGCTGCGCCGCCCCCACCCCGCCGCCGCCCACCCCGCCCCAGGTGCAGCTGGTGCAGCCGCGGCCGATTGAGCGGATCGATTCGGCCACTTACCAGAGCACCTTGGAGGCGATCCGGGAGTTGCGGCTGGCGCCGGAGATCTCCGGCCGCATCGTCGCCATGCCGGTGTACGAGGGGCAGGAGGTGAAGCCCGGCCAGTTGCTGTTCACCCTGGATCAGGTGCAGCTCCAGTCCGAGGTGAATGCCGACGCGGCCGAGGCCCGCAAAAACCAGGTGAACGCCGAGCGATATATCTTCCTCAACGAGCAGGGAGCCGTGTCCACCAAGGATCGCGACTTCTATGTGACCCAGGCGATCCAAAGCCGCGACAAGTTGCGCGCCTCGCTCGCGACCCTCGGCTACAAGAACGTGGTGGCGCCGATCGCTGGCTATGTGGGCAACCTCAACTACAAGCTCGGCGATGTGATCCAAGCCGGCAGTGTGGTCACCAGCGTGATCGATAACAGCAAACTCTGGGTGCGCATCGATGTGCCCGCGCCGCTCAGCGATCGGCTGCGGCGTGGCCTGCCGGTGCTGCTGCAGGGCCCGGATCCGGGCCGCCCCCGGGCCGTCGGCCAGGTGGTGTTCATCGCCCCCTCCCTGGATAAGGAGCGCCAGACGCTGCTGGTGAAAGCCGCCTTCGCCAATCCGGATGGCAGCTTGCGCAACAACGAACGGGTCAGCGCCACGGTGCTGTTCTCGCGCCAGCCCGTGCTCGCCATCCCCGAACAGGCGGTGCTGCTCCAGGCTGGCAAGCCGTTCGTGTTCCTGGCGGTGAGCATCAATGAAGCCCAGATGCGCCTGGGCCGCACGCTCAAGCCCAGCCCGCCCGCCGATTTGCCGGTGGTGGTGCAGGTGCCGGTGCAGCTGGGAACGTTGCAGGGCGGGGCCTACCCGGTGCTGTCGGGCCTGAGGCCCCAGGATTCGGTGGTGCTGGGCAACCTGGCCCAGCTGCGCAGCGGGCTGTCGGTGCAACCGGATCCGGGGATGGGCGCAAGCGCCGCGGCCATGGCCCGATGAGTCTTTCCGACACCTTCATCCGCCGCCCCGTCCTCAGCACGGTTTGCAGCATCTTGATCCTGATGGCGGGGCTGATCAGCCTGCCGTTGCTGCCGATCGAGAACCTGCCGAACATCGCGCCACCCACGGTGCAGGTGAACGCCAGCCTGCCTGGCGCCGATGCGCTGACGGTGGAGAGCGCCGTAACCGGTCCGTTGGAGGAACAGATCAATGGCGCTCCGGGGATGGATTACATCACCTCGTTCAGCACCAGCCAGGGCACCAGCCAGGTGAATGTGGTGTTCAAGTCCGGCACGGATCCGGATATTGATCAGGTGAATGTGCTGAACCGGGTGCAAACGGCCAGCCCCCAGCTGCCGCCCCAGGTGAATGCCCAGGGGGTGACGGTGCAACAAACCGCCAACAGCTACCTGTTGGTCTATAACCTCACCTCAACCCAAGGGCAGTTTGATCGCAACTACCTCAACGGCCTGCTGCAACTCAATCTGATCTACCCCCTCACCCGCGCCCAGGGGGTGGGCCAGGTGAATGTGTTCGGTGCCAGCCAGCCGGCCTTTCGCATCTGGGTGGATCCGCTCAAGCTGGCCCGCTTCAACCTCAGCGTGGACACGGTGGTGAACGCGCTCAAATCCCAAAACCGCATTGTGATCGGTGGTTCGATCGGCGGTCCGCCCTCCAGCGCCGCCAACCGCACCACCTTTCCGATCCTGGTGGATGGCAATCTCAAAACCGTCGCTGAATTCGAGCAGGTGATACTGGCCAAGGGTCCCGATGGCGGCCTGATTCGCATCGGCGATGTGGGCCGCGCCGAATACGCCTTTCAGAACTTCAATCAGGAGGCGATCAATGCCCGCACCGGCCACCCGTGCGTGGGCTTCGGGGTGATCCAGCTGCCGGGCAGCAATGCGATTGGCACCGCCAAGGCGGTGGATGCCACCCTCAACACCTTCCGCGCCAGCTTGCCGCCGGGGGTGGTGCTGGAAAAGGTGTTCGATCAGACCGATTTCATCAATGCCTCGATCAACGGCGCCCTCGATGCGCTGCGCGACGCGATCGTGCTGGTGCTGCTGATCATTTTCCTGTTCTTGCAGGATTGGAAGGCCACGGCGGTGCCGGCCCTGGCGCTACCGATCGCCCTGCTGGGCGCCTTGATCTTCGTGAAGGTGTTCGGTTTTTCGATCAACGAACTCACCCTGCTCGGCATCATCCTGGCGACGGGCCTGGTGGTGGATGACGCCATCGTGGTGGTGGAGGCGGTGTCGGCACGGATCGAGGCGGGAGATCCACCGTTTGTGGCCGCCTCCAACGCGATGAAAGAGCTGACGGGGGCGATTCTGGCGACCGCTTTGGTGCTGCTGGCGGTGTTCATCCCGGTGACCTTCTTCCCGGGGGCCACGGGAGTGATCTATCGCCAGTTCGCGCTGACGATCGTGTTCTCGATTCTGGTCTCCACCTTCAACGCGATTACGGGCAAGCCGCTGCAATCGGCGCTGTTGCTGGGAGGCGGCAAGACCGAACCGCGGGGCCTGCGCTGGACCCTCATCGGCGGGGTGTTTGGCGGTCTTTACGGCGCCATGGCTGGCGGCTGGCTGGCCGCGCTGCTGCTCGGGGCCCTGGGGGCCACCGTCGGCACCTTCCTGATGCCGATCTTCAGCGCCTTCAATGCCGGTTTCGAGCGCCTGGCCCAGGGCTACAGCCGGGTGCTGCGGCAGGTGATCCGCCTGCGCCGGGTCGTGGCCCTGATCCTGTTGGCCGGCATCGTCATCACCGGCGTGGCCTTCAGCTCCGTGCCCAGCGGGTTTGTGCCCACGGAAGACCAGGGCTATGGGCTGGGCATCATCCAACTGCAGCCCCAGGCCTCGATCGAGGCGACGATGGCGGTGGGCAGGCAGGCCCAGAGAATCCTGGCGAAGGAGTCCGAGATCGTGTCCGGCGAGATCGTGGGCGGTGCCGGCTTCAACGGCGGCTCGCTCAACCAGGGATTGTTCTTCTTTGGCCTCAAGCCAATCGAGCAGCGCGGCGGCCCTGGCCAGTCCGCCCCGGAGATCATCGCCCGCTTGAACCGGGAGTTCCGGACGATCCCGGGAGCGCTGGTGATGGCCCAGTCTCCGGCGGCGGTGCCCGGCTTCAGCGCCCAGGGCGGCCTGTCGTTTCAGTTCAACGACCTCAGCAATGGCGGCTACAGCCCCACGGAATTGGCCCAGATGGGCGACAAACTGATCGGCGCGGCCCGAGCCACCGGCAACTACGCCAACCTCTACACCCAGTTCGTCAGCGATGCGCCGGTGTGGCGGCTGGATGTGAACCGCGACCGCATGGCCTCGCTGAACATCGATTACGGCGAAGCGATGCAGACGCTCGGCACGTTGTTCGGCGGCAGCTTCGTGAACCAGACCTACGAAGATCAGCAATACCGCCAGGTGTATGTGCAGGCCAAGGGCAGCCGCCGTGAGGTGGTGCAATCACTCGATAATCTCTATCTCACGGACCGCAATGGCAAGCAGGTGCCCCTTGCCAATGTGGTGACGCCGCGGCTGGAGAGCGCACCACCGATCATCAGCCACTTCAACCTGTATCGCACCGTGCTGATCCAGGGGGCCGAGGCGATGGGCCGCAGCAGCGGCCAGGCGATCGATGCGCTGATGGACAGCTTCCGGCGGCTGAATTTGAGCAACATCGGCTCCGATTGGTCGGCCTTGACCCGCTCGGAGGTGCAGGCCGGCTCGCTGGCGGCCCTGGTGTTCGCCCTGGGCATCGTGGTGGTGTATCTGGTGCTGTCGGCCCAGTACGGCAGCTACATCGATCCGCTGATCATTTTGATGACGGTGCCCTTGGCGATGCTCGGGGCCTTGGCCTTCCTGGTGTTGCGCGGCCAGGTGAACAATGTTTATGCCCAGGTGGGCTTGGTGACGTTGATCGGCCTGGCGGCGAAGAACGGGATCTTGATTGTGGATCTCGCCAACCAACGCATGGAGAAGGGTCTTGATGCCACGGAGGCGGCGATGGGGGCGGCCAGCTCGCGCCTGAGGCCGATCCTGATGACGGCGCTGGCGGCGCTGGCTGGGTTCTTCCCACTGCTGGTGGCCAGCGGCGCCGGGGCCTTGAGCCAGCGGTCGCTGGGGGCGGTGATCTTCGGGGGGCTGCTGGTGGCCACGCTGCTGAGCCTGTTTGTGGTGCCCTCGTTCTATGTGCTGATGAAGCAGTTGGAGGCGGCCTGGTTCCCGGCCAGCGCCCAAACCGTGGTTCTTCCCGGTGACTCCCCCGGCGAATCCAATCCCTGAAGCTCGGTGATCCGATGCCCTTACCGCACCCCCCCGGCTATCGGCCGCGCCGCCAGGTGCGGGTGGATCGCCGCCGCATCGTGTTCAGCGCCGCTCTGGCCGCCGCAGCCGCCGCGGTGCTGATGCTGCTGGTGCATCGGGCCGCCCGCGCCCCCGGCCAACCCGTGACCCCGTTACCGATGTTGGGGATCGTGTTGGTGGTGGCGGGCGCCGCTGGCTGCGGCGCCTGGGGCGAAACGATGCGTCAGCTGGCCCTGACCCAGCTGGGGGAGCCCGACGGCCCGGAGCGCTTGTGAGGGCGTTCAGGATCTGAACATGCCCGGCAGCCGCAGCCCCTGTTTTCGGCGCACATCTGCGTGAACGGCCCGCTCGGCTTGCTTGTTTGCAGCAGCGGCTTCGATGTGCCGAATCCCCCCCTCGACCGCCATGCCGCAGGCGATCGGGGCGACCTCGGCGAGGACGACAACGCCGCCAACGCGGAGACTCCGGCACAGGCGACGGGACCGAATCCAGCAGTGTCCCGGCGGCAGCCGGGCCTCAGACTGGTGAGGGCTCGGCGCAAGATGGTGGGAGCGGCTCAGCGGCGCCCCAGGGGCAGAGCCGACAAGCTGGGCAAGACCGAGGCAATCCAGTAGCAAGGAGAGCAGATCATGGCTCCAATGACCCACCGCCTCTCCCTGCTGGAAGCGGCCAGGCTCCTGAGCGCTCCTCTGGCGCTCCTGTTGGCGTTGCCGGTGGCGGCTCTAGAGATGCCTCCTCGGCCCAGCTCTCCCGATCCAGGACGGATCGCTCAGCAGCAACCTGAGATTCCTGCCGAAGTGCAGGGCTGGGTCGTCGGAGCTGAAGCGGCATATGAGAGGGGTGACCCCGCACAAGCATTGCAGCTGCAGCTTCAGGCACTGGGGTGGGTCAAAGCCCGACTTGCTCCGATGCATCCATTCCGCGCTGAGGTGTTGAATAATCTCGGTGTCTACCTGAGCGCCAATGGCCAGTCGGAGGAGGCGCTGGCCCCCACAGAGGAGGCGGTGAAGATCCGCCGCAACCAAGCGAAGACCAACCCGGCCTACCTGGGTGCTTTAGCCCGTTCCCTGACCAACCTGGGCGTGCGCTACAGCGAATTGGGCAGCCGCCAGAAGGCGTTGACCGCCACGGAAGACGCGCTGAAGATCCGCCGCGACATGGCGAAGACCAACCCTGCGCTCCAAGGCGATCTGGCAATGGCCCTGAATAACCTGGGCAAGTTCTTGAGCGGTATGGGTCGCTACCAGGAGGCGCTGGCCTCCACAGAGGAGGCGGTGAAGATCCGCCGCGAACTTGCAATAACCAACCCAGCCTACTTGGGTGATCTAGCCTTTTCCCTGAACAACCTGGGCGTACACTATAGAAATTTAGGGCGCCTTGAGGAGGCGCTGCCCCCCACGGAAGAAGCAGTGAGGATCTACCGTGAATTAGCGAAGACCAACCCGGGTTACCTCCGCTATCTGGCAGGTTCCCTGAACAATTTGGGCATTAACTACGGCAACCTGTACCTCCCCCAAAAGGCGCTAGCCCCCACAGAGGAAGCCATAAGAATCTATCGCGAGCTGGCGAAGACCAACCCAGTCACCATAGTCGAGATGGCCATGTCTCTGAACACCCTTGGCTATATCCAACTCCAACTCGGCCAAGCCGAGATCGCGCGCAACGCTTATGAGGAATCGATCGCGATTCTCCGCCCCCTGGCGGCCAGAAATACAGCCTTTAAAGAGAACCTGCAACGCACATTAAACAATCTGGAGGAACTTAACCGCCGTGAAAAGATTCGTACAGGCACCCAGGTGCTGGGAGCTGAGATAGTGAGTTATCTCCCGAAGAACGATCCCACCACCCCCGTAAAGCGTGCTGTGGTGCGCCTCTGGCCTACGTTTAGGGGAACGAATGCCGCCATGGGCCCGTTGTTGGGAACAGGCTTTGTAGTGCGGCGCCAGGGGGATCGGGCCTGGATTGCCACCGCCCTGCATGTGGTACGTAATCCAGAAGACAACGGCGTGGCCACCAAGGTGGAGGCGGAGCTGTTCACCGGCCCGCTGCCGCCGGGGCTGTTGCCGCCGCGGCTGGAGGTGATGCTCAACCCGAGCACTTTTCCGGAACGTGGCGATGAACCGATCCTGCTGGAGGTGCGCGGTCTACCTCCGGATGTGCAGCCTCTGCCGCTGGCGACCTCACCTCCGCAGGGCGTGCTGATGATCGTGGGCCATCCCAGCCAGCCCGGCCCCTGGACCGTGGTGCGCTATCCGCTGCTGACAAGCAGCGAGGAGGCGCTGCTGCTTGCCGGCGGGCTGGCCTCCGGTGCCTCCGGCTCTCCGGTGCTCAGCTCCTCCCAGCAGGTGGTGGGGGTGGTGTACGACTCTCCCCAGGTGTCGAAAAGCCGCGCGATCGCCCTGACCTGGGCGTTTCCCATCAAGGCCCTGGCTGAGAAAATGAAGTGATGGGGTTGCTTGAGGCCGTCGTGATCCATCCGCCGCGCTGGTTTGTGCAGGCCGCGAGCGCTCTCAGCGCCTCTGGCCTGCTGGGTGCCCTCTGCGCAGCGGCCCCAGCACACGCCGCTCCCCCGCCCTGCCCCAGCCGGGGGGATCCCCGCAGCACGGATTATCAGTTCCGGCCGCAGATGGACCGCTGCGAGGGAATCCGCCGCGAGCGGCCGATCTCAGCCGTTGGCATGTGGCTGGCCAGCTACACCATCGGCCAGCCCCAGAGCGAGCGGCGGGCGGAGGGGGGGGAAGTGGTCCGCCTGCTCGTACCCGCTGGCCTGGAGTCCCCCGAGGTGACGGTGCAGGCCCGCGGCGGCGACTACCAGATGACTCCCCTGCGGCTGGACAGCCCCCGCCAGGGGTGGCGAGCCTTCGAGTGGGGAGCGGGCCTGATCCTGCGGGAGAACATCAGCCCCAGCCAGCTGCGCGCCACGGCCAAGCTGCGCCAACCAGGGGATGCGGATCAGTGGCTGCCGGTGAAGTTCACCCCCGCCGGTGTCTACAGCCTGGAGATTGCCAGCAACGGCGCCCTGCCGGTGGCGAACGTGCGCATCCTCGGCCCGGGCAACCGACTGGTGCAGGAGTGCTCCGGTCCCACCCGCCTGGAGACGGAGCTTCTGTGCCGCTGGGATGGCCGCAAGGATCCGGCCGGCACCTACCGCCTGGTCGCCCGCTCGGCGGACGGCGGCGGTACGCTGCTGAATGTGACCCTGCGCCACGACCCCCGCTGGTTGTCGCGCTGATGGGCGCACGGAGCTGGCGGTCGCTGGTGGGCTGGCCGCAGCTGCGGCCCGATCCCCGCGCCGTGCTGGGCTTGGGCCTCTGCGGCCTGGCCTGGGGGGTGGCGATCGCTCCGAACCGCCAGCCTCTGGAGGGTGCCCTGCGCCTCAGCGCCCTGGGCTTTACCTTCCAGCCCCCGCCGCAGCAGGCCAGTGGCTCCGCCCAGGGGTTTCTTGCGATTTCGCTGAGAAGCCTGTCGATCAAGGGCCTGGATAAAGGCAAACCCTTGCTGCTTCCTTTCCACGGCCAGCGCCTGCCCCTCGATGGTGGCCGGGCCCTCTCCCTGATCGCCTTCGCAACCGAGCCGCTGGAGCTGCGGCTCGCCATGGCGCCGGGTACGCGGGTGGCGAATTTGCAGCTGGAAGGCAAGGACCAGCTCGTGCTCGATCTGATCCCCCCACGCCCAGCCGCCTCCGCAGCCGCAACCGATCAGGCAGCTCCGGAGCTGACGATCATCTCCCCGGCCGGACCTGCTGAGGGCAGCGGGTCGGCTCTGCAGGCGCTGTACCAAGAGCCCGGCCGCCCGGCGCGGCGCCTCTCCGCACCGGAGGCCCAGTTCCCCCTGCCCCTGGCTGGTGCCGCGCGCCTGCGCCTGCAGCGGGCCCTGCCTGATCGACCTGTGGTGTTCGAGCCCAATCTTCTCGTTTCGCAGGTGCAGTTCACCACCGAGCGCAAGAGCCTCTTTGATCAGTCGCCGATCACCTTCTCCACCCTGCGTTCCGGCACCCTCCACCTGGGCCGCATGGAACCCCTCAACCTGCGGGCCGATCAGTTCCTGCAGATCGAACCACCGGGCATCGCCGTGCTCACCAGCCTGCGCAGCGACCAGAACCAGCTGGCGGTGGAAGTGGTCGGGGAAACTCAGCGGATCCGCAGCGGCCTCAGCCAGAAGCACCCCACCACCGTCCTCTCCGGCACCCTGCTCAGCCGCCACCTCTCCCCGGCTCAGATCAGCGGCTTCTTTGGCTTTCTCGTTGGTGTGATCAGCAGCCTGGTGCTCTCCTTGTTCAAAGGGGACTGAGCGTTCAAGGGGGACTGAGCGGATCGGGAATGCCCTGCGTCAACGTCTTCAGCGGGCCTCGCTCACTCCTGCCCCTGAGCCTTCACCGCTTCAGACCCCGCTGGACCCAAGGCAGCCCCATGACGCCAGCAGGCCTCGCCGCAGGCTTGCTTGTTGGTTTGCCGTGGCTTGAGTTGGGTATCAGCTCGGCCATCGCTGGCTCTAACTCCATTGCTTCCGGCCCTGGCGGCGGGAGAGGAGCACCCCATCCTGGAGTTGATAGCACCAGCTTTTCGCGGCGGGGAACAGCAGATGGAGGAGATCTCCGCGCCGGCGAGCCAGCCGACGTTCCTGATGCAGCTGCTTGTGTTCGGCATTGAGCTGCTCCAGGAAGCGCTTCACCTCCACGAGGCGATGGCAGAGGTGTGCACTGGCGACGGGCGAACCGCACGTCGTCGGGGCCGAGGGCTTGCCCTGGGGCTGGCTTGGTGGCGACTCCGTAGGCAGGCAACGAGGGGGCCTTGGGCAGACCTGAGGCAGGCTCAGTTTCAGTGCCGCAGGACAACCCTGCTGACGGGGTAGCCCATCACTGGCTACTCAGAGGGGAATGCAAAGGATGAAGGAGCCGGAATAGCGATCCGGGAGATGGTTCGGGAACATGTACGCCAGTGGCTGTCAGGCGACATCCAAAACTGACCCTCCGCGAACGCCGCAGCAGCGTCTGTTGGCACTCGGCAAGTGCAGGGATAGCCAGCGCAAGGCGCTGGAGGACCTGCAGCGCAGCTGTGATCCGGTGGCCCTGTTGGCGACGGTTCGTCGCTGCCAGGCATCCCTGG
>JBKDOR010000150.1:0-18966 GCA_046342775.1 Synechococcaceae cyanobacterium
CCCTGCTGTTCACCACCACCCGCACCCAGGCGGAGAGGTCGGACCAATGCCAGCGCTGGGCCTGCCCGGACATGGAGGGGGCCCAGGCGCTGCACCACAGCTCCATCGATCGGGCCGAACGGGAGGCGATCGAAGCGGGGGTCAAACAGGGTGAGCTGCGCTGGGTGGTGTGCACCAGCTCCCTCGACCTGGGGGTTGACTTTCAGCCGGTGGAGCGGGTGGTGCAGATCGGCTCGGCCAAGAATCTGGCCCGGCTGTTGCAGCGGGCCGGCCGCTCCGCCCACATCCCCGGCGGCACCTCCCAGGTGCTGTTCATGCCCACCCACGCGCTGGAGCTGCTGGAGGTCTCCGCCATGCGACGCGGCCTGGCCACGGGCCTGGTGGAACAGCGGCGCCCACCGCGGCAGCCCCTGGATGTGTTGCTGCAGCACCTCACCAGCCTGGCCTGCGGGCCCGGCTTCGAACCGGAACGGGAGCTGGCCACGGTGCGGGATTGCTGGAGCTATCGCCAGCTCGATCAGGCCAGCTGGGAGTGGTGCCTGCGCTTCCTGGAGCAGGGCGGCGACTGCCTGGGGGCCTATGAGCGCTTCCGCAAACTGGAGCGGCAGCCCCTGCCCACGCCCGAGGGCCCCGGGCGCTTTCGTTATCAGGTGCTCGACCGCACGATCGCCCGCCTGCATCGGCTCAACATCGGCACGATCACCGCCGATCGGGCCGTCACCGTGCGCTTCGTGCGCGGCGCCGTGCTCGGCCACGTGGAAGAGGCCTTCATCTCGCGGCTCAAGCCGGGGGATGTGTTCTTTTTCGCCGGCCGCCAGCTGGCGTTCGTGCGGCTGCGCGACATGACCGCCCTGGTGCAGGCCAGCACGCGCCGCAGCACCACGGTGCCGGCCTGGGCCGGGGGCCAGATGGCCCTGTCGGATCTGATCAGCCGCCAGCTGCGGGAGGAGGTGGATCGCTGCGCCCGGGCGCTGGCTGACGCAGCGGGCCCCAAGCCGAGTGCCCCAGAGGCCCCTTCAAGCCTGGACACGCCGGAGCTGCGCGCCCTGGAGCCGTTGCTGGCGCGCCAAGCCGATCTGTCGCGCATCCCGCGCCGCGACGAGTTTCTGGTGGAAGTGTGCCGCAGCCGCGAGGGCAGCCATCTCTATGCCTATCCCTTTGAGGGCCGCTTCGTGCATGAGGGCTTGGGCTTCCTCTGGGCCTCGCGCTTGGCCCGGCTGCAGCGCGCCACGATCACGGTGTCCGTGAACGACTACGGCTTCGAGTTGCTGGCCAGCAAGGGGTATCCCTTCGAAGCGTTGCTGCGGGAGCATCAGCGCTCCCTGCTGGATGCCAGCCACCTGGAGCAGGACCTGGAGGAGGCCTTGAATCTTTCGGAGCTGTGCCGTCGCCGCTTTCGCGCCATCGCCCAGATCAGTGGCCTGATCGTGCAGGGCTACCCCGGCAAGGGGCGCAGTGGCGGCCAGCTGCAGATCAGCGCCAGCCTGCTCTTTGAGGTGTTCCAGCGCCATGAGCCCGCCAACCTGTTGCTGGCCCAGGCCCGGCGGGAGGTGCTGCAGGAGCAGCTGGAGCTGGCCCGATTGGCGGAGGCCCTGGAGCGGTTGCGGGCAAGCGCATGGGTGTTGGAGCCGATCCAGCGCCAGGGCCCGCTGGCGTTTCCGCTGCTGGCCGAGCGGCTCAACAACCGCCTCAGCAACGAATCGTTGTTGGAGCGTCTCGAGAAGTTGCGGGCCGAGGCCTGCCGGGCGGAAGGCGTGTGAAGGCGGCGAGCGGCCCTCAGGAAGCCTTCTCCAGCCGGCGCACAATCAGCCACATCAGCGCCAGCGAAGCCGCCAGGGCGATCAACAGGGCAATGGTCATCGGACAGTTCGACGGGCCCGAAGATTATCGGCAGTTCTGGCCTCTGTGTTGATCCGCCCGCTCCGCTCCAGCCTCAGCCCGCTGCTGGCGCTCTTGATCCTGCTGGGGGCTGGGCCTGGCGCCGCTGGCGATTCCCTGGCCCGCTGCAATGCCTGGCAGCGCAGCCATGGCGTCGAACGCATCCTGCTGGCCAACGCCCTCGGCGCGGCGAACCACCTCACCAAGCGCCAGAAGCTGCTCGAAAGCCCCGCTGACGCTCCGGTCGCCCTCTATCTCGACAGTGATCTGCAGAGGGTCTGCAGCCTGCGCTGAGCCCTCAGCTGGCCAGCAGCCAACGACGGGAAACGGCCAGGATCGCCGGGGCCCCTGCATGCGGCAGCGATCTCGGCACGGCGCCGGCGGTGATCAGCAGCAGCAGGCAGCTGTTCAGCCAGGCCGTGTTCGGCAGATCCCACACCGCTGCCGGGATCAGGATCAAGGCGTCGCCAGCGGCGTGCAATGGAGGCGCTGCCGTCGCTTCGGTGGATGCCGGGGTCTTGGGGCTGGTGAGGGTCCGTCACAGCGCTACGCCATCGCCCCGTTCCGTGTCGATGATGGAATCGCCCCGTTCAGCCGACGCGATGACCCTGAGCCTCTACGGCAGCCGCCGCAGCCGCGCAACGATCGTGCGCTGGTACCTGGAGGAGAAGGGCATCCCGTACACCTTGGTGGAACTCGATGTTCAGGCCGGAGAGCATCGCCAGGAGCCGTTCACCCGCATCAATCCCTTCGCCAAGATGCCGGCTCTTGTCGACGATTCCCTGACCCTGGCGGACGGCAGGCCGCTGCCGCTGTTCGAAAGCGGCGCCATCCTGCTGCATCTGGCCGAACACCACGCCCACGAGTTCGACTGGAATAACAATGAGGGCGTCATGGCCCACAGCCTCAGCGTGCAGTGGGTGCTGTATGCCAACTCCACGCTGGCGGCGGCGATGTTTCAGGCCGCCAGCCGCTCCGAGGATCTGGAGCGTCAGCTCGCGGTGCTCGACGGGCTGTTGGCGGCAGGCGGATCCCTGATCCCCGGTCGATCCGAGTGGGGGGCGGCGGACTGCGCTGTGCAGGCCTACCTGGCCTACCTGCCGATCTTCTGCAGCAGCATCGACCTCAGCCCCTGGCCCCATGTGGCAGCCACGATCGAGGCCACCCGCGCCCGGCCCACCTATCAGCGCGCCAACGGACCGGCATGAGCGGGGCACCCACCCGTCAGCCCTTTCTCTGGCGAGGTCATCGGCTGGAGCTCCTGGCCGACAAGGTCGTTTGGGACCCGGAGCAGGAGCTGCTGTTGCTCGCCGATGTGCACCTGGGCAAGGCGGAGGTGTTTCAGGCCCATGGCATCCCCCTGCCCAGCGACGCGGGCGCCGCGGATCTGGAGCGGCTGGTGAGCCTGGCCCAGCGCCTGCGGCCGCGCCAGGTGCTGGTGCTGGGCGATCTCATCCATGGTCGCCTGGCTCTGACCCCGGAGTTGCGGTTGCGGCTGCGGCAGCTGCCCGAGGCGCTGGGCTGCTCTTTGCGGCTGATCGGCGGCAACCATGAGCTGGGCAGCCAGATTGAGGGTTTGCCCCAGGAAGCGTCCCAGTCCTTGGGCCCCCTGTGGCTGACCCACGCACCAGACCCTCGACCGGGTTGGCTGAATGTTTGCGGACACGTGCATCCGGTGGCGTGGATCAGCGGTGGCGCCGACCGGCTGCGGCTGCCCTGCTTCGCCTTCCGCCCCCAGGACGACTGCCTGGTGCTGCCGGCATTCGGCCACTTGACGGGAGGTCATCCCTGCCACCAGGGAGAATCGCTCTGGTTGGTGGCCGACAACGCCATCCTGTCCTGGACGCCCGCCACACCACCCGGATCCCGCCGCCGCAGCCGCCGCCAGGCGGCCTGATGACTCCGCCAGGCGGCCTGATGATTCCTCTGGGCAGCCTTGAGGACACGCTCAAGTCGCCTGAGCAGAACGCCCAGCCGCCTGATCCCCACAGCTCAAACGCCGCGACGCGCCTGGCTGACTCGCCGTCGGCAACCCGGTGGTGGAGCTGGTGGGCCTGGCCAGCCTCGGATCAGCGGGCCGCAGGGCTTCAGCGATGACGACGCCAACTGGAGTAGCGGCGGTGCCACCAGCTTTGTGGATGTGCCCGACAGGCAGGTGCAGACGCCGCGGCGGGAACCACTGCGGGGCTCCCTGCTGGCGGAGCTGGCTCAGCGGATAGCCCAGAGCTCATGCGGCACGCCGCCGCAATGCGCACAGCGGCTGGCGCTGAACTCCGGGATCCGCCCCTCCCCCAGGCTGGTGCCTGCAGCTCCTGGGCTTCGGCCCCTTCCGAGTGGCGGGAGCTCGGTGACAGCCCCATCGAATTCATCGGCGCGAACAATCGCCAGTCATCGCCAGCAAAGGGCAGGGATCTCGCCAGCGAGCGGAATTCCGAAGAAAAAGCAAAATGTGACAACTCAGTCGGCATGATGACTGCGTTCGGGCCTGAATCTGGCTAGGTCCAAGCCATGGGCACGGCCCTGTCCTTCCTGGAGCCACCAATGGGCAACCATCACCAGTCGGATCAACCCCTCGTGAAGGCCAAAGATCAGCCAGGCGGCGGCCAGGATGGTTCCCGTGCCGCTGGAGCCGACGGCAATTTGAAGCAACACAAGCATGGCAAGAAGCATAAGAAAGGCAAAAAACACAATCCCTTGGATGCCAGATCAAAACACCACCGCACAGAAGAAGGCCGTCATCTGGTCGCCAGAGATCGCTACCTGCCATCACCAATCTTTGATGACTTCAGCATCCAGAGCGAGGGCAACTCCCCGAAGATGAATCGCAAGGTTTATGAGAAAGAATTAGTAAGATTGCAGGTCGAATTGGTCAAAATGCAGTATTGGATCAAGCACACCGGTTACCGCTTGATCATGCTCTTTGAGGGACGAGACGCCGCGGGCAAGGGGGGGACGATCAAACGAATTACTGAACCTCTCAATCCACGCGGCTGCAATGTTGTCGCCCTAGGCACACCTTCGGACCAGCAGAAGACGCAATGGTATTTTCAGCGCTATATAGAGCATTTCCCTTCTGCGGGCGAAATCGTACTGTTTGATCGCAGCTGGTACAACCGAGCCGGAGTCGAGAAGGTCATGGGTTTTTGCAGCTCTGAACAGATCGGCGAGTTCATGCTCTCCTGTCCGGAGTTTGAACGGATGCTGGTCCGCAGTGGCATCAACCTGCTCAAGTACTGGTTTTCCGTGAGCGATGAAGAACAGGAAGCCCGTTTTCAATCGCGCATTGATGATCCAGCACGCCGCTGGAAGCTGAGCCCGATGGATCTTGAATCAAGGAATCGCTGGGTTGAATTCTCAAAAGCTAAGGATGAGATGTTTGCCCATACGAACATTCCCGAGGCACCTTGGTTCACTGTTGAAGCGGATGATAAACGCAGGGCAAGGCTGAATTGCATTCGTCACATCTTGAGCAAGGTTCCATATGAGGACATGACTCCAGAAGCGATTAAGCTACCGCCGCGAAAAAGTGGCGGAGACTATCAGAGGCCGCCGTTGCATCAGCAGTTCTTTGTTCCCAATGCTTATCCCTGAGCAGCCAGGATCAGAGCCACGCCGGGTCGTTACTGTTCTTCAGAGTTGAACAATAATCGTTTCCAAGTGCGCAGAAAGTCGTAACGTTTCAGGAAACTGTGGCCGAGGCGACAAATCGTGATCAGGTTTCTTCCTGCAGTGGTCAGTGAATCGTGCATCAGCTTCCATGGCAGCACCAGATCAAGCCGAGGTCATTCCCCTCATTCGGCTCCAAGATGGACAGGCACCCTACAAAGGGGTCTGGTCGTTGGAACAAACACAGTGGGGGCATGTGGAGGCCAGCCATTGCACGATCAGCCATGGGCGGGGACCTAACTGTATAATTGAAAACCGGCAATTTGAAGGAAGGGATGCTGCCAGGCGATTCGTGGTCCACCTCGTGGTGCACGGTTGGGGCGTGTTGGAGCTGCAGCCCGAAGGGGAAAGCCTGCTCTATCCAGCTGCGTCCTGCTGAACAGGGTTGGGGCCACAGCGATTTGGCCCGCGTCGATCTGATCTCTATCCCGTGTGCCGATACGGTTGATGATCCTCACCGCTTCAGCAAGGCCAACTCTGCAGATGCACGCAGTGAGTCAACACTCAGAGCAACCCGATTGCCCCATGGACAGGGCACCCAGAGCCTGGAGTATGCTGGTCAAGCCAGGAGCGAGCTGCTCCCTGCCGAGCTCACCCAACGCCCTAGGCCGAGAGCATTGATCATCTTGGCTCTTCGCTCCGCAGGAGTGATGTTGATCACGCCTCAAATCGTTTGCAACCTATCCACCACTCAGGTCCTGCCATGCAAACCCTCAAAACGGTCAACTGGACTTTGCCCCACGATTTGGTATCGATGATTGAGGACGTGGCCATTCATCAAGGGACAAGTATCGACGAGACAGTTGTTTTATTGTTGAATCAAGCGGTTGAGCAATGCACAATTCGCGGCAATGGACGCTGCTCACTTCGTACAGGCCTGCAAAGCGTCGGTCCGCGGCCGCTACCACTTCAACAACCTTGATCAATCCCAGACAGAGCTCACGTAAAACCTGGCGGAAGCCATAGTCAATGATGCCTTCAATCAGGGTCAAGGCTTCACGAGACAAGGCCTATCTATTTCATCTCTGCTCGTCATTCAGGGACCGGTGAATTGACATATCAATTTTGTGATCTGACTGATTCACTCGAGCAAAAGGTATTCCTAACTGGTGTTTTTTGCCATCTTGACCGTCACATCCAACAACCATTTTATAATCATGGCCTAGCATTGCCCCTCTCGAAAAACGAAGATTTGGCCAAAAGTGATCATAGCTGATATCCAGCCTGGAAAGCCCAGGCGAACGATCTAAATGTGCTTGCTTTCCTCAGCGTCGAGAATTATAATTTGGTTTCCTTTTTCTGCCCCTTTGGTGGCGACGAGTGGGCAAACCTTCCCTATTGGCAGTGCTGGCCCTGAGGCCTTGGCAGAGGCTCCAGAGCGATAGGGCTGCGCAACCGATACGGCAGCGATTGTGTCCGACGATGAGCTGGACAGATTGTTTTCAATAGGCTTACAGGGATCAGCTGAGATCGCCATGCCTTGTCGGCGACGACGACAATAGCTCAACGGAGCAGTCTCACTTGAATTGATTCAGCACATATCAGTGACGATGGAATTAATTTCTGTTCTTTGCACAAGAAGCGTTGCGCTTCTAGTGAGGCAACTCGCTAGCGAATAGAGGTTTGGTGTCTGTAATGACTTGCTTGCACCAGATTTCTGCGAACCTTGTGAGTGCCTTCTCATCACAAGTTGTCGGGGCAGGCGCAATGCTGGTATGATGGATCAAGAACAGTTGGGACGCACCGCTCACCACATTAATTGTAGTCTAACTTAGAGAATGAATTGCTTCGTTTCAATTTAATCGACATTTTGATGACATCCCACCGAAAGACAGCCCCCAGAATCTGCCGATCACTTGCTCCTCGGATCCCCACAGCAGCTGTCTCAATTCCAACCACTCATTCACCGTCGATTGGTGTATTTAAGTATACTTCTATATTTCTTGACAGACCAGCATAATGTCACGAGTTTTAATTACTGGAGGAGCTGGTTTCATCGGCAGTCATCTCTGCCTGCAAATGCTCAGCGCTGGGCATTCTCTGGTCGTACTTGACGATTTCTCCAATAGTTCTCCTGTTGCATTACAGCGTGTTGCAGTTCTGGCTGGTCTGCACCAGTTGCGCCCTGATGGGCCTGGGATTTGGCGGGATTGCCAACCTGCGCGTCTTGAGTTGCGTCATGGAGATGTGCGTTGTCGCGCTGACCTTTTGCAGGCATGTCAGAACATTGATGCGGTTATGCATCTTGCTGGGCTCAAATCAGTGGGAGAATCCGTGCACGATCCGCTCCGTTACTGGGATATCAATGTCCACGGAACCATGCAGCTGCTGCAGGTGATGAATGAATTTGCTTGCCGCACAATTGTCTTCAGCAGCAGCGCCAGCATTTATGGGTTGCAAGAGCACGTTCCAATTGCTGAGTCGGCTACAATCAACCCTATCAATCCTTACGCCTCAACAAAGGCGACTGTGGAGCAACTCCTCTCTGATCTTGTTGGCTCTGGCTGCGGTTGGAGAGTTGCCTGTCTTCGCTACTTCAATACGGTGGGTGCTCATCCCAGTGGCCAGATTGGTGAAGCACCTCTGAGTGTACCTAGCAATCTTTTTCCTCTAATCATACAAGTGGCGTCTGGTCGGCGAGGGTCTCTTCACATCTATGGACAGGATTGGCCGACAAAAGATGGCACATGCATTCGCGATTATATTCATGTATTGGATCTAGCCGATGGTCATATCGCTGCTTTGCACCACCTTCTGAACAACGGATCTCAGTTCCTTCGGTTCAACCTTGGCAGCGGCCATGGCCATTCTGTTCTTGATGCGATTGAGACCTTCAACGCCGTCAGTGGCATCTCCATTCCCTGGACAGTGACTGAGAGGCGCCCCGGTGATGCTGCTGTCAGCGTTGCTGACGTTCGCTTGGCAGAGCAGGTTCTGGGCTGGACGGCAAGCCGGTCGCTTCAAGACATGTGCAAGGACAGTTGGGCTTGGTTGTGTTCTAACCCCTCTGGCTACACGGATGAGTCTCACAATGCTGAGTGATGCTGCTGCGTGGGGCATGGAGACATGCCAAGGGGGATTCGGGTCGATCACAGCTCACTGTTGCCTCATGCAAAGACTGATTCTGACTTTGGCGATCATTGGTTACAGCGTTGTCTTTTATTGTCCCTCTCTGAGCCTGCGCATCCATCGAGCTCGGCATTGTCGACGCAGTGTGGCCAGGATCAGGAGTGGAACTTATGGCTTTATTCGGCTGGTTGGTCTACAGCAAGGTTCTCAATGCTGCAGCGATGATTGGATTGGCTCTGATCGTTGTTGGTATTCTGGGTCTAAATTTGCGCTTGCCGATGACACTCATGGTTGAGCCTGTGCGGCACACCAGGCGAAAATCTTTTTTCTCTAAGGACTGATATCATAGGTTGATGCTGAGTCCTGTTGTGACATCCGTCGCTCCAAGACTGCGAGATACAGTGATTCGGGTATCTCTCTTATATCGTATTCGGAGGGGATGGCTCCGTGGACATAACGGTGTACGGCCAGCCAGCAGTTGCGCTGGGGATCGTCGTGTGTGCTATCGAACTCGCACGACTCGCTGGCTAGTCTGGCAATGAGTAGGTTGTCCCAGGCTGTTGAATTAGGCTCGTCGGGAGGGATCGTCATCCGTAGTAAGGAATGCTGTTGAAGTCTAAGGGGAGTGAGGCGAAAGCGTGCGCGGCAGCCCTCCGGATTCTGCGGGGCTCTCCTGAAGCTGTGCCCCCAACAGCAGGGACAAGCCTCGGTCGCCGGGATGATGGCTCTCCCGGGCTTGGCCAGCCTGATGATCGAACCACTCAGTAGAATCGCGGTGCCGTCATCAGAACAATCTCAAATGCTCTTGTTCTTCCGATTTTCCCTTTAGCCTGCTGTGCCACCCGCAGTCATTGCAAAAGCCAGAGCTGCCGGAGCGAATCGTCGTTCGCGGATTGGCAACGCAACCAAGCCATCTCGTTGGGGCTCAGCAGCTGTCGTTCAACTTGACCGCGTGCATTGGCGTCTCCAAGCTGATGGTAGCGGGATGGGCGACAGTCTTGGCCACGCAGATTCCTAACGGGGGGCTTGCGCCTGCAACCGCTGCGAACGGCAGGCTGCACCCGCAACAGCCAACCAAGCTGCGCGGGCTGGTGGCCCCCGGCCGCAGTATCGGCAGGCCGCTGCTGCTGCTGCTTTTCTCCCTGCTGCTCGCCGGAGATTCCCAACAGTTTCTTGCTCTTACACCGGCCACGTCGGACCGCGCGGCAACCCCCCTTGGTCCTGAGCATGTGGCGCTGGTCATCAACGCCCAGGATCCCCTGAGTGAAGCGATCGGCCAGGTTTATGCACAAGTGCGGGCCATCCCCAGCGCCAATGTGATCCGTGTTCGCTTCCCGGTGCCGAGCACGAGCCTAGATCCGACTCTGTTCAGTCAGATCCGCAGCGATATTCTGCGACGCACGCCGAACAACGTCCAAATCTATGCGCTGGCCTGGGCGGCTCCCTGGCAAGTGGGTTGTCAGTCGATCACGGGTGCGCTCAGTTTCGGGGTGCGGCAGCTGCCTTGCCCTCCCAGCTGCAACACCACCCGCCTCAACCCCTACTTCGCCCGCGGCGAGATCCGCAGACCGTGGCAGCAATTGGGCCTGCGCCTCTCCATGCTGTTGGCCGCCAGGGACCTGTCCCAGGCCACAGCGCTGATCCAACGCGGCAAGGCGGCGGATGGCAGTTCACCACCAGGAACCGTCTATCTGATGAGCACTTCCGACAGCAAACGCAATATCAGATCGCTGCGTTATAGCGAGATGCGCGCCACCCTCGGGGGCAGTTTACGTGTGAAAAGTCTGCAAGGTGACCGCCTGAGTGGCGCCAACGATGTCATCGCATACTTTACCGGGCTGCCGCGGGTGGAGGCCATCGCTAGCAATCGTTACCGGCCCGGAGCGGTCGCCGATCACCTCACCTCCTTTGCCGGTCTGTTGACGCCGACGGATGCGCCCGGAGCCCAGATGAGCGCCCTGCGCTGGCTGGAGGCCGGTGCCACAGGTAGTTATGGCACTGTGGTCGAACCCTGTGCCATCGCAGAGAAGTTTCCAGATCCAGTCTTGCTTCTTACTTACTATCGCGGCGGAGATACGTTGGTTGAAAGTTATTGGCGCAGTGTGGCCATGCCCGAACAGGGTGTGTTCATCGGCGAACCTTTGGCCCGGCCGTGGCCTTAGGAATGTGCTGAACCGCACCGATCCGCGCAGGAGATTCCTGCTGCAGATTCGTGCAGGAGATCCGCGCTGCAGATTCGTGCAGGAGATTCGGCGCTTTGTGCCAGGCCGTCGTCTGAGGCCTCTGGGCTGTTGGCCGTGTTGGACGCCCTGGGATGTGGCGGCCCGCTGCCATGATTCATGTTCCGATCCTTTGCTGCTGGAGAGCGCGGTATCCATGGTCAAGCTGCCACCAATCTGCGGCGCGGAGCAGGAGCTGCAGGCGCTGCTTCAGCCGACCGTGTCGCCGCCCACCGTCCAGCCGGCGCTCGGGTTGAATTCCATCCACTCGGGCTTTGCCTGTGCCTTGCACATGCATCAGCCAACGATCCCCGCTGGTGCTCACGGTGAGTTGATCTCGCATCTGCAATACATGTATGAGCACAGCGGGGAAGGGGACAATCACAATGCCAGCGCCTTCGCTGATTGCTACAGGCGCCTGGCCGATATGATTCCCCAGCTGATCAGCGAAGGCTGCAATCCTCGCATCATGCTCGACTATTCGGGCACGCTTCTGTGGGGATTTGAGCAAATGCAGCGTCATGATATCCTTGATGCCTTATGTTTTCTGGCCTGTGATTCCCAGATGGTCTCCCATGTGGAGTGGCTGGGAACCTGCTGGGGGCATGCTGTGATTCCCTCGACGCCGATCCCGGATCTGAAGTTGCAGATCCAGGCCTGGCGTCAGCATTTTCTGGCTCTTTTTGGCCCTGCGGCGCTGCAACGAGTGAGGGGATTCTCACCGCCTGAGATGCATCTTCCCAACCATCCTGATTGTCTGTACGAGTTTGTGAAAGCTCTGCTGGACTGTGGCTACCGCTGGCTGCTGGTTCAAGAGCATACGGTTGAGAATTTAGATGGTTCCAGCCTTTCACGGGAGCAGGCATTCATCCCCCATCAGTTGATTGCCCGTAACTCTCAGGGCGAAGAACGCAGGATCGTGGCGCTGATTAAGACCCAGGGTTCCGACACGAAGCTCGTCGGCCAAATGCAGCCCTATTACGAGGCCTTGGGGCTGGGAAGACAGCCCCTAGGAGAACACAGCATTCCGGCGTTGGTGAGCCAAATCGCCGATGGTGAGAATGGTGGCGTGATGATGAATGAGTTTCCCCAGGCCTTCATCCAAGCCCACCAGCGCATTGCCCGTCAGGACAGCGATCACGGTACGGTTGCCTTGAATGGCAGCGAATATCTGGATTTGCTGGATGCCGCGGGGGTGAAGACCGCAGACTATCCCTGCATTCAGGCCATCCAGCAGCACAAACTATGGCGCCTGGTCGGCAATCACCCCACGGCGGAGACCACCGCGACGGCGATTGCCGAGCTCCACGCCAGCGATCCCGACTTCTCGATGGACGGCGCCTCCTGGACCAATCACCTCAGCTGGGTGGACGGCTACCACAATGTGCTGGAACCGATGCAGCGCCTCAGTGCTCAGTTTCATCAGCGCTTTGATCCTCTGGTGGCCGCAGATCCAGGTGTGACAACAAGCCCGAGATACCAGGAGGCGCTGCTGTACGTGCTGCTGCTGGAAACCAGCTGCTTTCGCTACTGGGGCCAGGGCACCTGGACCGACTATGCCCGGGAGATCTATCGGCGGGGTGAGGCCATCATCGAATCGGCGACAGCGGCGAACTGAGGGCCTTGCAACCCCGCGTTCAGCGGCCGTTCAAGACCGCCGCCCAGCGGATCGGAGCCCTGCTCTCCTCGCCAGGTGGCGTGCGTGCTCGGGCGGAGCTGCGCAGGGCGCTCAGCGACGCCGATGGTCTTTCGCCGGAACGCCCAAACTGGGAGCCCAGCAACTCCACCGCGATGCCACTTCAGGTTTCCCCCCTGCACGGACGTCGCCACAGCGTTGACCCCCACCGTTGTCCTGGTGAGGTCCTGCGCCCCAGCCCCGCGTCGCAGACGCGCCAAGAGCTTCAGCCCCCACCGGCTGGCCTCTGGAGCCCTCGCTTGGGGCCCGTCGGCTGCAGCCTCCAGGGTTGTGCGGCGGCCCTGGCCCTGGCCGCCTGCTGGTTGAGCGCCGTCGCGCTGGTGCCCGACCGAACGGTGCGGGCGCAGATGCTGGCCACGCCTCCAGCCCCCGCCAGCCTGAGCGCGGCTCCACCGCCCAAAACAAAAAGCTCACCGGGCCCCGCTGCCGCCACCCCCAATCCCAATCAGCCTGACGCCATCGACAAGGGCGGCCTGCTGCCCCCTCCCTGCCCTTTGATCGTGCCGCCGCAATTGCCGGCCCTGCAGCCGATCCGCATCCAACCATCCCAGGTGGCCGCCAAAAACAGGATGGGCTGCCTTTCAGCCGCGGATGCCATCTACGGCCCTGATGGCTGTCCGCTGCGGCTCTGCCCCGCCAGCAGCGGCGCTTTCCCCGCCGACAAGTCCCGTTGAGGGCGTAACCCTACGGGCCCGGCCAGGGCGGTTCTCGCGCCAAGTCGGTTCGGCGCACCCATCCTGGGTGAGGGGCTCCGGCCCGCGGGGTACGGCCCTCCCGATTCCCGGTGACCGAGTTCCTCCATACGGTGACTTCAAATCCGCATCCGCCCCGCCAGGAGGGTCATCGATGCATCCCACCGCCGAACATTTCACGGAAAAAGCGTGGGCCGCCGTGGTCAACGCCCAGCAGCTGGCGCAGCAGCGCCGTCAACAGCAGATGGAGAGCGAGCACCTGTTCGCCGCATTGCTGGCTCAACAGGGACTGGCGAGCCGGATCCTGGAGAAAGCGGGCGTCGACCTGGGCGGGCTGGTGCAGAAGCTTGACGCCTTCAGCGCCGGCCAGCCCAGCCTCAGTGCCGCACCCGACAACATCTACCTTGGCCGTGGTCTCGACGCCGTGCTCAACAGAGCCGATGCGCTCAAAAAGGAGTTCGGTGACAGCTACATCGCGATCGAACATCTGCTGCTGGCCTTGGCCGAAGACGACCGCTGTGGTCGTCAACTGCTCTCCCAGGCCGGCACCAATGCCGCCAAGCTCAAGGAGGCCGTGCTGGCGGTGCGCGGCACCCAGAAGGTGACCGACCAGAACCCGGAAGGCACCTACGAATCCCTGGAAAAATATGGCCGCGATCTCACCGCCGCAGCCCGCGAAGGCAAGTTGGATCCGGTGATTGGTCGCGATGAGGAAATCCGCCGCACCATCCAGATCCTCAGCCGTCGCACCAAGAACAATCCGGTGCTGATCGGTGAGCCCGGTGTTGGCAAGACCGCGATCGTGGAGGGTTTGGCCCAGCGCATCGTCAACGGTGATGTACCTCAGGCCTTGCAGAATCGCCGTTTGATCGCCCTCGATATGGGTGCCTTGATCGCCGGCGCCAAGTATCGCGGCGAGTTCGAAGAGCGATTGAAAGCGGTGCTCAAGGAGGTCACCGCCTCCGAGGGGCAGATCGTGCTGTTCATCGATGAGATCCACACCGTCGTCGGTGCCGGCGCCTCTGGCGGGGCCATGGACGCCCGCAACCTGCTCAAGCCGATGCTGGCCCGCGGTGAGCTGCGCTGCATCGGGGCCACCACCCTGGATGAACACCGCCAGCACATCGAAAAAGATCCAGCCCTGGAGCGTCGCTTCCAGCAGGTGTTTGTCGATCAGCCCACGGTGGAAGACACGATCTCGATCCTGCGCGGTCTCAAAGAACGCTATGAAGTTCACCACGGCGTGCGGATTGCCGACAACTCCCTGGTGGCGGCGGCCGTGCTCTCCAGCCGCTACATCGCTGATCGCTTCCTCCCCGATAAAGCGATCGACCTGGTCGATGAATCCGCCGCCCGGCTGAAGATGGAGATCACCTCCAAGCCGGAGCAGATCGATGAACTCGATCGCCGCATTCTGCAGCTGGAGATGGAAAAACTTTCGCTGGGGCGCGAGTCTGACTCCGCCAGCCGCGATCGTTTGGAGCGATTGGAGAAAGAGCTGGCCGATCTGGCGGAACAGCAGAGTGCCCTCAATGCCCAGTGGCAGAAGGAGAAGGGTTCGATTGATGAACTCAGCTCGATCAAAGAAGAGATTGAGCAGGTACAGCTGCAGGTGGAGCAGGCCAAGCGCAGCTATGATCTGAACAAGGCAGCTGAATTGGAATACGGCACCCTGGCGGATCTTCACAAGAAGCTCGCCGTCAAGGAGGCTGAGCTGAACGCCGGTGGCGAGAAGACGCTGCTGCGTGAAGAGGTCACCGAGGATGACATCGCTGAGGTGATCGCCAAGTGGACCGGCATCCCCGTGAGCAAGCTGGTGCAGAGCGAGATGGAGAAACTGCTGCATCTCGAGGATGAGTTGCACACCCGGGTGATCGGGCAACAGCAGGCCGTCACGGCGGTGGCCGACGCGATCCAGCGCTCCCGCGCCGGTCTCAGCGATCCGAATCGACCGATCGCCAGCTTCCTGTTCCTCGGCCCCACCGGCGTCGGCAAGACCGAGCTCTCCAAGGCCCTGGCCTCCCAGCTGTTTGATTCCGAGGAGTCGATGGTGCGCATCGACATGTCCGAGTACATGGAGAAACACGCCGTCTCCCGCCTGATCGGAGCGCCTCCAGGCTATGTGGGCTACGAGGAGGGGGGCCAGCTCACCGAAGCGGTACGGCGTCGCCCTTATGCCGTGATCCTGTTCGATGAGGTGGAAAAGGCTCACCCCGATGTGTTCAACGTGATGTTGCAGATCCTGGATGACGGTCGCGTCACCGATGGTCAGGGGCGCACGGTGGATTTCACCAACACCGTGCTGATTCTCACCAGCAACATCGGCAGCGCCTCGATCCTCGATCTGGCTGGTGATCCCGCCCGTCACGCCGAGATGGAGAAGCGGGTGAATGATGCCTTGCGCAGCCACTTCCGCCCCGAGTTCCTCAACCGCCTCGATGAATCGATCATCTTCCACAGCCTCAAGGCTGAGGAACTGCGGCAGATCGTGGAGCTGCAGGTGAAGCGGCTCGCCCGCAGGCTGGAGGAGAAGAAGCTCGCCCTGCAACTCGATGGCGAAGCCCTCGATTGGCTGGCTGGCGTGGGCTACGACCCGGTCTACGGTGCCAGGCCGCTCAAGCGGGCGATCCAGCGGGAGCTGGAAACGCCGATTGCCAAGGCGATCCTGGCCGGCAGCTTCAGCGCCGGCAGCACGATCGCGGTGAGCGTCGAAAACGAGCGGCTGCGCTTCCGGCTGGCCGAACCCGCCCACCTCACCGGACCGCTGCCTGCCCTGGTGTGAGATCCGTCCGCTGCGGTCGCTGAGGCCACGGCCCTGGAGCTCAGCGCTCCAGGGCCGTGCGGAGGGCGGGGTTGTCCTACCAGCTGCAGGACCCTTCTTTGATTGCTTGGAAGCCGAGTTCGGCCCGCAACCCCTCGAGGTTTCTGGCGAGCTGCTCCTGCCACAGGATCGGGAACATCGGCTGGGCCTGGGTGGCGATGTCCAGGCCTTGACTGATCAGACGAAAGGTGCGGCTCGCGCTGCGCCACTGCCGCAGATGCTGATCACGCCGATCTCACCAATGCTGTCGAGGCTGAAGCCGCAGAGGATGTGATGCAGGTCGTGAGTCGCGGAGACTCGGTGGTTCATGTCATCCGTATCGGTTTCCAGGTTGCTGCCGAGTCTCAGCGCTGGCGATTGGCGCAGCCGATCGCTCAGCAGGAAGGCGTTGCGGGCGGAATCGCCGGCCCCAACCGCAAGATCGGCCAACTCCAGAAAGGTCAGCAGAGAGGCGCGGCTGGCGATCTGATCGCCGTAGCGGCATCCCGTCGCACCAGCAGCAGCACGCGGGGGAAAGGAGCTGCTCTTCAGGTGTTCTGAATGCACCTGCACTTCGGTTCAGTCCAGCAACACGTTGATCCGTTCGGCCATCTCCACATCCAGATCCGAGAGGCCGCCCGTGTCGTGGGTGGTGAGCTCGATGCTCACCCGGTTCCAGACATTGCTCCACTCCGGATGGTGCTTCAGCTGCTCCGCCACCATGGCCACCCGCGTCATGAACGCAAAGGCCTGGGAAAAATCGGCAAAGCGCAACTCACGATGCAGCTTGCCGTTCTGCAGGGTCCATTGCGGCAATCGTTCCGCCAGCGCATGCACCTCGGCGGCGGTGAGGGGGTTGGCCATGGCGGGAGTGGCGTTGCGCGGCACGATTGTTGTCAACCTAACCAGCCCGTCGCCGGGGCTTGGCGCCCTCGGCCAACGCCCCGCTGCTGCGCACGCCTCTCCAGTTTCGCGCCTGCCAGCTGCGCCCCGCCTGCGCCCCCCAGCAGCTCGGGGCTCGATGCGTTCGACCAGCCCCCGGCCCCATCGCCTGCCCGGCCTGGATGCTGGTTGGCTTGCTCCTCAGGTTGAGGTTGAGCAGGTTGAGCTTGGGCCGTCACCGGCCAGCCCAGCGGCCGAGCTCCCCTGACTCTCTCCGGCTGGCGCGAGCGCCAACAGCGTGACCACCATCAGCCGCAGCGTCTGGCGGTTACCTCCGGCCTCCCGCCAGCGCTCGATCCACAGCGGTAGCGCCGAGCAGCCGGTCTCGCCGCTTGCCCCGACCCCGTTGTTCACCACGCCAAGGCGCTCCAGATAGGCCAAGGCGTCATCCAGACAGGATCCGCTGGCCCCGAAGCCGTCCAGCAGCGGGTCGAGGGCTGCCTGCAGGGTCTCCAACTCGTCATGGCTCAGGGCGGGCAGGGGTTCGACCATCGAGGCAGAGGCTGAGGTGGCTGCGCCCTGGGCGCCCCGGAAGTCTGGAACGGCGGTCAGCGTGGCGGGGCTCCAGCCGACCGCAGCCGCGGGTCCTGGTTCCATGTCCAGCCACATTCGTGGTTGCGCGGCCCGGCTGGCCGGATCAACGGCGCCGGCCCGGTTCGCCGCCGAGGTGGTGGATGGCGTGCAGGGCCACGCCCCAAAGCTCGGTTTCGGCTGGCGCATCGGCGGGATCGCGCTCCGGGCCCAGGGGGATCGGCGGGCTGACGCCATCGCTCGCCTCCAGCCAAAGGCGGCCATCGCGACGCCCCAGGCGCCGCAGGATGAAGGCGCCCTGGTGGGTGGCCACCACCACCTGGCCCGGTCGCGGCGTGATGCCGCGGTCGATCACCAGCAGGTCGCCATCGAAAATCCCGTCACCGCGCAGGGCATCGCCGCTGGCCCGCATCAGAAACGTGGAGAGAGGCCTGGGGATCAGTTCCAGGTTGAGGTCGATGCGGGCTTCCACATAGTCGTCGGCAGGACTGGGAAAACCAGCGGCCACCGCCTCCCCCAGCAGCGGACAGAGCAGGGAGTCCGGCAGAGGCTCGGGCCACGGGTGGAGGGATTGGGGCAAGCCCGCCGGCAGGGCCTCCAGCCAGGGGGGCGTCGCGCCCCTGGCGCGATTGGAGCGGGCATGGTGCGGGGAATCGGCGTGGCTCGGCATCGAGGCGAACGCAGCTTGGCGAGGACTGGGATTGGCATGGGCTGGAGCGACCCGACGCCCGGGCCTGGTGACGGGCCCTGGAGGGCCGGTCCGTTGCGACGACCCAACCGCCAGCATAGTTCAGGTGTACCATGTCCTGGGCGCGCTTGTTGCTTGGGCGCTCTTGCTCGCCCGCTGGGGCGGGGGAGTGCGCCCAAGCGGCAGCTCCGAAGCGGCAGCTCCGAAACAGCAGCTCCGAAACAGCGGCGCCGAGGCCAGCACGCGGGGGCCAGCACGCGGGGGCCTGGCGAAAACCAAGGGGGCCTCGCGAGGGCAGCGCGGAGGCCAACCGCGCGCAGGCCAACCGCACCCCCAGCGAAGCCCAGCAGCCAGGAGCCCGCCATGGTCAGCGGCTCGTGACATGTCTTGATCCCCGTGGGCTCGCGGGGCGAGGCGGTGGCCGAGACCAGGCGCGGCGCGGCTGGGCTAACGGCCGATGGAGCCGTCAGTCCCCTGGATGCCGGCCTGGCGTTCATCCCTCGGGGCGCCAGGAGCCGGCCGGCAGCAGCCGCCAGCCGCCGTGGCCGTCGAGCTCCAGCACCGTGTCGTGGAAGCCCAGCAGCGTCGGACGATGGCCCACGCTCACCAGCGCCGTGTCGCGTTCGGCCAGCAGGGCGTACAACAGCCGTTCGGTCGGCACATCCAGGGCGCTGGTCGCCTCATCGAGCACCACGAAGCGGGGGGCCGCCAGCAGCAGCCGGGCGAAGGCCAGGCGCTGCTGCTCACCCAGCGAGAGCAGCCGCGGCCAGTCCTGGGTGATCGAC
>JBKDOR010000151.1:0-5681 GCA_046342775.1 Synechococcaceae cyanobacterium
GCCAGCTGTACAACGTGGGAACCGCAATCCCTGTATCACGGGCAATCGCGCTCACACTCTCGCCATTGGGAGGGCTCATCCGCAAACGGACGGCTTCCCGCAAAGCAGCGTCATAAATCGGTTTCATGGTCGTCGGTTGAGCCCCCAGGTGGTCGGTCTGATCGAGCGGACAACTTTCCTGACACTGGGGGAATTCTGTTGCACATTGACGCTAAAGCTCGTCCTGGCAACTGAATGAAGATGCTGCGGATCTGCATCTGCACTGCTCCCATATTGAGTTTTAGATGGAAAGCTTCTCTGGCGGTGCCGAGGCCGGATATGGATCGCTCTAAACGTTCAGACTATTCTCAGTAGCCCGTAAACGCATTGCGCAGTGATTCTCGGGCACATCTGCAGCAGTCAGATTGATTTTTCAGGTCCATAGTTGAGTTGGAGGAGCAATGGCGTGACAAGTGACAAGATCTTCTCTTGTGCGGATCTAACCACTCCATTTGCTCTGCCCATAATCTCACAACTTTGCGGGACCCGATCATGAACAAGCTCCAGTTCAAAGGTGAATGGCACGAATTGAAGGGAAAGCTCAGGCAGAAATTTGCCGATCTCACCGATGATGACCTTAACTATGCGGAAGGCCAGGAAGAGGAATTGCTTGGCCATCTGCAGAAGAAGCTCGGGAAGACACAAGAGGAAATAGCCAGACTCATCAACTCCTGATCTGCCGTTTTACAGGCTTGGATAGGCCTCTATGCGTTGACAATAGGCTCGTCAAAACTCGTATTGCTTTGCGTTGGAATGTCCCTTTCTCAATAGAGCTGGCTGCTTGTCATTTGCTTTGGCGCTGAGTTACTCCATTGGAGCCATGAGGCCTTGATCAGGATCTCGTGGTCGGATTTCATGCTTGGTATGCAGATTGGCCGACGATTCCAGTGGTGAATCTGAATATGTATGTTTGTATTTCTATGCCTTGTTCCCCATTCGCATTCGTCATCATGAATCATCACACTTCTTTGCTCCGAAAACTGGCTGGCACTGGCCTTGGACTTGCGTTCAGCCTGTTCGTATTAATCACCGCGCCTGTCTTCAGCTCGCCTGCGCAGGCCTTAGGTCCCGCCTGCCTCAGCCCGGCCTCCATGCCCCTGGCCACAGCGGCTGGTGGCATCAAGGCCGGCGCCAAAGATGTCGAGGGCAAGACCCAGGAATCGATTGGTGAGGTTACTGGCAACCAGGGTGATCGCCTCGCTGGCAAGGCGAAGCAGTCCGAGGCCAAAGTCCACAATCCCGTCGAAGACGTCAAGGACAAGGCAGTAAGAGGCTGAATCAGGATCATGAGTGGCGCCAGCTATGGCGCCCAATATCCGCGGAACTGGAGCAGCATGCTCCAAGTCTCTCGGCTCCGTCTTCCTGGGGTCTTGGGGACAGGTGTAGTTGATCCTTGTTCGACACTTCCCTACTGTCCACCTCGCCAGCATCTTGGCAGACGGCGAGACCGGTCATCCTTATGCAATGAAACTCCCAGGCCGTCACACGCAATCTCGCCACGGCCTGTTGCCGGTACAGCGGCGCAGCTTGCCTCTGATGGCAGCTACCCCACCACTTTCAGGACCTTGCCATGAAACCCTTTTTTATTCTGGATACCAACAAGCCATTTGATGAAACCTGTTCCGATCTGCAGTCTGTTATCGCGGCCCATGACTTCGGATTGCTGGCTGTTCATGATCTTGCCGCCACTCTGCGCAGTAAGAACATTGGCTTTGTAGAAAACTGTCGTGTCTTTGAGGTATGCAATCCTCAACAAGCAGCAAAGCTTCTTCAGCTTGACATGTCCTTGAGTATGGCTCTGCCTTGCCGGATCTCTGTCTATACAGAATCTGGTCAGACCAAGATTGGCATGCTCAAGCCTGTCGATACGTTGCGGGATCTTTCTGGTTTTCCAGAGGTGAATGAAATCGCACAGGAGGTTGATTCAGCCTTGATGGCCGTGATCTTGGATGTAGCATCTTCGGCTTCGGTCTGCAGTACAAGGTGATGCCATGACCCCTGAAATGATGAACTCTTTCCCGATTTACCACACAGATGTGGATCCATGGGAATTGCAGTTGTTCCTTGTTGAGCTGAGGGAGTGGGACCTCACAGCCGAGCACCATATGCACAAAAGCTGGCAGTTTGGGACCTGCCAGCAGGCTCTTCATTGGCACACTCTTGCCCAGGCGGTGAGTGATCGCCATGGCCGAGATTGCTTGTTTTACCTAGGGCATGTGGGGAGTGGCAGAATCGAGACCGATATCCTCAATCCAACAATTGGGCACCTCATTAGGGATGAACTGGCTGTCGCTGTGATGCTAAATACTTTGGAGAGGCAGATTAAAAGCCAGCCAATCTCGCCTTGAGATCCTTCGATCCTAGTTCCTTTTCTGCGTTAAAGCGACCTTGGATATTCACCTTCTCTCTATGTTCAAGCCTGCAGCGGGATCAAGGATAGTTTTCAGTTCGTTGTGACTTCTAATCTTGGCTTCAATCGACTGGATATGGTGTATTGTTCTCGTTAGATGTCCACTCAGACTCTTCACTGCCCTCCCGCCTGTGGATGGCCGATAGGCTCTTGCTGTCATGCCTGCATAGACGATCAAGACACTTAAACAGCTGTTCTATAGCCGATCTAAGTGCAGCCTGCTGATGTTCTTTGGGTGCGCTGTATGAGGGTTAAGCGTGCCATTCACTGCCGGGGATCCAGCATCTGGTAATGCTGCTGAGCACAGTCTCTTCGAGATGACAGTATCACCAAGTTGTTGGTTTTCTTTGTCTGCACATGTTAAGGTTTGTTTGCGAGCGTCCGAGTGATTCATCGTATTTGCTTTCCATGACAGCCATGCCATCATATGTGATGTCACTATGGATTTGGAAGTTTTTCAGTCCACCGCCCCCTCATCCCGCCCAACGTTCAAATTGAGCTTCATGGCTGGTGCCGGATGAGTTTGGAGGTGGAGATGACGACTCAGGGATTCAGGCCTGTCCGCACTGGGCCATTGTACTCAACCCTCGAGATCTTCCCATCGGGGGACACGAGCACCACAGTTTCAATCGTCGCTGGCTCACGCTTGGCAGCCCAGCCTGCAGGCCCCCCAAGAAATCTGAATCGGAAACCAAGAGACGTATTTGATTCAAGGCAGTTGCCTCCCCCCCCTTGATGCATGCAGTTAGCAGGGGAGTACTTATTGCCGCCGCCGTTAATCACTTCTGCCTGCATTCGCGCCAGATTGGCGGCACGCATCTGCGCATCAGTGATGGTCTGAGCAGAGACAGATGAGGCAAGGATTATCCAAAGGGATGAAGTAGCAACCAGAACTGGGCGCATGAAATCACAATGCAATACATCAAGCATGGCGCCTCGGTACCTGACAGGCGAGGGCTTCAGCATGAATGCATCGCATGTACTGCTGCCTGTCAAAACTCTCTTCCGTCAAAACATTCAGAATGCCGCAGCAGTTCTGATGCAGATGTGAGCCCTGAGATGCGGAGTGATCGAGGTTGCCTACGCTGTAACCGTTGACTCAGGTATTGACTCGTGAACAAGAAATCTCTGCAACTGATGATAGGGTCACTTGCCTTGAGTGTCGCAGCTTCCTTGCCTGCACCTGCCGCTGAGCGGCCAGTTCGATGGAACACCGGTGGCGCTGTGTGTTCAACCACTCAGGATGCCTTCGATACCTTTTTCTAGACGGGCGAAGTCGTCGATCGTGGACTGGAGGGCGGCCTCCGGCGTTCGGGTTGGACTGCGGAGGAAGTGAGACAGGGCATGCTGAAAACCTACAGTGTAAATTTCCTCGGCGTTGCCAGATTCATGTCTTCCAATGCGGGCGAGGAGTTTCTGCGTGATCAGACAACCAGTTACTTTCCTTATTGGGGTATGAGGAGGACGGCAGTCCAGGCACTGCCGTTCAGCCATTATCGCCGATGCCGTAGATGGCCAGATCTCTTCGGCAACGATTCTGGCTGGGTTGCCAACGGATATGCGGCTAGCGGATACCTGCAATACCTATTCTGGATCTCGGAATGTTTGTGCTCAGGGCCGTTGCAATCCAGACAATGGTCAGTGCACATCCCTTCTTTCTTGGTATGTTTTTCTGCCGCAATGCATTCAGCAGAATCAGGCATCCGTCGCCACACTGTCTTCAGACATGACGACTCCAACTCCAGTTCAGCAGCAAGGCGGCGTGCGTGCTCTCTGGTGACTCTCCCTCTCTATTGCTGAAGATAGGAATTCCTCTGCTGTAGTCTGCCAGCTATTGGTTTGTATATTGCTTCGATTTGCGCGATCCGCGTGTGCATGATCTGATCTTGCTGCGCCTCAGTAGCAGTCGGCAGGTCTGCATGATCTACCACCTCTCCCAGCATCACCCTGGGTTCGCGTGCATCTCGCGAATAACCTGCCATCTGCATCCATGCTTGATCAGAGGACAGTCATCGCCAGCGGGTTTGGGCGCCTGAGTTGGCGTGAGTTGTCATCCACGCAACTGACCGGCCAACTTCATTGTCGCCGGACAGCCGTGTTGTTGCGGCCCTTGCCGCAGTCGCTGAGTATGCAGAGGCCATAGAGGACCGTTGCCTGCAGCCGCTGGCGCTCGCAGAGGTCGGGCAGGACGGTGAGCAGGCGCCTGGGCGGAGGCAGCAGGCAGACCTCCAGCAGCGCCAGGGACTCCTCCACCACCCCATCAGGCAGGTCGTCGCAGAGCAGGAGGAAGAGCCGCTGCTCCGCCGGATTCAGCGGGACGCTGGGGTCCGATGTGATCGGCAGGAATTGCTGGGGCAGAGGCAGCAGCGAGGCGGGGTCGAGACCCGCACCGGGTCTGGTGAGGGCCATTGAGGATGGAGGCGGCGCCGCGGGCTGGCGCGGAGCGCCTGGGCTGAGCAGGGCCCGCAGCTCCGTCAGCGATGCCACCCGCCGCATCAAGACCGGATAGGAGCAGACCATCACCCCGGCGAACAGGGCATCGCCGCTGACGACCACCAGCCGCCAGGGATCGAGCGCCGCCGCCAGGTTCGCCAGCCACTGTCAAGCGACACTGAAAACTGAGCCAGCGCTTTGCATCATTAACTGTTACCTCCAATTGGTGTCGCGACAGGATTGGCCTTTTCCTCTGTCTCCGACTCCTTTCCTGCTGATCGCAGCGACCCCAGCAACCGCTCTGCTCTGGCTGTACGCCATTCCTTGACGCGCCGTTCCATCGAGCGCAGCTGACCCTCGTGATAAGTGCCGGGGGCAAGCCTGATCAGCCGCCTGAGTATCTCGGCGGCGGTCATGCCGGTCTCCCTCTCCAGCCACTGCTCGATCTGCTCTCGGTGCTCCAGAAACAGCGTCCGCTGCCGGGGTGTGTAACGCCGTTTCTGCCTGGGTTCCGGCAGTGGTTGGCTCTCCTGCCACAACAGCTGCAGGTTCCTCAGAAACCGGCTGAGCGTGCGCTGCTCCTTGCTGGCCTGCTCAGGATCCAGCGCCCCTGTCCTGGGTCTCTGATCCTGGTGGCCCTGCCCGGCGGAGAGGCTGGCCAGGGATGCCTGGCAGCGACGAACCGTCGCCAACAGGGCCACCGGATCACAGCTGCGCTGCAGGTCCTCCAGCGCCTTGCGCTGGCTATCCCTGCACTTGCCGAGTGCCAACAGACGCTGCTGCGGCGTTCGCGGAGGGT
>JBKDOR010000152.1:0-5966 GCA_046342775.1 Synechococcaceae cyanobacterium
CAGCAGCGGCAGATGGCCCAGGAGCTGCTGGCCCGCCTGGCGGGCTTGGCGCCTGGGGATCTCGCCGCGGGGGGCCTCGCTTCGGGGGGCCTCGCTTGGGCGGCGCTGGAGGCTGGGGCTGGGGCAGGCCCCCCGGCTGGAGCGGAGGCGGCGCTGATCCCCCTGGCCCTGGCCGAGGCGATCCTGCGGGCGAACCAGCAGGACGAGGCGGGCATCGAGGAGCAGCGCCAGCGGGTGGCGGAGCTCAAACGCCTGCTGCTCGCCGCCGTTGAAGGCCGCCCTGCCGGCACGGCCGGGAGCGCAACCGCTGGCGCGGCAGGGAACACGGCCGGGGGCGCGGCCGATAGAGCGGCCGGCAGCACGGCCGATAGCGCGGTCGGGAGTACGGCTGGCAGCTCAGCCGTGAGCACGGCTGGTAGAGCGGCCGGCAGCGCTGCGGCGACGCGGTTGTTGGAACTCGCCGACGCCTTGGTGAAGAAGAGCGTTTGGCTGGTGGGCGGTGATGGCTGGGCCTATGACATCGGTTTCGGCGGCTTGGATCACGTGCTGGCCAGCCAGCGCGATGTGAATGTGCTGGTGCTCGACACCGAGGTGTACTCCAACACCGGCGGCCAGGTGTCCAAGGCGACGCCGCGGGGGGCCGTGGCCAAGTTCGCCGCCCAAGGCAAAGGCAGCGCCAAAAAGGATCTGGGGTTAATGGCGATGACCTACGGCCATGTGTATGTGGCCAGCGTGGCGATGGGAGCCCGCGATGAACACACGGTGCGGGCGTTTCTGGAAGCCGAGAGCTATCCCGGCCCCTCGTTGATCCTGGCCTATTCCCATTGCATTGCCCACGGCCTTGCCATGGAGGAGGGGCTGCAACACCAGAAGCTGGCGGTGGAGAGCGGCCGCTGGTTGCTCTACCGCTACGACCCGCGCCGCAGCGAACGGGGCGAGCCGCCGCTGCAGCTCGATACCCGTGGGCCGAAACGCCCCCTGGAGGAGGCGATGGCCAACGAGCAGCGGTTCCAGCAGCTCAATCGCAGCGATCCCGAGCGGGCCCAGGCCCTGGCTCGCCTGGCCCAAGGGGACCTGGAGCGGCGCTGGGCGTTGCACCAAGCCCTGGCCCAGCAGGCTCCCCCCGCGCAGGGGTCGGGATCCAGCCACGGGGCCTGACCCGGCGGGCTGGGCTCGGTCGCGAGGGGAGCCGCCTTTGCACCAGAAGCCTCAGCTGAGGAGGGTGCTCCTGTTCCAGTTCCAGTTCCAGTCCCAGATTCAGCCGAAGGCGGTGCTCCAGTCCCAGGCTCAGCCTCAAGCTCAGCCGAAGCCGGAGCCACAGCCGCTGCAGGCTCCGCGCAGCCCAAGCATCTGCGGCGGCGGGGGCGGCGGCAGTGGCGACGGCAGTGGCGACGGCAGTGGCAGCCTCAGCCCCCCCCCAGCCCAGGGGCAGCAGCAAATTCGGCCTCAGCGCAGCCGTTGGCGCCGGCCCATGGCTTTGCGCAGGGCCTTGCCAAGCAGTTCCACCCGGCTGCGGGCGCCGAATTTGCGGCGGATGTCTTTGCCGTAGCCCCGCACCGTCTGGGGTGAGAGGCAGAGGCGCTGGGCGATCTCCACATCGGTGCAGCCGCTGATGATCAACGTGAGCACCTCCTCCTCCCGCGGCGTCAGACGCGCCATCGAATCCGCGTCGGCCGTGTTTGCGGGAGCTGCAAGGAGCCGCTCCACCGCCGCGGATCGGTAAGGCACCCCCGAGGCGGTGGCCTGCAGGGCTTGGCTGAGCGGCTGGCTTTCCGTCCCCAGCTCCGCCTCCAGGATCACGGCGGTGCAGCCGACCTGCACGGCGCGGCGCCCATTTGGCGGGCGTTCGCTGAGGATCATCAGCACCCGCAGGTCGGGAACCTGGCGAAGGGCTTCCGCCACCAGGGCAAAACCGTTGCCCTGCTCCAGTTGATCGGAGCAGATCAGCAGGCCGGCCTGCTGGTCGGCCAGGCAGCGCAGGGCTTCCGATTGCGTGGTCACCAGTCCCCTGAGCCAACTGGGGCTCGGCAGCGCCTGGGCCAAGGCCAGCAGGCCCAGATGGGAGCGTGCCGCGCCCACCACACCCGAGGACGGGCCGCTGGCGTCCAGCTCAGCCTCAAGGCGCCGATTGTTCCGTGCTTCAAGCACCAGTTGCTCGGTGAGATCCACGTTGCCCCAGCCATCGGGCAGCTTGAGACTAACCAGAATCTCGGCGCAATGCTTGCGCGAATCGAACAGTTTGCACGGGCCGCCGCTGACGCCCTTGCCAGGCCGCGGCGCCCTGGCCTGAGTCAAGGAGAACCATTCCCTGGGAAGGCTGAGCCACAAATCAGCCCAAGCCATTGCAGCAGAACGTTTTTCAAGCGCGGCAAAGCCCCATCTGAGCTGTTTGCTGAGAGGCCCGTCGGTTCGGAAGGCGGACCGTCAAGGGATGGACTCCACCCACTCCCCATCGGCAAGGCCCCGGAAATCGCTGTCCATGGTGTGCAGGCGAGTCTGCTGATCCCTGGCCGTGGCCTGATTGATGCTGTCCGCCATCGGTCGTTGGAGCGCATGGCTGAGCTGGGCGGCCGCCAGGGCCAGCCGGCCATCGAGATCCACCACCACCCGCGGGAGGGTCACAGCCGATCGGCCTCACGCTGGAAGGTGTTCTTGCCGTTTAGAAAACCGCGCAGCTCCGCTGGAGACTGGCTGGGCACGAGCTCGATCCGCCCCGGCAGAGCGATCACCTGAAGGGTTTGCCCGGTACTGAGGCCGAACTGCTCACGGACCCGCTTGGGAATCACCACCTGGAACTTGGGGGAGACGGTCGTGACATCCATGGCTTAGCCGTCATACGCAACACCGATCGATGCTGAATCGTTGTACAGCCAGAGACGGTCTGAGCCTGCGCCGGCTGAGGCCGGCCCATCCGCAGACGCCGCCTGTTGCACGTCCGCAGGCTGTGTGGCGCCTTGAGCCTTGCGTTGCCATAACAGAACCATGGCTGCCGCAGCTGCGGCTGATGTCCCCACCCCGATCCCAAGCAGGCCACGCCGGAGCCCCCAACCTGGCCCCCTCAGCGATCACCCGCAAGACCGACAAGGGCCTGCCCCGTACCCGCATTTGGAGCCAGACTCCGCTGGAGGCGGATGGTTTTCTGCTGGCGGGGGCGGAAGACTTGGCGCCGCTGTTCCGAAAAGACGAGGACGGCAGCTGGCTGGCCAGCCAACCAGCGGACCATGGCCTCCAGCGCGATCCCTCAGAGCACTCGATTTTGGCTGCCAACCACCAGCTGCTGATCCACGAGGAGCGGGCCGACGCCCACTGGCGCGCCATGTCCCGCGACGACAAAGGCCATGGCATCCGAGACCTCAAGCGGCGAAGACTCGCCATCGACAAGGGAATGGCGACGTCGATCGCGGTGGCGATGAAGGGAATGGCGATCGCAGTGGCAGTGGCGGCGGCCATGGCAGTGGCGGCGGCCATGGCGGCGGCCACTGGCTTGGGGCCCTGGTCAGGCGGCCCGCTGTGAGAAATGCCGCTGCCGCCCCCGCGAACCATTCAGCCGATGAGGCCGCCCAGACGGCCGGGCTGGTGCGCGAGCTGAACGCCCTCTGCTCCGGGCCTTGGACGCTGATGGAGGTGTGCGGCGGCCAGACCCACACGTTCGTTCGCACGGGCCTCGATCAGCTGTTGCCGGCCGGGCTGGAGCTGATCCATGGCCCCGGCTGCCCGGTGTGCGTCACCCCCGTTGCCGTGCTGGATCGGGCCTTGGAGCTGGCCCGGCGGCCCGAGGTGATCCTCTGCTCCTATGGCGACATGCTGCGGGTGCCCGGCAGTGCCACCGGCTCCTCCACAGCGACCACCGCCACCACCACCACCGCCACAGCCACCGCCAGCGAAACCGCAAGCGCCAGCGAAACCGCCGAGGCCGCTGACGGCGGTGGAGCGCTCGGCTCCTCTCCAGATCTGCTGGCGGCCCGGGCCGCCGGAGCCGACGTGCGCCTGCTCACCTCACCGCTGCAGGCCTTGCGGCTGGCCCAGCAGCATCCGATGCGCCAGGTGGTGTTCCTGGCGGTGGGCTTTGAAACCACCGCCCCCGCCACCGCTTTGCTGGCCCGTCAGGCTCGGGAGCTGGGGCTCACGAACCTGAGCCTGCTCTGCGCCCATGTGCGCGTGGTGCCGGCGATGGAGGCGATCCTGGCGGCCCCGGACAACCGCATTCAGGGCTTCCTGGCCGCCGGCCATGTCTGCGCCGTCACCGGCACCGAGGAGCTGGCCGCCTTGGTGCGGCGTTGGCGTGTGCCGGTGGTGGTGAGCGGCTTCACGGCTTCGGAACTGCTGCTGGGGCTGCGGGAGTTGGTGGGGCAGCTTGAGACCGGCCGCGCTGAGCTGGCCAACGCCTATCCAGCGGTGGTGCGCCACCAGGGCAACCCGGCGGCCCGGCGCCTGCTGGCCGAGGTGTTCGAGCCGGTGACCATGGTCTGGCGGGGGCTGGGGCCGATCCCCGCCGGGGGCCTGGCGCTGCGGGGCGCCTATGCCCAGCTGGAGGCCAGCCGGCGCTTCGGGCTCGCGCCGGTGGGGGCTGTGGGGCTGAAGGGGGGCGGGAGTTGTTCGCCTGAGCTGGGCTGCGCCGGATCGTTGCTTGAACGGGCGGCCGGCGCCAGCAGCGAGAGCGCGTTCACTCCGAGCGCCAGTTCCGATGGCACTGAAACCCCCTCCGACGCCGTCGATGGCGTCTGCCTCGCCGCGGCGGTGCTGCGGGGGCGGCTGCGGCCGCCGGAGTGCCCCAGCTTCGGCCGCCGCTGCCGGCCCGAACACCCGCTGGGGGCCCCGATGGTGTCCAGCGAAGGGGCCTGCGCCGCCTATTGGCACTACCGCCGTTGACGCCCGCTTCCCCCCCATCAGCGGAACCGCCCCCCGCTGAACAGTCCCCCGCTGAACAGCCACTCGCCGAGCAGCCACTCTCCGATCAGCCGTTCTCCCAGCAGCCCCAGCGGGTGCGGCTGGGACACGGTGGCGGCGGCAGCTTGATGGCCGAGCTGATCGACACGGAACTGCGTCGCCTGTATCGCGATCCCCTGCGGGCCCTGCACGACGCCACCTGCCTGCAACTGCCCCATGGGCGGCTGGCCTTCAGCGCCGACAGTTCGGTGGTGGCGCCGCTCGAATTCCCCGGCGGAGATATCGGCCGGCTGGCGGTGATCGGCACCGCCAATGACCTGGCCATGGCCGGGGCCAGGCCGCGCCATCTCAGCGTGGCCCTGATCCTGGAGGAAGGCCTGGAGCTGCCCCTGCTAAGGCGCATTGTTACCTCCATGCGGGCCGCCGCCGATCTTTGCGAGCTGAGCATCGAGACCGGCGACACGAAGGTGGTGGAGCGGGGCCGCGCCGATGGGCTGTACATCAGCACCAGCGGCATCGGCGTGCTGGAGTGCGACGAATCGATCGGGCCCCTGGCGGTGGCCCCGGGCGATGCCCTGCTGGTGAGCGGTGATCTGGGGCGTCATGGGTTGACGATCCTGGCGGCCCGCCACGGACTGGAGCTGGAGCCGCCCCTGCTCAGCGACTGCGCGCCGCTGTGGCCGCTGGTGGAGGAGCTGTTAAGGGCGGGGGTGCGGCCGCACTGCCTGCGGGATCTCACCCGCGGCGGGTTGGCGGCGGCGTTGCATGAACTGGCCGTGGCCGCGGGGCTGGAGTTTCAGGTGGAGGAGCAGCAGCTGCCGATCCATCCCAGCGTTGAACGGGGCTGCGCCGTGCTGGGCCTGGATCCGTTGCATCTGGCCTGCGAGGGACGGCTGTTGGCGATCGTTCCCCAGGAGCAGCGGCAATGCTGCGAGGCAATCCTGGAGCCGCTGGGAGGCGGCTGGATTGGCGCGGTGCAGCCGCCCGGCCCATGGCCAGGCGGCCAGGTGGTGTTGCGCACCGCCATCGGCGGCGAGCGCTGGCTGCGGCCCCCCAGCGGCGAGCTCCTGCCGCGCATC
>JBKDOR010000153.1:0-19273 GCA_046342775.1 Synechococcaceae cyanobacterium
TTCCAGCACCCGCTTGAGCTGGGGCTTGAGCACATGGCAGGGACCGCAGCTGGGCGAGGTGTAGACCACCAGCAGCGGCCTTGGGCTGTCGTGATACAGCTTGCGCAAGGCAAAGCTGCCCTTCTGCCACAGCGCCTCAGGATCGAAGTTGGCCGCATCGCTCACCACTGTGGGCTGGGTTTCGCCCACCGGCTTGGGTTCGGTGGAGTCGCGGCTGACGCGCACCGCCAGCTCGTGATGGCTCAGCCAGCGCTCCGCCGCCAGGGCCGCCTGGCAACCGCTGCCCGCGGCGGTGACACCCTGGCGCCACTCGGCGTCCGCCACATCGCCGGCAGCGAACACACCCTCGATGGCCGTTTCTGGCCGGCCCGGTCGCGTCAGCACATAACCGCGGGCATCCAGCTCCAGCTGCCCCTGCACCAGGCGGGTGTTGGGGGTATGGCCGATGGCATAGAAGAGACCCTTCACCGCCAGCCGCTCCTGGCCGCCATCGGGGGCTTCCAACAGGATCGCTTCCAGCCAGTCTCCGCCGGAGGCCTGCACCACCCGTCGATCCCAGTGAATGGTGACGGCCGGGTTGGCCCGCACGCGATCCGCCATCGCCGCGCTGGCGCGCAGGTCGGCGGAGCGCACGATCAGGTGCACCTGGCTGCCGTACTTGGTGAGGTACACCGCTTCCTCGCAGGCGGAGTCACCACCGCCCACCACGGCCAACTGGGCCTCCCGGAACTGGGGGGTGGCGCCATCACAAATGGCACAGGCACTGATGCCCCGGCTCCAGTAGCGCTCCTCTCCAGGCAGATCGAGCCGGTTGGCACGGGCACCGGTGGCCAGGATCAGCGCATGGGTTTCGATCTGCTGGCCGTCGACGCGGATGCGAAAGGGCCGCTGCGAGAGATCGATGGCGTCGGCATCAGCCTCAAGCAGGCGGGTGCCCCAGCGCTCGGCCTGGGCCCGGCAGCGATCCATGAGCTCGGGGCCGAGGATGCCGTCGGGGAACCCCGGGTAGTTTTCCACATGGGTGGTGGTCATCAGCTGGCCACCAGGGATGCCGCCGTCTTGGAAACCGGTGATCAGCAGGGGATCGAGGTTCGCGCGGGCGGCGTAGATGGCCGCTGTGTATCCAGCTGGCCCGGACCCGACGATCACAAGGTTCTCGACGGCCATGCTGCTTAAACGGAATGACTTCACTTAAGCGTAGAAGGTTTGGTCGATCACTGAGACCCGAAACGGGCGGACCTCAAACCGCAAAAAAATGTGAAGACTGACCCGCCCAAGCGCGATGGGCCAATGAAATTTAAAGACTTGCTTTAGGATTCGAGCAATCCATCCCCCTCTCGCTCCCGATCCAGGTCAGCGAGCCTTGGCACCATCAGCACACTGGCTGGCAGTTGATCCGGGTGATCCTCCAGGCAGACCAGCCACTCCCGAAACTCTTCGTTCAGGGCAAAACTGTCCTCAAACAATTCGCGACTGTCGAGGCAGGCTCGGCGGGCAAGCGCCCAGCACACAGCCACGGTCAGGCGGCGGTGCACTGCGGGGGCGAGAGACTCGTCCATGGGCGCGTCCTGATCGGGCGTGGCCATGATCATCCCTCAAGTCGCCATAAGGTGGCGGTTAGCCCCACCATTGGGGGGTATCGGTTGACACAACGTCGCAAAGCCGCGCTGCAGAGCAAGCTTTGGTGCGGTTGGCCTGCCCTGCAAGCTGTCAAACGCAGAGATGTCCACAGGGGCCCACTTGGCGCCAAAGACTCTCCGCCGCGGCGGGAAGCCTCGCCATTGCGGAGGATTTGCAGAGAATCTGCAGCGCTTCGCTTAGGCACCACGGGCCAGAAAGCTCGGCAACTCGGGGCCGCCCACGCGCAACCAGGACCCGGCACCATCGGCCAACGCCCGCAATGGCGCACCGGCCGAAGCAACGCCTGCAGCGCCGACGCCGCCCACCGCCTCGGGCGGTCGCGCCCGGATCACATACGGCTCGCTCAGAGACCAGCTGCGGGCGTGGCTGATCAGCAGCGGATCGGCCGGCGCGAACACGTAAGAGGCTTGCCGGGGCACCGGTTCGCGCCGTGAACGCTCGCCATCCATCCGAACAGCCCGCGTGATCGCCTGCACGAAGCGGCTGCGGGTCACCACGGTCGTCAGGTAGGCCACCACCCGCAGCCGCGGCGCGTCGAACCCCTCGGCGCACATGTCCACACTCACCAGCCAGTCGCCGAGGCCAGCCCGGAACTCCGTCAGCCGCGTCGCCGCTTCAGGATCCTGGGAATGGACCAGATGAACCCGGTCCCCCTGTTCCCGCAGCAGGTCCGCCAAGCTGCGAGCGTGTTCAATGTCGCGGGCGATCACCAGCCCCCCCGCCTCGGGGTGGTCGGCCCGCACCCGCTCGAGGCGGCGGCGGGCCTGCAGCATCAACCTCAGGGCAATGCCGCCGCAATCTCCCAAGCGGATGGCCCGCCGCAGGTTGCGGGCGCGCCAACTCTCACGCACCTCCACGGAGAGGGGCGAGGTCTCCAGGTCCGTCGCTCGGGCGGTGGTGGCGCGGCCATGCTCAACCCAACCGTCCTGAAAGCGGAATTCCAGCGGCCGCACATCTCCAGCCAGGATCAGCTGCCGGGGCTCGACGCAGAGGTCGGGCACGATCCGCTCAACCGGCTCTCCCCCCTCAAGCGAGCGGAGGCGCCGGGCCGCGCAGAAGGCCAGGTTGTCCGCCCGGAAGGGCGTGCCAGAAAGCCCGAGGCGCAACTGGGCCCGGGCGCTGAGGCTGGTGAAGGCGTGCCCCCAGGCGGCGGCTTCGGGTTCCTCCGGGTCGACCCCCAGGTGATGCACCTCATCGGCGATCGCCAGCCAGCGCGTCCGGCGCCGGACGCGCAGTGGATCGCTCTCCGCGTTCGGGGGCTGCAGCAGATCCAACAGCCTCTGGCGATGGCGGCTGGCCGCCTGATAGCTGATCAGGAGCCCATCGCCGCACGCCTCCAACCCCGCTTCGGTCCACTCCCCGAGCGCGAGCCCGAGTCGGGCCGCCGCCTGGCGCCACTGGTCGGCGATCGAGCTGCGGTGGCAGAACACGACGAAGCGATCCAACCGCTGCTCCCGCTGCAGCTGATCGAAAGCCAGCAGGGCGCCCAAGGTCTTCCCCGCTCCAGGTCCCGCATGCACGAGCACATCCTGGCCCGCCGGGCCGGCCGTCTCCAGCCGCGCCCGCAAGAGCTGAATCAGTCGGGTTTGCCAGGCGCGGGGTCGCAGTTCGGAACGGGGGCGCTGGCATCGTCCGGCACCGCTCTGCACCAACTGGAAGGAGGGGGATGGCATGGAGCGTGTTGGCCTGGACAACGATGAGTAACTCTTCCTATTTCCACCCGTGGCAGCGTCTCTAGCTTCCGACCAACAGCGCCGCAGCGGTCATCATGACGACCCCCTGCAATCCCCCCCGGGATTCACGCCAGCATCTGGAGCAGTGCTGGCAACGGGAATGTGACATCGACCCGATGATCCTGCGGCTGCGGCTGCTGCGTCATCAGCGCCTGGTGCTGCAGGCCCGCAGTCTGGAACAGGAGTTGCTGCCGCTGTTCTGAACGCGGCTCTGTCAGCGCTCTGCATGCATCTGCCCGCCTGGATGCCAGGCAGGCAGATCCCCGCGAGCGGGGCTCTCGTCGCTCGGCCTGGCAAGAACCTGGGTGTTGAGCCCAGCGGGCCGTAGCCACCGGTCCAAGGCCTGCTGGGCCCCGCCCATGGCTACGGCCATCAGCCCTGGCTCAGCCGACCGCTTCGGCGTGGTTGACCAGAAGGTGTTCCACCTCCAACAAATCTTCGGCAGCGCTGCGACGGGCCCGCTCGAAGTCGCCCTGGGCATCCGGCAGCATGCGCTCCGCCATGCGGTCGAGCAGTTCTTCGCGCCGCTCGGACAGCACAGCCAGCAACTCCTCCTCAATGAGATAGCGCACTCCAAGGCCGCGCAGGGCATCGTGGCTGGCCTCCGCCATGGTGCCCTGCACCAGCTCCTTGACGAACAGCCGCTGCACCTCAGAGCTGCGCAGAAAGCTCTCCATCGCGTTGATCGTGCCATCGACCACGGTGCGCTCCACCTCAGCGGGCTCTTCCGCCAGCTTGAACTCCCAATCGAGGTGGCGACGCTGCCAGCCGTGCTGATGCAGGTTCGGCATCACCGTCTGGCAAAAGCTATCGACCGAGATCTCGTACACCCGTTCCGCTAGCCGCTCACACCAGCCGCTGCCGTGGGAGTCGAGATTGCGGCGAACATCCTCGCGGGCCACGGCATGACCGCCGTGGTGGGCATGGCAGACGCCATCAGGACAATCCAGTGCCGAGAGGGGCATCGGAGCAGGGGAACGGGACAACCCCCCCAAACTGGCCAGCCAGGCGGCCAACTTCCCGGTCCTTCAAAAATCTTCGCAAGCGCCTGCCTCGCCCGCGCTGCCGTTCTCACAGCTCGGGGCCGAGTTTCCGATCGCCTCGGAGCGCTGGCGCGCCGGCTTGCCGGTGGGAGTGTCCGCACATAGGCCCGGCGCCGGCTTGCCGGCCGTTCCGGCCCCTCTATACCGAAAGTTGACGTTCCAGAGGCAGGGACTTGGTTCAACTGCTCGTGCCGCGGGAGTTGACCCCGGGGGAGAGGCGGGTGGCGGCCTCGCCGGAGACGGCCCGCCGCCTGGGCTCGCGCGGGGTGTCATTGCTGATCGAGGCCGGCGCCGGCCTGGCCTCCGGCTTCGCCGATGAGGACTATCGCGACGCCGGAGCCCAGGTGCTCGATCCCGCCGCGCTCCCCTGGGCGAGCGTGGACGGGGTGCTGTGCGTGAACCCGCCTCCCTTGGCCGTGCTGCGCGAGTTGCGTGAAGCGGCCTTGTTGATGGGATTGCTGGCCCCTTACGGCGCCCGCGACCTGGCCGAAGTGCTGCTGGAGCGCCGCACCTCGGCGATCGCCATGGAGCTGCTGCCCCGCATCAGCCGGGCCCAGTCCATGGATGTGCTCTCCTCCCAGGCGAACATCGCCGGCTACAAGGCGGTGCTGCTGGCCGCCGCAGCCCTGGATCGCTACCTGCCGATGCTGATGACCGCGGCGGGCACCATCCAGCCGGCCCGGGTGCTGATCCTCGGCGCCGGCGTGGCCGGTCTGCAGGCCCTCGCCACCGCACGCCGGCTCGGGTCTGTTGTGTACGTGTCCGACGTGCGCCCAGCGGTGCGGGAACAGGTGGAATCCCTGGGCGGAAGGTTTGTCGATCCCCCCAGCCTCGAGGAGGCGCCCGGCGAGAAAGGCGGCTACGCATCCCAGGCCAGCGAGGCCTTCCTGGCAGCCCAGCGTCAGCAGCTCGCCGACCAGCTCGCCCTGGCGGACATCGTCATCTGCACCGCCCAGGTGCCGGGGCGGCCAGCACCCCGGCTGATCAGCGAAGCCATGCTGGACGGCATGCGGCCCGGCGCCGTGGTGGTGGACCTGGCGGTGGCCCAGGGAGGCAACTGCCACGGCACCGTGCCCGGCCAGACCGTGGAGCGCAACGGCGTGCGCCTGATCGGCGCCAGCGACCTGCCCAGCTCGGTGCCCAACCACGCCAGTGCGCTCTACGCCCGCAACCTCGCCGCCCTGATCGAACACCTGCTCAGCGCTGAGGAGCCCCGCAGCTTCGGCATCGATCCGCAGGATCCGATTTTGGAGGGTTGCTTGTTCAGCCACGCGGGCAACTGCCTGCGCCGCGATGTGCTCGGCGATCCAGCGGAGCCGCCAGCCGCTGCCACCCCAAGCGCCGGCACCGCTCCATCTGAATCCGCTCCATCCGAACCCGCTCTCTCCGCAACACCCCGATGAACACCCTCTCCCAGTCGCTCTGGGTGCTGCTGCTGGGCAGCCTCCTGGGCCTGGAGCTGATCGGCAAGGTGCCGCCCACGCTCCACACGCCACTGATGTCCGGCGCCAACGCCATCAGCGGCATCACCGTGCTCGCCTCTCTGACGCTGCTGCAGCAGGCCCAGGGCAACACCACGATGCTGGCGATCGGGGCTCTCTCGCTCGGGTTCGCGCTCTACAACGTGATTGGCGGCTTCCTGGTCACCGATCGCATGCTCGCCATGTTCCGCCGCAAAGGAGGTCGCTGATGGAAAGCCTGTTCACCGGAGGTGTATCGACCGCCCACCTGGGCGAAGCCCTCGATCTGCTGGCCGTGTTGCTGCTGGCTCTCGGGCTCAAGGGTCTGTCGCGGGTCAGCTCGGCGCGAGCCGCCAATGCCCTGGCCGCCCTGGCCATGGGGTTGGCGGTGGTGGGCCTCTTGATCCAGCTGCACCCCCCCGCCAGCGTCTGGCTGTGGATTGCGCTGGGCAGCAGCCTCGGGGGCCTCGCCGGGGTGCTCACCGCCCAGCGGGTGCCGATGACCGCCATGCCTGAAACCGTGGCCCTGTTCAACGGCTGCGGCGGCATGGCCTCGTTGCTGGTGGCGGTTGGCGTGGCGCTCTACGGCGCCGCCGACGCCAGCCTGGTGGATCTGATCTCGATTGCCATTTCGGTGGTGGTGGGAGCCATCACCTTCAGCGGCTCGCTGGTGGCCATGGCCAAGCTGCAGGGCTGGCTGGACACCCCCGCCTGGACCCAGAGCTCCCTGCGCCATGGCGTCAACATCGCCCTGGCATTGGTGACCCTGGCGGCGGCGGTGCTGCTGCCCGGCCATCCCGGCGGCCTGCCCCTGCTGGTGCTGGTGCTCGCCTCCAGCCTGCTGGGCATCGGTGTCACCCTGTCGATCGGCGGGGCCGACATGCCTGTGGTGATCTCGCTGCTCAACTCCTATTCCGGCGTGGCCGCCGCCGCCGCCGGCTTCGTGGTGGGCAGCCAGCTGCTGATCGTGGCGGGGGCCATGGTGGGCGCCGCGGGACTGATCCTCACCCAGGTGATGTGCACGGCGATGAACCGCTCGCTGGTGTCGGTGCTGTTTGGCGGAGCCCTCGGGGCGAGCGTGGGTGGTGGCGGCCGCGAGGCCGGTTACAGCCGCATCACCAGCTGCAGCCCTGAGGAGTGCGCCTTGGCCCTGGAACAGGCGGAGCGGGTGGTGTTCGTCCCTGGTTACGGCCTGGCGGTGGCCCAGGCCCAGCATGCCCTGCGCGAGCTGTCCAAGCTGCTGGAGGCCCACGGGGTCAAGGTGTCCTACGCGATTCATCCGGTGGCGGGACGCATGCCCGGTCACATGAACGTTCTGCTGGCGGAAGCCGATGTGCCCTACGAGCAGCTGTTGGAGATGGACACGATCAACCCCGAGTTTCCCCAAACCGATGTGGTGATCGTGCTGGGCGCCAACGATGTGGTGAACCCCGACGCCAAGACCGATCCCTCCAGCCCCCTCTTCGGCATGCCCGTGCTGGAGGTGGACCAGGCCCGCCAGGTGTTCGTGGTGAAGCGCAGCCTCGGCGCCGGTTACGCCGGCATCGCCAATGCCCTGTTCGAGCTTCCCCAAACCGCCATGGTGTTCGGCGACGCCAAGGCCGTGATCAACGGCCTCCTCTCCGAACTGCGCGGGATGGGCGTGGGCAAGGCGAAGGCAACGGCCTGAGCGCGCCGATCCGGCCAGCGGGGCAACCACGGGGGAACGGCTCCGATCCAGGGCTGCCCCCGTCCCTCGGCAGTCTCCCCTGCCCGGCAAGTCCTGCGAACGGGGGCATGCACAGTGGCTCGGGATCCTGCGGCCGGCTGGCTCGAACTGTGAGTTGAGCGAGCGCCGATGTCGTGGGGACGACCTTGCCCCGCCTCGATCGGGGCTCTTCTTTGGCGCCGGGGAGCTTTGCTGATTTGCCCGGACCACCACCTGGGGTTCAGCGACACAACCACGACCGAGTACGCGGCTGCGGCAGCTCAGGCCCTGCTTGCCCTGCCGAGCTAGGGAAGAGGCTGTTGACGCCTCCACGACGGGTTTGTCGGCAAAGGGGAGCTGCCGGCAAAGGCTGGTGCCACCGCCGGCGCGGAAGGCGTGCCGGCAAATTCCACAGGGTAAGAACGGCATGAGAGACACCGAACACGACAGCCCATGTCCGCTCCTCAGGATCAATGTTTGATCCTTGGAAGAGGCGGGTCAGCCAGGGGAAAACATTGACTCACTGATGAGTAATGGACCAATCTCTCGCCGATCGTGAACTTGGCACTGATGCAACAGTGGCTAAAGGCGCCTAAGTTGAGAACCTTGACTCGGGCGAAAAGAACATGATCCTCTGAAGCAAGATTTTGATGACTGTGACAGTGCCCAACGCCGTTCAGTCAGGCGAATGGGCGAGGCTGATTCCAATGGTGTCGCAGTCTCCCTGGCTGGTGCTGTCAGCATGGAATGAGGTCGGCGGAAACGCAGCCTTCCTGTACCCGAAACCGCTCTTCCCGCCACCGATCTCGACCTGATCAGCTTTCTCAAGGCGATCCCTGATGCGCGGATGCAGCGCGGGATCCGCATCCCGGCCTGGTGTCTGTTGCTGCTGGCGGTGCTGGGGATCCTGAGCCGTTGCCACAGCCTGCGGGATCTGGAGCGCTTTGCCATTCGCCACCACAGCGTGATCAAGGAGGCACTGGGCATCGACCTCAGGCGGCCACCCTCCGATTTGGCCATCCGCTACTGCTTCCGCCAGGTGGAGGTGGCTGCCCTCTGCGCTGCCATCCGCAACTGGACGATCGCCCAGATCCCCGGTGGTGCAGAGGATCTCGATCAGTTGATCTGTGACGGCAAGACCTTGAGAGGTTCGATCCAGCCCACAGCTCGCGACGGCTCGGCGTATGGCCTCCGGCCGACTGCGTCTACATGGGCCAGGTGACGCTGTATTCGGCAGCCCTGGGCGTGGCAATCAGCCAGGTCTGCCACCCCACCGGCGAGAACCATGAGGGGGCCGTGCTCAAAAAGCTTCTCGGTGAGCTTGATCTCGAGGGCGTGGTGATCCAGGCGGATGCGCCCCATACCCAGCAGCCCTTTTTCATCTCCTCCAGGAGCAGGGGGCCGACTTCCTCCTGACAGTCAAAGCCAATCAGCGGATCCTGCACCGCCAGATTGCCAGCCAGTTCTAGGGGCAGCGCAAGATCCCTTTTCTGGCAATGGATCAGGAGATCAACCATGGCCCCAACATCACCTGGACGCTGCGGGCCAAGGAGGCACCACAGCACATCCGCCAGAGCTGGGTGGGAACCAGCTGGATCGTGGAACTGCCCGCTACCGGCACCAGAGACGGCAAACCGTTTCAGCCGCAGCACTTGTGCTGATTCAGAGGGCGCACCTCTCGGTGCGACACCGGCCTGCGCACCTCTCGGTGCGACACCAGCCAGCACACCAGCCCAGAAGCGCTGCTGCAACAGGTGCGGGACCGCTGGAGCATGCAGGGATGGCACTGGATCCGCGACACCGAGCTCCCCGAGGATGCCCACCGCTACCGGGGCAATGGCGCTGGAGTGATGGCCACGCTGCGCACGGCAGCGCTGACACTGCTGCGAGTGTCGGGTTTTCAGTCGCTGCGTGCCAGCATGCAAGCGGTGAGGCACGACATCACGGCACTACTGGAGAAGGCGATGCGCCAGCCAGATGCCCAGCCATGCTGAAACTTTGAATCAACCCTGGGCGAATGGGGTTGGGGGCTGGCTCGCTGATCCGTGTTTCCAGAGCGTCCCGAGACAATCGCAGATCCGGGCCCGCATCAAATATAAAATTTTTTGAACAGGCATAAGCCCAAGGCCTTGGCTTGCTTTTTGTCAAATAGCATTGAAAAGTGTGATTAACAGCATGTTTTCAAATCTGCGTTGCGCAATACAACGGCACTCCCCTTGCTATATAGAAATCTAGAAATAGACCGTACAATGAACACTCCCATCCGCCCGAAACACAGCCTTTCGTCTGCTGTTTTCTCAAAGCTTCATTAGTCACTATAGTTACCCTGAGCCCAATGAGTTCAATTTTGGTGATATGTGAAGGCATGGCTCATGACTATGGTTCGGTGGCCACCGTGGCATGGAAGCAGGCCATCGGCTTGAGTGAATTCCAGCAGGTCCATGTCGTAAGTGATGGGTTTAGCAACTTTCGCTTGCATGCGGCTTCCCATAGCGATAGGGCGCTTACTCTAGAGCGTTTAGGGCGACCTGATTTCTCTTTTCTACACCGGTTTGGCTTCCTTCCACGCGAGATTGCCTGGATATATCTTGTGATTGCCTGTACTCACCGCTATCTCAAAGCCGTTTCGGCAAGATCGCAAAGCGACAGCGTCGCTCCTGTTGCTGTCATTTGTCACAGTCATCCAGTTGCGGCTTTTCTTTCCCGTTGGTTTGGCGATCGGATACGCATCGTGATGATCTCCCATGGTGATATCTTTCATCGCCCTCCTAAAACCTACGATCCCGCCATCACCTGGCTCTATCGGTGCACGACCCGCCCCGCCCATTTGGGTGCAGCACTCAATGTGGCCTTATCGCCAGTCATGGAAGCCCGAATACGTTCCCACGGTACCAATAACGCTACAATCGTTATGATCCCAAACGGGATCGATGCCCGCGATATCGGTCTAGACAAAAAGCCAGAGACACTGGACTCACATTGGCAACAGAATCCGCTCAAAATCCTGTTCGTAGGTCGCATTATGACGCTCAAGGGTGTTGATGTATTAATTGAAGCCGCAGCTCGACTAAAGAAAAGAGGGGTTGATTTTTCGATCGCTATGATTGGCGTATCTACGCCGGATTACGGCTTGATGTTGCAGGAAAGCATCCACGAAAACAAGCTCGACGAAATGGTGCGAGTTGTGGGGTGCGTCAGCCGCAACGATTTATCTCATCATTACTTAGGAGCCCATGTTGTGGTGGTTCCCTCTCGCGACGACCCTCTACCCACGGTGGTTCTCGAGGCCATGGCCTGCGGTAGGCCCGTTGTCGGTTCGGATCTAGGAGGTCTTCGCTTGATGGTCGAGCATGGACGCACTGGCTTGCTCGTGCCGGTGAATGACGAACAGGCCCTTGCCGAAGCTCTGATTCTCCTCAACGAGAAAAGAGAGCTCATGGCGGCCATGGGCGAGGCGGGATTATCTAGGTTAGCCGACTTTTCCTGGGCATCCAATGTCAATTCTCTGCAGCACTGCATCCAAGAAATTATCAACAGACCAGGGCCACAACACTCACGCAGGAAGGGTCCACGAAAAAAGTGAGCTACCGTTAAAGCATCGACTGAGACTTGAGCTCCCACCAGCAAATTCATGCATAGATTAAGGGCACCTCGAAAGTACTCTTTTCAAGAGGCCATCTATTCAATACGTCAGACTACAACTAGTTGGCAGGCCAGCCTGCGGTAATCCTGACATGATCAGATTGACACGACTAAAGCCAAGCGGGATGTTCAGGTGGCCTGCGAAGCCTTCGATCGGCCTGGTCCGTCGAAGCGGGCCGCTCTGCCCCATCCACCTGTCCGACCTGTTTCCTCGCACTGGATCGGAGTTGTAAACAGTGATAGAGAGCCACCTTTGTTCCCCTAACCCCGTCGAGACCTCCCCTGAGCCCCAGCTTTCGCCAGCGTTGGCCCTGGATCGGCCCCCACTTGCAAACCCTGCGCGACACCGTGCGGCCGCTTGGGCTGGGCCCTGAGCTTGGCAAGCCCCTGGCGCTTGCCATACCGGGCGACGAACAGCTGCTGGTGCTGCGCCAGGCTCCCCGTGAAGGGCCGCCGCGAGGGCTGGTGGTGCTGGTGCATGGGCTGGGGGGCAGTGCCGCCAGCGGGGGCGTGCGGCGGCAGGCCGGCTGGCTGCTCCAGGCGGGGTTCGAGGTGTGGCGCCTCAACCTGCGAGGCGCTGGCGGCAGCAGGTCCCTGGCGGCGGGCACCTATGCCGCCGCCTGCAACCGCGACGTGTTGCCGGTGCTGGCTGCGGCGCGCCGCGGCGCGGCGGGTCTGCCGTTGTTGGGGGTGGGTTTGTCGTTGGGGGGAGCGGTGCTGCTCAACGCAGCCCTGGCGGAGCCAACGGCCCTCGATGCCCTGGCGATGGTCAGCAGCCCCCTGGATCTCGATGCCTGTTCCCACCAGATCGACGCGCCCGGCAATCGCCTCTACCAGCGTTGGCTGCTGCGCGGCCTGTTCCGCCAGACCCTGGCCGATCCCTTCGGCCTGACCGAGGCGGAAGGCCAGCGGCTCACCGGCCCCAGCCGGCCGCGCTCACTGCGCCAATTTGACGCGGCGATCACGGCTCCCCGCTGGGGCTACAGCAGTGTGGAGGCCTACTACCACCAGGCCTCGGCGCTGCCGCCACTGCTGGCCAACAGGCTGCGGCTGCCCCTGCTGCTGCTCCAGGCCCAGGATGATCCCTGGGTGCCGGCGGCGGCGGCCCGGGCGTTGCGCGCGGCGTCGCTGCCCAACCTGGAGCTGTTGCTACCCCCCCATGGCGGGCACAACGGGTTCCATGCCATGGGAGATCCCAGCGAGGCCAGTTGGGCGGATCGCCAGGTGGCGGCCTGGTTGGAGCGTCAGCTGGGGCCGGCGAGGAGCGTGTAGCGCCTGAGGATCCAGGGCTCGATCGGAACGCCCCCGATCACGTGCTGGCGCAGGATCGGCTCGATTCGTTCGGCGGTGACCCCGCCGTAGACGATGCCCTCGGGCCAGATCAGCAGCACCGGCCCCTGCTCGCAGAGGCGCAGGCAGTCGGCCTTGCCACGCAGCACGATGCCCTCGGGCCGCTCCGGATCCTCCAGCCCCAGCTCCCGCACCAGGCGCTTGAGGCTGTCCCAGCTGGCGGCCCCAAGGGCCGGATCGGGGCAACACAGGGCCTTGGTGGGGGTGGCGCAGAGCAGCAGGTGATGGCTGATCCGGCTGGGCTGGGCGGGCATCGCTGGTGGGCTCAGGGGTTGGCTCGGGCCCCATGGGCAGGGGGCTGGGCTGGGTCGGGCTAGGCTCAGGCTGGCAGCGCCGCCGGGGCCTTGGCACTGAGCCGGGCGGCAGCCTCCCGCACCGCCTGGCGGGCCCAGGCGTCCACGGCCAACACATCGGACAGGGAGGGATGGGCGGTGAGGTCGGCCTTGTGGCGCTCGCACACCGCGTCGATCAACCGCGGAATCTCGAGGAAATGCACTCGCTCATCGAGGAAGAGGGCTACGGCTTGCTCGTTGGCGGCGTTCATCACCGCCGGCATCGTGCCGCCGGCGCGACCCGCCGCATAGGCCAGCTCCATGCAGGGATAACGGGCTGGGTCGGGCTGGCGGAAGGTGAGGGCCCCCAGCTGCGTGAGATCCAAGCGCCGCCAAGGCGTCTCCAGCCGCTCCGGCCAGCTGAGGCAGTAAAGGATCGGCAGTTTCATGTCGGGCCAGCCCAGCTGGGCCAGCACCGAGGAATCGGCCAGTTCCACCATCGAATGGATGATCGATTGGGGGTGGATGACAATCTCGATGTGGTCGTAGTCGAGGCCGAACAGGTAGTGGGCCTCGATCACCTCCAGGCCCTTGTTCATCAGCGAGGCCGAATCCACGGTGATCTTGCGGCCCATCGTCCAGTTGGGATGGCTGGTGGCATCGGCCACGGTGGCCTTGACCAGATCGGCCGGATCCCAGTCGCGGAACGCGCCGCCGGAGGCGGTGAGCTGGATGCGGCGCAGGCCCGGGGTGGGGCGACCGGTGGAGAGGCGGGCGCTATCGGGCCAGGGGGTGCCTTGCAGGCACTGAAAGATCGCCGAGTGCTCGGAATCGGCCGGGAACAGGCGCGAGCCGCTGCGCTCCAGCTCCGGCAACACCACCGGTCCAGCGGCGATCAGGGTTTCCTTGTTGGCCAGGGCGATGTCCTTGCCGGCCCGGATCGCGGCCAGGGTGGGCAACAGGCCGGCGAAGCCGACGATGCCGGTCACCACCAGGTCGGCGCTGGCCCAGGCGGCGGCGGCGCAGAGGCCGTCGTTCCCCCCGAGCAGCTCCGGCAACTGGGCCGGCCGCGCCGCGGGCTCCAGGGCCTGAAGCCGTTCGCGCAGGGCCGGCAGCTGGTCCGCGTCCGCCAGGGCCACCGCCTCGGGGGCGTGGCGGCAGATCTGCTCCACCAGCAGGTCGAGGTTGTTGGCGGCCGTCAACGCCACCACCCGGAAGCGATCGGGAAACTCCTCGGCCAGCTCCAGGGTCTGGGTGCCGATCGAGCCGGTGGACCCGAGCACGGAGAGGGCTTTCACGGTGCCGCGGCGGGTGGGGGGCCAGTCTCCCATCCCCCTGGAGCGCCCCTGGCTGGGGCTTGCTGGCCGGCGCCAACGGCAACGCCACCACCCCGTGGGACGGCCCGAGTCGGTTTAACTGGGCCGAGTGGCGCGGGCTGACTTGGCGACGCTTCCTCTGTTTTTGCAGCGCTGGAACTTTATTGAGCGCGCCCGACTGGAGCGTCAGCTCTGGGACGCCTTCGAGCGGGGCGAGCCGATCGAGCAGCTGGTGGAGGCCTGCGCGCCAGGCTTTCAGAAAGAGGTGTGGGCCACCACGGCGACGCGCATCCGCAAGATCGAACGGATGATGCGCGATCAGCAGAAGCCGCCCGAGGGCTGAGCCACCGCGGCAACGCCCACGCCAGCACTGCGCAGAGGGGAAGGGTCCGCAGTGCTTGGGGCCTGGGGTCGCGCTTGGCCGCCGGGAGGCTCCTGGGTTGTTGTGCAGGGCGTCGTTGGCGATCACAGCCACGCCAGCCCGCAGGAACCCAGCTTCCTACAGGCGTCTGGGCAGGGATTCGATCAAGTCAAGGGGGCCGCTCAGGTTGGCGGAGCGGCCCCGCTCTGCGGTTCGAGGCTCACGGTGATCGGCTCGGCAAGCGGTCCTCCGCTGGCGGTGGTGGTGATGCCGACCCCTCCTTTCCCTTTGTCGAAGAGTTCCACCCCCTCCGCCAGGATCTCGGCCCGCAGTCGGTCGGCAGTCGCGAAGTCCCTGTCCCGCTTGGCCTCCAAGCGCAACAGCAAGCGCTCCCGCAGCCGCTCCAACAGCTTGCCGTCCTGATCGTCAAGGGTCCGTGAGACCTGCTCATCGTCTGAGCAGCGCAGCCCCAACACCCCCGCCAGCTCCACCAGCAGCCGCCAGCGCGGCTCCAGGGCCCGATCCGCCGCGCTCGCCGGTTCGCCGATGCGCAACCGGTTGGCGAGGGCCCGCATGGGCCGAGCCAGCTCGAACAGCACGGCCAGGGCGCTGGCGGTGTTGAGGTCGTCGTCCATGGCCGCCACGAAGCGCTGACGGCAGGCGGCCAGGGGCGCATCGAGCGCCGCCCCGTTCGCTGGCGCGGCCTCTCCCCAGCCCAGCTGAGCGCCGTGGCTGAAGCCGAGCTCGAGGGCTGCTTTCAGACCAGCCCAGCCGTTGGCGGCGGCCTCCAGCCCTTCGGCGCTGAAATCGAGGGGCTTGCGGTACTGGGCCTGGAGCACGAACAGCCGCAGGGTCATCGGGCTGATGCCGGAGGCCAACAGGCCGCGGATGGTGGTGAAGTTGCCGAGGGATTTCGACATCTTTTCACCGCCCACATTGACCATGCCGTTGTGCAGCCAATAGCGGGCTAATGGCTTGCCCGTGGCGGCTTCCGATTGGGCGATTTCATTCTCATGATGAGGGAAGATCAGATCGGCCCCGCCGAGGTGGATGTCGATCGTGTCGCCCAATTCCTGGCGCACCATGGCGGAGCATTCAATGTGCCAGCCGGGGCGGCCAGCCCCCCAGGGGGAGGGATAGCTGGGCTCGCCAGGCTTGGCCCCTTTCCAGAGGGCAAAGTCGAATGGATTGCGCTTGCGGGCTTCCTCCGCCTCGCTCAGCCGCCCGCTGGCATCATCGCGCTGAGAGAGCAGATCGCGGCCAGACAGCTTGCCGTAATCAGCCTGCTTGAGCACCGCGAAATACACATCGCCATCCGCCGAATAGGCGGCGCCACGACTCTCCAGCTCGGCGATCAGGGCGCGGATGCCATCGAGGCATTGGGTGGCGCGCGGCATGCGATCCGGACGCAGGATGTTGAGGGCATCCATGTCCTGGAAGTAGGCGGAGATATTGCGTTCGGTGACCGTGTCGATGCTGGCGCCCTCCTGGGCGGCCCGGGCCAAGATCTTGTCGTCGATGTCGGTGAAGTTCTGGACGTAGGTGACGTCGTAGCCGCTCCAGATCAGATAGCGACGCAACACATCCCAGACCAGATAGCTGCGGGCATGGCCCACATGACAGAGGTCGTAGACGGTGACGCCACAGCAGTAGATCGACACCCGCCGATCGTTGAGGGGAACGAAGTCCTCGCAGGTGCGGGTGAGGGTGTTGGTGAGCCTCAGGGTCACGCGGCCGGGGGCGGGAGGGGTGGTCGTGAAAGGCACCGTAAGGCGCGGCAGGCCAGGGGGCTTCCCCAAAGGAAATCCCCCATCAGCCGGGCCAATGGGGGATCGGAAGACATCAATCGCTGTCGGGCGACGCGGCTGCGGGAGCGTGCGTGGCCGGACGGCAGGAATGAGGATCAGGCCAGATGGCCTGGCCGGAACTCAGCTGACGCTCCAGACGCCGCCGGCGATGTTCACCAGGGGAGCCACCAGGGCGGTGCTGGCCAGGAACCAGGCGAAGGCGGCGCCACCGCAGCCACCCAGCCAGAAGCCGCTGGCGAACTCGGCCCAGCCGGCCTTGGTGAACAGGTCAGCGGGGGGATTGTCGATCGTGGCGTCCGGGGGCTGCACGTTCGGACCCTGGCCGGCGGTGCCATAAATCGACAGGCAGACCGTGAGGATCGACACCAGGCCGATGGTGGCCAGCAGACCGGCGGTGCTGGCGTATTCCGTGAGGCGCAGCGGGCCGGTGAGGGCGAAGGGGCCGTAGAGGAAGAAGCCATGGGCCATGCCCACCTCAAGGCCCCGACGGTTGGGGGACAACGACGGGCGGTAGGCCGGCAGGGCGTTGAGGAACGCCCGGGTGAAATAGCTGCTGTTGACGGGGGTTGCCAGGTTGCCGACGGTGGGGTCAGCGACAGGGGAGACAGTCATGGAGGGGAGGAAGGCCGAGGGGAGGCGTGGAGCTGATCAGGGGGCGTCGCGGCTCAGTCGCGCGCTTCGATCACGTTGAACAGCAGGGCCATAGCCACCGCGGGGCCAAGGATTCCCACGATGGGAACGAACACGGAGGGCAACCAAGCAGCGGCGAAATCACCAGTCATGGCGGGGGCCAGTAAGAACCGCCGGTACTGTAAGGAGCACCTCTGGCCCAGCCTCCAGGCCCCTGAGGTGACGACATAAAAGTTCAGCTGCCCCATGCCCACGCCGTTCTGGGCCGCGCTCGCCTCATTGCTGGGCGTGGTCCTGTGGCTGATCACCCGCCGCCAGCCCCGCACGCTGCTGCGCTCCACCGACACGGCGGCGGTGGCGGCCCTGAACCGGGCCCAGATCGAGCTGGTCAGCCAGCTGGAGCCCGTGGCGCCAACGCCGGATGCCAACGCCGCCGGCCCCCAGCCCCAGGCAGGCGAGGCCGCGGCTATGCCTCTGCCGCTACCCACCACAACCCTGGAGCGCCGGGCCTACCTGCTCCAGCTGCGCCACTGGGCCGCCGGCGATCCCGAGCAGCGCCTGCAGGCCATGCAAGCGGCCCGGCGTTGGAGGCATCCGGATGTGCTGCCCCTGCTGCGGCGCGGACTGCGGGATGGCGATCCGCGGGTGATGGCGGCGGCGGCGGCGGCGATCGCTCCCTATCGGACGCGGCCAACGCCGGCCTCGCCAGGGAGTGCCCGACAGCCGCCCGCGTCAAGCGGTGCCTTTCAGCCAGGCGGCGCCCGAAAGCCAGGTGGTGGCGATCAGCCGGGAGGAGCAGTGCCGCGCAGGGTTTCGCGCACGCGGTAAATCGGCCGCCCCTGGCTCTCGTGATATGTGCGCATCTGCAACTCCGCCAGCAGGCCGAAGCCGAACAGCTGGACGCCGCTGAGGATCGCCAGCACGCCCATCAGCAACAGCGGCCGGTCGCCGATGTCGGCGCCGGTGAGCAGCTTCTCGGCCACCAGCCCCAGGCTGATGGCCAGGCCGAGGCTCAGGCTCAGCAGCCCGGCAAAGCCGAACACATGCATCGGCCGGGTGAGGAAGCGCTTCATGAACCACACCGTGAGCAGATCCATCAGCACCCGGAAGGTGCGATCGATGCCGTAATGGCTGCGGCCGTGGAGCCGAGGGTGGTGGCGCACCTTCACCTCGGCGATGCGGGCCCCTTCGATCGAGGCCAGGGCCGGCAGGAAGCGGTGCAACTCGCCATAGAGGTTGAGATCCTGCAGCAGCTCGCGGCGATAGGCCTTGAGTGAGCAGCCGTAGTCGTGCAGACGCACGCCGGTGACGCTGGCGATCAAGCGGTTGGCCAGCTGGGAGGGCAACAGCCGACTCCAGCGGGCGTCCTGGCGCTGATGGCGCCAGCCGCTCACCAGATCGAAGCCCTCATCCAGCCGGGCCAGCAACCGAGGGATATCGGCGGGGTCGTTCTGCAGATCTCCATCCAAGGACACGATCACGGCGCCGTGGCTGGCGGCGAAGCCCGCCGCCATCGCCGCCGTCTGTCCGTAGTTGCGGCGCAGGAGTACGGCCACCAGCTCCGGCGTGGCGCCGCAGAGGCGCCGCAGGGCCGAGGCGGTGCCATCCCTGGAGCCATCGTCGACGAGCACCAGCTCGAAGCGGCGGCCGAGGGGCCGCAACACCGCCAACAGCTGCGCCACCAGGTTGGGGATGCTGGCTTCTTCGTCGTAAAGCGGCACAACCACCGAAAGCTGCACCGCAAGCTCGGCGGAGAGATCTTTGGCATGCTCCGGGGAAAGATCCGCAGAGAGTTCCTGCCCCTCGCCATGCGCCAGGGAGCCGACAGCCACCTGCAGGGGCGGAATCTCCAGCATGGTCAGTGCCGGGAAGAGGGCAGATTGACCTTAAGGGTTGGTTTCCGCCGGCACCCGACGATACCTGCAGCAGGCCCCTGCCGGCGCCAGAGCCGCTCAGCCCGGCAATGGACTGCCGTCGTGGCTGTGGGTGACGCGGCCGGCGCCGCGCAACTCCTGGCGGTAGTGACAGGCCACCGGATCGGGATTGCGGGGGTTGAGGTCATCGATGCCGAGGCCATTGCGACCGTGCTCGCGGCCTGAGCTGTGCAGGTAACGCCCATCGCCCAGATGCAGCCCCACGTGGGTGCAGCGGCGGGACGTGCCGAAGAAGATCAGATCGCCGGGCCGCAGCAGCTGGGTGATGCCGGGCCGCACCGCCACGGGCTGGCAGAAGCGCTCCTGCAGGTAGGCGTCGCGGGGCAGCCAGACGCCGACGGCGGCGAACAGGGTCTGGATCAGCCCGGAACAATCGAAGTCGGGCCCGAGGGTGCC
>JBKDOR010000154.1:0-4309 GCA_046342775.1 Synechococcaceae cyanobacterium
CAGCCTTCCAGGGCCGAAAGTCCAGCCCTGGTTCTGGAGCGGCTCAAGCAGGGCCACCAGCGCTTCCTGGAGGGGCACTCCCAACATCCCCACAGCAGTCGCGAGCGGATGCTGGCGGTGGTGGAAGGGCAGCATCCACTGGCGGCGGTGCTGGGTTGCGCCGATTCCCGCGTGCCGGTGGAGTTGTTATTCGATACCGGCTTCGGCGATCTGTTCGTGGTGCGCAATGCCGGCACGATGAGCACCACGGCGGCGATCGCCTCGATCGAGTACGCCGTCGGCCATCTGGGGGTGCCCTTGATCGTGGTGCTCGGCCACGAATCCTGTGGCGCCGTCTCCGCGGCGTTGCACCCGGAGTTGCTGCTCACCCCCAACCTGGCCCTGGTGGTGGGGCAGCTGGGTATGGAGCTGTTGCAGGACGGAGCCGAGCACACGCTGGAGGAGTGCTGCCGGCGCCACACCTTGGTGTCGGCCGCCAACTTGGTGAACTCCAGCGTGTTGCTCACCGATCGGCTGCGGGCCGGACTGCTGGAGGTGGTGGCTGGCTACTACGACCTGCATCGAAGCACAATCGACTGGCTGGGTCCCGTGCAACCGATCAGCTATCCCCTATTCGAGTGAAACAGGGATAGTTTGGGCCGATCAGGCGTGGCCGATCAAGCGCGAGCGATCAACACGAGCGACCAAAGCGTGGTGATCAGCCGGGGGGAATGCTGGGGATAGTCCTCCCCGCCGTCCTGGCGGGCCGGTACTGCCGATGCCAACCGGTCAGCCCGCACCCATGCCCCCCGGACTAGCGCGGTGACATCTCGCGCTGCCGCGAATTTCAATCGCGTCGGCCGCCCCCGCGGTTGTGGCGCGAAGCCTCTGATCATGGGGCTTCTCCTCGCATTCCGTAGGCCACGGAGGCCTGGATCCTCGCCAAGGTCTGCAGCTTCAGCCTGGAGCTCCGCCGCGGTGGGGCCTCAGCCGATCCCCACCCGTTCCCCTCCCCCAGCCTGGGGGTTGACCGCTGCGTTGACCTCGCTCCCGGCGTCCGAATCATTCGCTTCTCATCCCATGACTCCTGCCGATCAGAACGACCTGCTCGCCGCCGCCAACTTCATCGTGGAGGCTGCCCAGAAGCTGCTGGCGAATGACGGACGCCTCCAGGCCGAAACCCTGATCGTCTCGGTGGCGCGGTTGTCCGGTTCGCTGGTGTTTCGCGGATTCAACCTGGAGCCGCTGCCCGCCGGCACGCCAGTGCTCAGCGATGAGGCCAACCTCTGGGGTCCCAAGCTGATCGAGGTGCTCAAGGCCACCCTGCAACAGCAGGGAACCTGCCCCAGCGACGCCAGCATCCGTGCGGCTGCGGCCAGGATCGGCACCAGTGCTTCGCCGCTGAGCTTCCAGGACAGCCTCGACCGGTTGGTGCCGTTCGTGCTGCGCTGGAGTGAGCTGAGCGGTCTCGACCTGCGTCAGACCGGAGTGGCCGCCGCCATCGCCTCGGGACTGGTGGTGCAGGCCTGCGCCAAGGTATTGCCAGTGGAAGATGGGGCGGCCCTGGCGGTGGCGGGTCTGTGCGAGGGACTCAAAACCGCTCCCCGCCTTGAGCAGGTCGCCTGAGCGCACCATCGCCCGCTCCTGCGCTCGCGGCGGCTGGTGCCGGTTCGCGTCGCCTGGCCGGACGGGGGGCATGCCCAGGCCCCCCGTTCTGGTTTGGGCTCAGGCCTCCGCCTCGGAGTCGCTGGCTTGTGGCTCCTGGTCGGGGGCCACAAGGTCGGCGGCGCGTCGGGCCTCCCCCAGCACCTGATACAGCAGGCGGGGCGAATCCTGCAGCAGGGCGATCCAGTGGCTCATGTAGGCCGCGTGGTTGGCCGTATCGCTGCCGATTTCGAGGCGATCGCCGATCAGCATCGCCCCTAACTCGGCCACCAGCTCCTCGCGGGCATAGGTGCGTTCCGCGCCGGCATCGCCTCCCATGCGGCCGCTGAGATCACGGTTGAGACGCGAGGCATGCCCGGTGCTGTGGACCGCCTCATGGGCCCAGGGGGCGTAGAACGCGGCGGGGCTGTGGAAGGCGTTGCGCCCAGGCAGCTGGATGCGATCCAAGGTCGGCAGGTAGCAGGCCATGGCGCCGCCGAGCTGCAAGGGCACCGGCCAGCGGCTCAGCGCCCGTTCCGCCTGCTCCAACCGTTCCGGTTCCGGTCGCAGCGCCGCACTGGCGGCGTTGTGGCGCCGAGCCACCAACGCCGCCAACCCCTCTCCCTCGAGATCGGACACGTGAAACACGGCCACCGGGCGGTAGCGGATCCAGCTCCCCTGGCGAGCGGAGCACTCCTGGCTGACAGCTGGAGTCTCCAGCGGGCCTGGGGTCCTTGCGGTGAAAGCCTGGCTGGCCGGAACCTCAGCGGCCACGCCTGGGCCTGGGGCCGCCGCCCGGCGCTCCAGGCGGTGAGGGCGCAGGATGTGAACGGCGTGGCTGCCGGCCCGGGGATGCAGGCCCAGGGCCCGGGCCGCCGCGAAGCCGCACCAGTAGGGCAGGCTGCGCAGTTCCGAGGAACCTCCGACACTGGCTTGGAGTGTCTGCAGCGCCAGGGACAACAGGATCGGGTTGACGCCCCGGTAGCGATGGCCGTTCACCAGGTTGAGGTGGTGACCGCCCCCCGATCCATCCCATTCCCGCCGCCAGGGGGTGGTGCCCGCCTCCAGCACCGCCAGCACGCCGGCCAGCAACCGCTGCTCAGCCGGCAGCCGCCGATCTGGCTCGGGCTCAGCTTGGAGCGATGCCGCCGCGGGCCGATCGGCGCGAGCTGGCCCCGGCAGCGCCAGACCCAGCGCTGGCAGGTCCAGGGCCAGTTGCAGGGGCCGCTCCTCCCCAGCCGCGGAGCGGCGGGAGCGCCGATGGGCACGGCTGGCACCAGGGCGGCGGCAGACGGTCACGGCACCGCTGCCGGGCGAGGCGGTCGCGACCGAGCCGGCAGCGAGGGTTGCCAGGGTTGCGGGCTGCGGCGACGGGGTCGACGGGGGCAGAGAGGCCATCAGTCGTGGGGGAGCACTACTGGATCAATGCCACCAGCTGTCACGTCCTCAGGTGTGGCAAGGCCTTTGCGGAGTTGCCCCGGCGTTCCTGGCGGCGCTGACCCCCATCCAGCCGGAGTGCCCCCGGAGCCGTTCCCTGACGAGGCATCCCGCCCCATCGCGCCGCTCAAGCGTGGGCGAAAGCGATGGTCACCTGTTGCGTGGCAGGGAGCCTTGGCCGTCTCGACCAGATGATCGACGCGCCCCTCGGGTGTATCTGTCAGGCACACCCCTGGGGCGTATCCGCTCAGGCGCATCGCGGGCCCGGTCGGCTGGCCACGCTGAAGTCGATTCCCCGGTCTGGCCTCGCGTCTCTCTGCTCAATCCCCTGGTCGCCGACCTCCGCGTCGACTTGGGTTTGGTGCCTCTCCAGGGTTTGGTGCATCTCCGGCTCTCTCTCTTCCCTGGCATTGCGGTGCCTCCGGCACCTCGATTCAACGCCTCCTGCCTCGTCGGATCACTGAAGTCGTCCCACGGCTGGAGCCCATGGATCCTCGGCAACCGCATCGCGCAAGCCGAGGTCTACGTCTCCAGCGGAGGTCGCGGCCGAGCACCCTGACGGCTGGTCTTGGGGTCGTGCGGTTCGATCCGTTCAATCCACGCCGGCCAGGAAACGATCTTCTCGCGTTCGGCCAAAACACGCTCGCGCTTGGAGCGCGTCTTGGAGCGCATCTTGGCGGTGGCCTGCTCGTGATCACCGCTGGCGAAGCCTTGCACCTAGGCGAAGCCTTGCACCGAGAAGAAGCCTTGCACCGAGAAGAAGCCTTCTCGAAGAGAAGCCTCACCGAGCCACTTGTAGCCATCATTCCACTACGCGCCTGCGATCACACGGGCATGCCCGGAGGGAAGGATTGGAACGTCCAGGACTTCCCTCGCTCAACATACCGGCCTCAGAGCAATCTCCCATCATCCGAATCACGATTGGCTCTGCCCTTTTCCGCCTTGCCTGACGCCGGTTATTGCGGATCTGTTCGACCAGCGGCTCGCCACACAATGACCCATCAAACCGCTGAGCGTTGATTTGAGTTAAGATCGAAAATTCTAGCAGTTTTTCGATTGAAGCGGCTTGATCTTAGCCCCTAGTAGGGTATCATTTTTCCCGACCGCCCACCGCCCTCCCGCAGCCTGGTTCGATCTCCTGATGAGCATCCTGGGTGGAGCGGTCGCTTGTCGAGATTGATGTTCTGCCGAGTGGTCGTGGTGATGTTGAGCCAGGAGGCTGCAGCTTTCTACCGGCAAGTCTAAGACG
>JBKDOR010000155.1:0-6110 GCA_046342775.1 Synechococcaceae cyanobacterium
CGTTCTGGCTCGACGTGCCCCTGCGCTACCCGCCCTATGCCGGCAAGCTGGAGCTGGTGAAGCGCCTGCTCGGTTGATCGCCGATGACTCCATCGTCAACCCAAGCAGCCCTCAGCGCCCCCCAGCAACGCACACCGCGAAGCATCGTGGACCACCACTGAAGATGGATTTGCCCTTCGAAATCAAATCCATGGAGTGTTGAAAGCCAAGCGAGATCAACGCCCTTGCCGGCTCAAGAACAGGTCCTTTCTGCAGGCCGCCTTGCGAAGGTCGTCAGGACGCTGGCTTGGAAAATGGGGGTCCCGAGGATCGAACTCGGCTCAGGCGAATTATGAGTTCGCTGCATTCACCAGATTGCTAGACCCCCGAGCCGATCGGTGGCTTGAATGTCACCAAAGACCGCGAATGGTGCCCCCTGAGGCTGGGTTAGCCACGTTGGTCACGTTACCGGTGAGAGGGTCAGCCACAGGATCGAGTGGTCTCGGCGCATAGGGAGCCATCACCAGGCTGCTGCGGTAGGGGTTGCCAAGATCGGGTGTGCGAATCGGCATGCCGGGGCTTTGGGCATCCAGCATGCGGTTGTAGAGGTTGTTGATCGCCGCTCCGTCCCAGACGATGGTCTGATCCGGAAAGCCGAAGCCCATCAGCTTGGAGCCGTCAGGTCCACCCATGGCGATCCCGAAGAAATCGGTGATCTGGTTGGTGAGGCTCACACCCCGTTCAAACGGTCCCCTCCAGGAATAAAAGCGCTGTTCCACAAGCTGGGCCGTGCTCTGCACCGGACCGCAGCGGGTGACCTCCACGGGGGCGGCGCTGCCAAGGCCTGAGGAGACGGCGGCCGCGGGCGGTGCCTCGATGCTGGTGGTGCAGACCACTGGGCCGGGCTGGTTTTGGGCCTGGGCCCCGGGAGCCAGCAGCAGGCCGCAACCGAGCAGTGCCAAGGCCCAGCCAGCGGGGCGGGCGGACTGGAGCTGCGTCGCCGACGCGGTCTGGGCAGGGGCCGTCACGACAGAGGGCACGCCCAGGGCAGAAGACACCGTCCCAGCAAGACGCTCGATCACAGCAAAAGACATTTCTGCAAAAGCCATTTCTGCAAAAGACATTGCGGCACCCCTACGCCAGTTTGTGGTAGCCCCAAACTAACGGGGCTGGCGGCCTTTCACCATCCTCCGCCCCCAACGCGTTTCGCCACCCCCGATGCCCACGCTTCCTCAGGATTCCGCCTCCCAGCGCCAGCAGACTGAAGGGGGCCGAATCTCCTGCCCCCTTCAGCCCGCGCTGGGCCGGTCGACAGCGGCGCCTTGGCCTCACCGGAGCCATCGCCAGCGGTCGGTGCACGGAGGCGCGGCCGTTGGCCGACCAGCGAGGCCTGCCGATCCTTGATGCGGATGGCTACGCCTGGGAGGCGTAGGCCCCTGCCAGCCCCGCTGGCAGTGCTGGCCCGTTCTAGCGGGTGAGTGCGGGCGGGTTGCTCCAGTGGACAGCATCGATCGGGTGGTCTTGGACAGGATCTTGGTCGCCGAGCTGCGACGGCGCTTCGAAACGGAGCTGCGGCGCTTGGAGGCCGAGCCAGCCGTGCTTCAGCCGCGGGCGGGATCGGGCTGTCGTCTCTTACGCCGCCAGCAACGGCTCAGCGGCCAACAAGCGCCGCCGCTCGCGCCAGAGCGGCATGTGCTGATCCAGCAGGGCCTGGAAGGCGGGCCCGTGATTGCGCACGCGCAAATGGCAGAGCTCATGCAGCACCACGTAGTCGAGGCAGTCGGGCGGGGCGTGCACGAGCCGGGTGTTGAGGCGCAGGTTGCCGGAGCGGGGCGTGCAGCTGCCCCAGCGGCGGGTCATCGCCTGCACGAACAAGCGCTGGGGCTGCACGGCCAATGCTGTGGCCCAGCGGTCGAGGGGGTCTTGTGCCTGGCGGCGCAGCTCCTGGCGAAACCACTGCTCCAGCAGGGCGCGGCGCCGCTCGGGGCTGGTGCCGGGGCGCACGCCGAGCACGAGCCGGCGGGGTTGGCGGTCCACCCGCGGCGGGGCGGGACGCTCCTCGATGTGGAGCAGCAGCCGCTGGCCCCAGAGGCGGTGGCTTTCCCGTTCCACCACCAGGCGGGGCGTTTCCCGCGGCTGGGCGCTGAAGCGGGCCTGCTGGCGGCGGATCCAGGCCAGCTTGCCGATGGCGTAGGCCCGCACATGCTCGGGGCTCATGCCGAGTGGGGCCGAGATGCGCACGCTTCCATCGGGAGGCACCACTGACAGATGCAGGTTGTTGATCGGCTTGTGCGTGACATCCACAGGCACGCTCCCGATCAGCAGCTGGTGGCTGGAGGGCCTCTGCGCCATCAGTATTCAGGCTGGGCCACAAGCACCGCAAACACCTGTTCCACCTCCGCCGCGTCCTGAAGCAGGCCGAATAGCGCCGCTTTGATCACCTGCTCCTTGGCCTGCACGCCGCGCCAGCCGTCCGGCCTGACCTGGCGCACGGTGCGATCAACGCGCAGGGCCAGATCGAGATCACCGTTGAGGTTGTTCCACAGGGCTCGCTTGCCAGGGGTATCCAACGGGGCAGGAGTCGCGTCGGCGCAGCGCTGCTGCAGCTGGCGGGCGAGCTCGGCGATGCGGCGCAGGTACTCCTCATAGGCGTCAGCCTGCTGCCTGCGGAAACGGATGATGTCATCGAGCACCTGCGACATGCGGTCATAGAACGCGGGGTCATGGGCCCGCTCGCTGATGATGGTGCGCCGGATGTTGTTTTCGATCGTTTCCTGGACCGCCTGGCGGTTGTTGGCCCTGCTGCCAAGGCTCTTGTTGATCGCTTCGCCGACGCCAGTCTTGACGATCAGCTCCAGCAGGCCGATGTCATCGAAGGCGGAGATCTTGCGGGGCTGATCGGCCTCGATGTAGGCGTCGATCAGGAAGCGCATGTCAGCTTCGTAGGCCTTGAGGTCGAGGTTCTCCCCTGAGGCAAGGCGGATCACCTGGCGCCAGTCGAGGGCCTTGTCGCGCTGTTGGCTGATGCGGGCGGCTTCACTGGCAGTGTAGCCAGCATCGGTTAATTCATTGGCGATGGCAGCGTGTGCCCTGGTCAGTTCCGCCACGGCCTTGTAGTAGGCCATCCGCAACGGTTCACGCCCCTGAAGATCAGCGGGGTTTTCGCTGTTGCCGCAGAAATGGCGCAGGATGGTCAACTCATCGTGGGGTGGTGCCACCGGCTCGGCCAGCAGCGCCTCCTGCTCCAGGGCATCGTCCAGGCGTTCCTTGGCTTTGCTGAGCCGATCCTGCAAGAGCACATCGGGATCGGGCCCGGCTGCGGAGTGATCGAGATCATCGCTGGCGTACACGGCAATGGCGTTCTCGACCCTGCAGAAGAGATTCTTGTAATCGACAATCAATCCGTAGGGTTTGTCATCACCATCGAGGCGATTGGTGCGGCAGATGGCCTGGAACAGGCCATGATCCTGCATCGACTTGTCGATGTAGAGCACGCTGCAGGAAGGGGCATCAAAGCCGGTGAGCAGTTTATCCACCACGATCAGCAGCTTCATCTGGGCTGGCTGGTTGATGAACAGATCCTTAGCCCTCTCTTCATACGCTGCGGTGCGGCTCAGTCCCGGCTGTGGGGTCACAGTTTCCAGCAGCCGTTCGTAGGTGTTGTAGATGACCTGCTTATCGGTTTCAGTGTTGGCCCCAACCTCCTCCTTGCTCACGTCTCCAGCCTTGGGGTCATAGGAGGTGATCACGGCACACTTGCCCTTGAGCTCGGTGGCATTGAACAGCTCGAAATAGCGACACGCTTCATAGATGCTGGAAGCAACCAGGATGGCGTTGCCTCGCTGGCTGATGAGACGTGGATTGAGAGAAAAGTCGAAGATGATGTCGGTCACGATCCGGTTCATCCGCGCCTTAGAGCTCAGCACGTTCTGCAGGGTTCCCCATTGGCGCTTCAGTTCCCGTTGTTGCCAGGGGTTGAGAGTGGCCGTCTTGGTTTCAAACCACTGATCAATTCGTTCCTGCGAACTCAGCCGTTGATCGATGTCACGGGCTTCATACACCAGATCGAGCACCACCTTGTCTTCGACGCCTTCGCTGAACTTGTAGGTGTGGATGTAACCACCGAACACCTCCAGGCTGGTGGCTTTGTCCTTCATCAGCAGGGGCGTGCCGGTGAAGCCGATGAACACGGCATCGGGCAACAACGCCTTCATCACACGGTGCAGCTTGCCGCTCTGGCTGCGGTGGCATTCATCCACGAAGATGAACAGCTCTCCCACCGCCGGACTGGGCTGGGTCTGGAGCTGCTCGAGATAGGCCTCGAAGTCATCGACTCCACGTACGCCAAACTTATGAACCAGGGAGCAGAGCAATCTGGGTTTGGGTTGGCTGAGGGCCTGCATCAGATCCTTGCCGCTGCTGCTGCGTTGGATGGTGTCGCCAGCGGCGCCAAATACACTCGCAATCTGCTTGTCCAACTCATCGCGGTCGGTGATGATCACCACCCGGGCGTTGGCGTTGTTGGCCAGGATCCAGCGGGCCAGCAGCACCATCACGATGCTCTTGCCACTGCCCTGGGTGTGCCAGATGATGCCGCCGCGGCGTCCCAGCACATGCTGTTGGGCTGCCTTGATGCCGAAGTATTGATGAACGCGCGGCAGCTTCTTGATGCCAGCATCAAACAGCACAAAGTCGCGCAGCAGCTCGATCAGCCGGTCCTTGCGGCAGATCTTGAGCAGGTATTTATCCAGTTTGAGGTGGCTGTTGTCGGCTTCGTCTTCCTTCCAGCTGAGAAAATATTTCTCCGCTGTCTGGATCGCGCCATAGCGAAGCCCCTCAGAGTCGTTGCCGGCGAAAACTAGCTGGTTGGTGGCAAAGAACCAGGCATTGAATTCTGGTTTCTGGTTGGAGAGATTCTGGCGAATGCCATCGCCAATGCTCACACGGCTGCGCTTGAGCTCGATCACGCCGATGGCAATGCCGTTCACATACAACACCAGATCCGGCCGCCGCTCCCGTGCGCCCTTGAGGGTGACTTCCTCGGCGATGGCGAAGTCGTTGGCCTCCGGGTTGTGCCAATCAATCAGGGAAACCGTGCTGGTGGGCTGATCGGCGGCAGCCTTCACCTGCACGCCATAGCGCAGCAGGGAATAGACGCGGCGGTTGGCCTCGTACAGGCCTGTCTGGCTGACGTCGGCGGCACTGCGCAACTGATAGTGGGCCCCGCTGATCTCCGCTGGGCTGTAGCCGCGCCGCTGCAGATAGGCGGTGAGGAGCCCTTCCTCGATGTTGCTGTTGCCGGGGCGATCCTTCCAGTCGCCGAGGGAGCGGTAGCCCAGCTTCTCCTCAAACAGCTTCAACACCCGATCCTGGGTGGCGCGTTCGAAGCCGAGGCCGCTCATCCCTCTGGCTGAGGGGCATCAGGGCCCTGCAGAACCGCCCTGCCGTCTTCCCATGTCACGGTGTAGTGGCCGAGTCGTCGCTTGCGCTCCAGCTCGGCGGAGACGGCCTGCTGCAGGGCCTCCAGCACCTGCTCGACGCTGGGGGGGAGGGCTGAGCTCATCGAGCTAACTCCAATAGGTGGGAATAGAGGACAGGATTCGTGATGCTGCGCTCAAGACCAGTCTGATAGAACACGAGCTGCGGGGAGGTTCCTTCGTTCATGTTGCAGATCGCCTGATCCACCGCCGGCGCATAGACCTCCAGTAATTGCCGAAGGCTACGCGGAAAGCGTCGCTGCAGTACAGGCAGAGGCACGTCGTGGCCGCCGTGAGCGACGCGCTCCGCCACCCGCAGGATCGACAGCTCCACCGAGGGCAGCGCCAGATAGACCAGCTCCACCCGCCAGCCGGCGGCGCGCAGGCGCCGAATCAGCTGCAGGTAGCCCCGCCCGGAGAGCGTGGTTTCGAAGGCGAAGCTCCGCCGCGCTTGAACGTGGCTGTCGATCTCCTTCAGCATCAGCCGACTCGCGGCAACCAACTGCTGCTGCGGCGCCAGGGGCGACAGCCCTGCCGCAATCAGATCGGCGTTGACGAAGGCCTGGGCCTCGGGGAACTGGCGCAGGTAGGTGAGGGCAAAGGTGGTTTTACCGGCTCCGTTGGGGCCGGCGATGATGCGGCAGATGGGGGCGC
>JBKDOR010000156.1:0-8303 GCA_046342775.1 Synechococcaceae cyanobacterium
TTGACCGTTCCGTGCCGGCCCCCGCCGCAGGCCCGTTCCGATGATCACCACCTCCGACCTCCACATTGTGGACACCCGGCCGCTGGTGCCGCCGGAGGCCCTGCATCGCGAGCTGCCGATCAGCGCAAGCGCCGCCCGCACCGTGCAGATGGCCCGGGAGCGCATCAAGGCGATCCTCCATGCCGGGGACCACCGGCTGCTGGTGATCGTTGGGCCCTGTTCAGTGCATGACGTGGAAGCGGCCAAGGACTACGCCACCGCCATCGCCAAAGCCCAGCGCCAGCACCGCGATCAGCTGGAGGTGGTGATGCGGGTGTACTTCGAAAAACCGCGGACCACGGTGGGTTGGAAAGGTTTGATCAACGATCCCCACCTCGATGGCAGCTACGACATCAACACCTGCCTGAGGCGCGCCCGCGGCCTGCTGCTGCACCTGGCGGAGCTCGAGCTGCCGGTCGCCACCGAGCTGCTGGATCCCGTCGTGCCCCAGTACATCGCCGACCTGATCAGCTGGACCGCCATCGGCGCCCGCACCACCGAAAGCCAGACCCATCGGGAGATGGCCTCGGGGCTGTCGATGCCGATCGGCTTCAAGAACGGCACCGATGGCAGCGTCAGCACCGCCATCAACGCCATGGAGGCCGCGGCCCGGCCCCATCACTTCCTCGGCATCAGTCAGCAGGGACAGGCGGCGATCGTAAGCACCACCGGCAATCCCGATGGCCATCTCGTGCTGCGCGGCGGCAAGACCGGCCCGAACTTCCACGCCGAGGCGGTGGAGGAGGCCGCCCGCCGATTAGCCGCCGAAGGCCTGCCGGCCAGGCTGATGGTGGACTGCAGCCACGGCAACTCCAATAAGGACTATCGCCGTCAGGGCGAGGTGCTGCGATCCGTGGCCGACCAGCTGCGCGGCGGCTCCACCGCCGTGATGGGCGTGATGCTGGAAAGCCACCTGGTGGCCGGCAACCAGAAGATCCCATCCGATCTGTCGCAGCTCACCTACGGCCAGAGCATCACCGACGCCTGCATCGATCTGGCCACCACGCTGGAGTTGCTGGAGGAGCTGGCCGCGGCTGTACGGGAGGTCGGCGAACGGCGGCTGGTGCCCGCCTGAGCGCAGCCATTGCGATTTGGCGCCCCAGGCCCGGCTGGCTGCAGCCAGGGGCGGCTACAACCATTGCTATATCTGGGATATTCAGGAGCGTCACCCAGATCTGGCACTCAACAATTGCGAGTGCCAGAGCATCGGCAATCCAAAGCAATGTTCAAGTTGGACAACTTGACCGTTGACCCGGTTTAGGGTTGTGCATCATTTCAAGCCTGGAGGTTGGTGCATGACCTACCTTCTTCAGTTCTGCGGATTGTCCGATCCGCTGGAGCTCTTTTATCTGGAGCAACGCAGCGCCGCCGCCGCGGTCGAGCCCGAGCGAGGCCCCGCCTTTGCTGGATTCCGCCCCGTCCAGCTCGACGATCTGCTCGCCTGGTCCCTGGAGACCGCCCGCCAGCGACGCTGGGACAGTGAGCAGATCCAGCGCACCGTGCTGGATGTCTGGCTCGATCGGGCCGATGTGATCCGCCAATGGCAGGCGCGGCTGCGGGTCGAGCCGTCGGATCGTCTGCTGGTGGCTGCCCTCGGCAGTCGGGGGGATTGGCGCCAGCGCTGCGAGGCATTGCTGCAGGCCTGAAGGCGCCCCCCCCGCAAACCTTCGCCAGGCTTAACAGCTGTAGCGCCATAGGACGGCGACCGCCAGCGGCACCGAGAGGTTGTCAGCCCCCAGTAGGGCCACCTGCTCCAAGGCCGTGGCGGTGCCGACCATGGCCAGCAGCATCAACGGTTCTGGAGCGGCGGGCAGTTGGACCAGCGATAACACCAGCAGCACCAGCAGGCTCGCCACGGCCATGGTGCTGGTTCCGGCGAGAGAGCGCCGCTCCCCCAGCACCCGCCAGGTCGGAGAAGGTACCCAAGGACCCACCAAGCCAGCCAGGCCGTCTCCCACAGCCATCACCAGCACTCCGGCACACACCGCATCGGCGCGTTCTGGCCAGAACCACGCCAGCAACAGCGTGATCGACAGGCCATAGGCGACCGTGCCATAGCTCTCGCGCCCCACATCCTCGATCGCGGGGAGGACACGCTGGCGATGATTGAACGCCGCCAGCAGAGTGATCAATGCCGCGGCCGAGAGGGCCAGCCAGCGATCGATCCCCGTTGCCCAGGCCAGCGGCACCACAGCACCGCTGCCGATGTGCACCACCTTGCGGCTCCACTCCGGCTGCAGACTCCAGCGGCGGCGCACGAACAGCGCCACCAGGGCCAGCAGCACCAGCCAGCCGCTCACGACAGCGACACCAAACCCTTGCCGCACCCAGGCTGGATGGGCCTCCAACCAGGTCATCACGGCATCAGGCGGCCCGTTGCATGTTGCTGAGCAGCCGCAGCTTGAGGATGGCCTTGGCCTCCAGCTGCCGCACCCGCTCCCTGGACACATTGATCTTGCGGCCGATCTCCGCCAGGGTGAGCGGCTCAGCGCCTTCCAGCCCGAAGCGCAGCCGCAGGATCTGCTGCTCCCGGTCATTGAGTTGAGACAGCCAGGTGCCGAGGTGCTCTTTCTGCAGACTCCGATCCATGGAGTCGATGTGTTCGTTGCTGTTGGGGTCGGCAATCAGCTCTCCCAACGTGCTGCGATCCTCTTCGCCGCGGGCGTGGGCATCGAGGGAGGCGCAGGGAGCGCTCTGGGAGATCAGATCCTCCAGTTCGATGGGCTGCATGCCCATGGCATGGGCCAACTCCAGCCGGTTCGGCTGTCGCCCCAGCCGGTGCGAGAGCTCGCGGCTGATGCGGCGCATCTTGGAAAGCTTCTCGCTGATGTGGATCGGCAAGCGGATCGTGCGGGCGCTGTTGTCAATCGCCCGGGTCATCCCCTGGCGGATCCACCAGTAGGCATAAGTGGAAAATTTGTAGCCCATCGCCGGATCGAACTTGTCCACAGCCCGCTCCAAGCCAATGGCGCCCTCTTGAACGAGATCCAGCAATTCCAGACCTTGGTTCTGATACTTCTTGGCGACACTGACCACCAGACGCAGGTTGGCCGCCATCATCCGATCCCTGGCCCGCTGACCCATGCGGAGTTGCCGCTGTTGCTTAGGCGTGAGCTCTGCGGCGGACAACTCCTGCAAGCGCTTGGCCGCCTGAACGTGGTGGGCCAGCTCAATTTCCTCTGCTGCGGTGAGCAATGGAACTCGTCCGATGCTGCTCAGATACCAACCAATGGAATCAGCACTGAGTCGACCCTGCTGACGTGTGCCAGCCTGACGACTGGACGCGGTGGTCCGCGAAATTGGAACCGATCCCGCCGTGGAGATGGCCAAAGGGCCAGCCCCATCGGGAGCGGAATGCAGAGGTGTCCCCATCACCCCAGGCCTCCGAAATGAATTTGGCCGGAGAATAGCACTCAGCAGCCTGCTGGTAGGCCATGAAACCGAAGATTTTCTGCATTGCTGCGTCTCCGGTGTGGCTGGCTATGCCTTCAGGTGTCGCTGTTCTCTGGCGTCAACCCTCCGCGCCAACGTTTCATCAGCGTGGCCTGCACCAGCAACTCCTCGCCTTCTGGCTGGCGTTGGCAGTAATGACCATCACTCTGCATGTGCCAGGCGCGACTATCGCGCAGGTAGAGCTCCATCAGCTTCTGGAGCTGGATCTTCAAGCGCGGATCCTCGATCGGGGCCACGGCCTCGACCCGTCGGTCCAGGTTGCGCGGCATCCAGTCGGCGCTGCCGATCAAAAATTCATCCTCGCCGCCATTGCCGAACCAGAACAGCCTTGAATGCTCAAGGAAGCGGCCAATCACGCTGATCACCCGGATATTCTCGCTCAGCCCCTCCAGCCCGGGACGCAGCGAACACATGCCGCGCACCACCAGATCGATCGGCACGCCGGCTTGGGAGGCCTCGTACAACAAGGCGATGATGGCTGGATCCACCAAGGCGTTCATTTTCGCTCGAATCCAAGCGGGTCGGCCCGCCTTGGCATGGTCGATCTCGCGGCAAATCAGCTGCTCCATGCCGCGGCGCAGGGATACCGGAGCCACCAGCAGCTTGCGGAACGTTTGCTGCTTGGAGAAACCGGTGAGGTAATTGAACAGCTCCACCAGGTCCTGACCAAAGTCCTCCCGGCAAGTCAGCAACCCCAGGTCGGTGTAGAGGGTAGATGTTTTCGAGTTGTAGTTACCCGTGCCGATATGGAGGTAGCTGCGCAGCTTCTCCTTCTCTCGGCGCACCACCAGCAGAACCTTGGTGTGGGTCTTCAGGCCCAGCACCCCGTACACCACATGGACGCCAGAACGCTCCAGCTGGCGAGCCCATTGGATGTTGTTGTCCTCGTCAAAGCGAGCCTTGAGTTCCACCAAGGCCATCACCTGTTTGCCATTTTCCGCAGCGCGAATCAGCGCCGCCACCACCGGCGAATCGCGCGAGGTGCGATAGAGCGTCATCTTGATGGCCAGCACCGAGGCGTCCTCCGCGGCCTGGCGCAGGAACTCCTCCACGGAGGTGGCAAACAGGTCGTACGGGTGATGCAACAGCACATCGCCTTGGCGCAGCACCGAGAAAATGCTCTGGAATTCCTCCTCCTTGATCGAGCCGTCCTCCAGCTGGCTGCGCTGGGCCCGCACCAGCGCAGGAACGGTGCGACCGGAAAAGGGGCGATCTTTGAGATTGGCGAGCGGTGTCGCCAGCAGGCTCATCAGATCGTCGAGACCAAGCGGACCGTTGATGCGATACAGATCATCTGGCGCCACGTCACAGCCATCCAGCAACAACTGCACCACCTCATCAGGCATTTCGTCGGCCACCTCGAGCCGCACCACCTCACCGCCCATGCGCCGCTTGCGCAGGCCGGCCTGCAAAGCTTCCATCAGGTCATCCGCCTCAAGGTCCCGCAACTCCAGATCGGCATCCCGGGTGACGCGGAAGAAGTAGTGGCCCTCCACGCTCATCCCCGGGAACAGCATTGACAGGTTGAAGGCCACCAGCTGCTCCAACGGCACGGCGGTGAACTGGGGTTCCGGGGAACGGCCGCTCAGCTGCACCGGGATCGGCACGAACCGCGGCAGCAGTTTCTGAGGCACTTTCACCCGGGCGAACTGCTGCTGGCCGCTGTCCGGGTCGCGGATCAGAGCCGCCACGTTGAGGCTGAGGTTGCTCATGAATGGAAACGGATGGGCTGGATCCACAGCCAAGGGCGTCAGCACAGGGAAGATGGCCGCACGGAAATACTCGTCCGCCCAGCTCCGTTGAGCGGGATTCAAGCGTTGGTAGTCGAGCAGATGCACGCCATATTCAGCCAGGTTGCGCTTGAGCGCGTGGCGATAATGTTGTTGCTGTAGATCGAGAAGCGGCCGCAGCGTTGAGTGAATCACCTCCAATTGCTGCACCGGTGTGCGGCCGTCATCGCTCAGCGTGCTGACACCAGCATCCTGCTGGCTCTTCAGTGAGGCCACCCGAACCATGAAGAACTCATCGAGATTGTTGCTAAAAATTGCACTGAACTTAGCCTGTTCAAGCAGAGGCGTGTGTTCGTCAAGCGCCTGAGCCAACACCCTTTGATTAAAGGCAATCCAGCTGAGCTCGCGGTTGATGTAATGCTCAGGAGCAACAGTGAAAGTCGTGGCCATGGCGTCAGGCGCTCCTGCAGATCCCGGATAGGGCGATGGCGGCAAGGTAGCAATTGGGATCGGTCAGCCCCTGTGTCCCAGATCGCTGCGCTCCCGTGTTGGCGGTCCCCCCGCCACCAGCGCCGCCACGGCCAGCAACAGCGCGATCCCCAGCCAGAAGGGCCCCCTTGGACCAGCGGCCACATACACCAGCCCCGCCAGCCAGGGCCCCAGGAAACCGCCCAGGCTCTGGAGACCCTGGAGGCTGCCGAGGGCTGCCCCTTGGCCGTCGTCGTCGAGGCGGCGCGACACCAGGCTGCGCAGGCACGGTGTGAGCAGCCCCGTGCCGCAGGCCAGGATCGCCACCGCCGGGAACACCACAGCCAGCGCCTGGGCCGCCGTGACCTGGGCGATCAGGGCGCAGCCCACGATCACCAACCCGGTGCCCACCAGGCACAGCCGCCATTCGCCGAACCGCCGCACCAGCGGTCCGATCAACCCGCCCTGAACCAGGGTTGCCACCACCCCCACCACCACGAACGCTGCCGTGGCCAGTCCCGGTCCCCAGCCGAACATCTGCTTGAAATACACCACCAAGATTGAGGTGAAGGCGCTGAAGGCCAGGAAAAACAGAAAAAAAGCCAGACACAGCCGGCGCACATCCACCCGCCTGAAGACCCGGGCCAACTGACTGGTGGGCAACAGCTCCCGCCGCCGGGGCAGGGGGATCCTGGCCTCGATCGGATGGGTCTCGGGCAGCAGCGTCAGCACCACCACCAGGTTGAGCACCGCAAACCCCAAGGCCACCAGCAGGGGCAGGGCCGCGCTGGTCGCCGCCAGCAGGCCGCTGAGTCCGGGGCCGAGGATGAAGCCGAGACCGAAGGCCACGCCGATCAAGCCGAAAGCCCGGGCCCGCTGCTCTGGCGGCGAGCTGTCCGCCAGCACCGCGCCTGCGGTGGCGGCGGTGCCGCCGCTCATGCCATCAATCAGCCGCGCCGCGAACAGCAACAGCAGCGGCAGGCCCGCCGCGGCAGCCGCGGGCCACAGCCGGGTCCAGGGAAACAGGATCGTGAAGCTGAACAGGGCCAGACCCAGCACCGAGCCGGCCACGCAGACGCTGATCACCGGCCGCCTGCCGTAGCGGTCGCTGAGGGCACCGATCAGAGGCGTGCAGCAGAACTGGGCCACCGCGTAGCTGCCCCCTAACAGCCCCACCACCAGCCCTAGCTGGCGACCATCGCCGACCAGGCCCACCAGCAGATAGGGCAGCAAGGGGAACACCATGCTTTCGCCCATGCGGTCGTTCAGCAGGGTGAGGAAGGCGCTCAGCTGGGGAGAGGGACGACCAAAACCCATGCCGACGGGCCGTGCTGCTCCCCAACACTCCCATGGGGCCTGTCGCGGCGTCAGGCCCGCCAGAATCTGTTGGCTGTCGCGGCCGCAGTCAGCGTCGATCAAAGTGGTTCCATCCTTGCCGCCGCTCCAGCGGGCGCTGATCGGTTTGGTCGTTGTGAAGGGCACCAGCTCACCCCCCCTGGCCGCCGCGATCGGCTCCACGCCAACCCTCTCGGCTGACCACACGGCTGCAGAACGCCGCCGCCAGCTGCTGGCCGCCGCCGCGGGCCTGGTGTTGGTGCTGTTCTTGATGGCACACCTGGGGGCGCTGTCACTGGCGCCTTGGGCCCCCGGGCGGTTCGAGCGCTGGGCGGTCCAGCTGCATGCCGCTCCCTGGTTGCCGCCGCTGGAGCTGGGCCTGGCCGCTCTCTTTGTGGTGCATCCCCTCCTGGCCCTCTGGCGGCTGCTGGCCGGCCAAGCCGCCGTTGGCCCCGTGCAACCGCTGCGGCGCAGCCGACGCCAGGACTCGCCTCTGGCGGCGTTCGCGGCCCGCAGCCAGGGTTGGAGCGGCGCCCTGCTGCTCAGCTTCCTGGTGGTGCATCTGGCCCAGCTGCGCTGGCATCGCCCCGCCCCAGGCCAGGAACTGCCCGGGCTTCAAGCGGTGCTCGCGCAGCCCGCCTCGCTGCTGCTTTACGTGACCGCTGGCTTGGCCGTGGCGCTGCATCTGGTGCAAGGCGTGGAGGCGGCCCATCGCAGCCTCGGCCTGCTGGAGCCCAGCAGCGCCGTGTCGATCCGCCGCTGGGGCCGGTTCGCGGCGCTGTTGCTGGGCGGGGGCTTCTCCCTGCTGGCCCTGGGGGTGCGCCTGCAGCAGATCCAGCCATGACAGCCGCTGCCCCCCACCCGCTGCAGTCGCGGACGGCCGAGGCGCCACTGGATCCGCGCCTTCCCAGTGGTCCTTTGCCCGGGGCCTGGAGCCGGTATCGCGATGGCCTGCCCCTGGTCAGTCCAGCCAACCGCCGTCGACTGGAACTTCTGGTGGTGGGAACAGGATTGGCCGGGGCCTCCGCCGCCGCCAGCCTCGCCGAGCAGGGCTACCGGGTCACGGTGATCACCTATCACGACAGCCCGCGGCGGGCCCATTCCGTCGCCGCCCAGGGGGGGATCAATGCCGCCCGCAACTATGCCGGTGATGGCGACAGCATCGATCGGCTGTTCCGCGACACAGTCAGGGGCGGCGACTTCCGCGCCCGCGAGGCCGGCTGCCATCGCCTGGCCGAGCTGAGCGGCGCGATCCTGGATCAGTGCGTGGCCCAGGGG
>JBKDOR010000157.1:0-16001 GCA_046342775.1 Synechococcaceae cyanobacterium
TTTTCTGGCCCCATGGCGCGCTTCGGCCTCTCTGCCCTGACCACGCTGCTGAAGGGCAAAGGGTCCCCACGGGCAGGCGCTCCTGGCGGCCAGGCCCCCGCCGCCAGCTGGAGCCGGCCCTTCGGCCTGGGCTGGGATCAGCCCTACACGGTGCGCTACGCCAGCAACCTCGACGACGGGCCCCAGCACGGCGCGCCCCTGGGGGGTTTTGGCGCCGGCTGCCTGGGCCGCGGCCCCGACGGCCACTTCAATCTGTGGCATCTCGACGGCGGCGAGCACTGGTTCGGCCAGCTGCCCGATTGCCAGTTCGCCCTACACGAGCGCGGTGCCGGGGGAAGCCGCAGCCATGCCCTGGCCACCGCCCCGCAGCGGGACGACAGTCGCCCCGGCAGCGGCGCTCCCCTGGCCGCCTGGCAGTGGTATCCGGCCAGCGATGGCGCGCGCAGCAGCGGCACCTACAGCGCCCGCTACCCCCTGCACCGCTACGACTACGACGGGGTGTATGCCGCCGAGGTGCGCTGCGAGGCCTTCAGTCCAATCCTGCCGGGCGACTACCGGCGCACCAGCTATCCGGTGGCGGTGTTCGTCTGGCGTTTCCGCAACCCCACGGATGAGCCGCTGGAGCTGTCGCTGCTGCTGAGCTGGCGCAACACCTGCGGCTGGTTCACCAACACCGACCCGGCCGCCGCGGTGCATTTCCGCGACGACGGCAGCCCGGAGCACAACTACGTGCCGGCCATCGGCCGCAGCCAGGGGCAGCGCAACCGCCGCTGCGACGAGCCGGGGCTGCGGGGCATCCTGCTGGAGGGGGAGCGCAGCGAACCGTTGGCGGAGGGCCAGGGGCAGTGGTGCCTGGCGGTGCCGGAGGCGGCGGCGCTGGGCGAGGACGTGGAGCTCTTCCGCTGCAGCCGCTGGAACCCGGCCGGCGACGGCGCCGAGATCTGGCAGCCCTTTGCCCGCAGCGGGGAGATCCCCGACAACGATGACGATCGCCGCAGCACCCCTGGCGAGGCGGCCAGCGCTGCGCTGGCCGTGAAGCTGCAGCTGGATCCGGGCGGGAGCGTGCGCATTCCCATGGTGATCGCCTGGGACCTGCCGGTCACGGCCTTTGCCAGCGGTTGCCGGTCTCTGCGCCGCTACAGCGACTTCTTTGGCGGCGATGGCCGCAACGCCGCCACCCTCGCCGCCGAGGCCCTGCGCGACTGGACCGCCTGGCGCCAGGCGATCGATGCCTGGCAGGCGCCGGTGCTCGCACGCCGCGACCTGCCGGAGCCGCTGCGCATGGCCCTGCTCAACGAGCTCTACGACCTGGCCTCGGGAGGCAGCCTCTGGACAGCCGCCTCCGCCAAGGATCCGGTGGGGCGCTTCGGCGTCTTGGAGTGCCTCGACTACGCCTGGTATGAAAGCCTGGATGTGCGGCTGTACGGGTCGTTTGCCCTGCTGCAGCTCTGGCCGGAGCTGGATAAAGCGGTGTTGCGCAGCTTCGCCCGCGCCATCCCGGCAGCGGATCCCACGCCACGGCCGATCGGTTGGTACTTCACCCAAGGCAAAGGCCGGGTGGAGGCCGCTCGCAAGCTCGCCGGAGCCACCCCCCACGATCTCGGCGCGCCGAACGAGCGACCCTTCGAGGCCACCAACTACACCGCCTACCAGGACTGCAACCTCTGGAAGGATCTGGCCAGCGACTTCGTGCTGCAGGTCTGGCGCACCTACCAGCTGGCCCCCTCCGGCCAGGACATGACCTTCCTGGCCGATTGCTGGCCGGCGGCGGTCACGGCGTTGCGCTATCTGAAACAGTTCGACGCCAACGACGACGGCCTGCCGGACAACGGCGGCGCTCCCGATCAGACCTTCGACGACTGGCCGCTGCAGGGGGTGAGCGCTTACTGCGGTGCCCTCTGGATCGCGGCGCTGGAGGCGGCCCTGGCGATGGGGCAACAGCTGCAGCTGGAGCTGGGGCTGGACACCAGCGGCGAACAGCGGCAGTTCGGGGCGTGGCTGGAGCGCTCCCGTGCCAACTTCGATCGGCTGCTCTGGAACGGCGAGTACTACAACATCGACGCGGAAAGTGGCACGCCGGTGGTGATGGCCGATCAGCTCTGCGGCGATTTCTATTCACGCCTGCTCGGCCTGCCGCCGGTTGTGGCGGACGATCGGGCCCGCTCAGCCTTGAAGGCCGTGCGCGAGGCCTGCTTTGAAGCCTTCGAAGGGGGGAGGCTGGGGGTGGCCAACGGCCTGCGCCGCGATGGCACGCCGCTCGATCCCAATGGCACCCATCCGCTGGAGGTGTGGACGGGCATCAACTTCGGCCTGGCGGCTTACTACCGCTTGATGGGCGAGACCAAAACCGCCCTGGCGATCACGGGGGCTGTGGTGGAGCAGGTCTACGCGGGAGGCCTGCAGTTCCGTACCCCTGAAGCGATCACAGCCGTGCAGACCTTTCGGGCCTGCCACTATCTCCGCGCCATGGCGATCTGGGCTCTCTGGGCGACCCACACCGACTGGCAGCCGATCCCCGGGGCAGAGCGCCAACCATGACCACCTTCCAGCCCTCCCCCAGCGTCTCCGGCCGAGGACGCCGAAGCAGTGTTGCCAACAGGTTCCGCCAGCTGGTCTCGCTGGTGCTCACCACGGCGCTGGGCTTGGTTCTTTGGTGTGGCATGGCAACTCCCGCCCAGGCCATGCTTCAGGCCAGCCCCGGGGAAACCGGCACCGGCTTGGTGCGCAGCCTTGAGAGCCTGCGCGACCTGGATTACCAGAGCTGGCAGGTGGTGGCTTACCGCTCCGGTCCGCCGGCGGCCAACGCCAGCGTCACCCTGCGAATCGTGGGCTTCCCGGGCCGCGTGCGCCTCGATCACCCCACGCCGCTGCTGACGCGGGCCGGTCTGCGCCTGTGGGAGCTGGCGGACATCACCCTCGCCAACCCCAAGCTGGCGGCCGATACCCGCGCCGCCGCCGCCGAGTTCGACCTGACGCCGCTGCTCGCCGACCTGCGCAAGGACCGCCCGCTGCGGCTGGAGCTGCCGGGGGTGTTCGTGGAACTGCCCGTCCCCCCCTACGTGGTGGCCGAATGGCGGCGGCTGCCGCTGGAGGCCGTCAGTTAGAGGAGATCTGCCGCAGCAGGATGCAGGGGCTGAACCACCGAATGGATTCCGACCACCACAGCTGGACTGCCTGGATGCGCCGGGCGCTGCAGCTGGCGGAGCTGGGCCGTGGCCGCACCAGCCCGAACCCGCTAGTGGGGGCGGTGATTCTTGATGCCGCTGGAACGCTGGTGGGTGAGGGCTACCACGCCTGCGCCGGGGAACCCCACGCCGAGGTCGGGGCGCTGATTCAGGCCGGCGAGCGGGCCCGCGGCGGCACCTTGGTGGTGACGCTGGAGCCCTGCTGCCATCACGGCCGCACCCCCCCCTGCAGCGAGGCGGTGATCGCCGCCGGAATTCGCCGGGTGGTGGTGGCGATGCCGGATCCCAACCCGCGGGTGGCCGGTGGCGGGCTGGCGCAGTTGCGGCAGGCCGGCATCGAGGTGGTTGAGGGGGTGCTGGAGGCGGAAGCCCGGACTCTCAATCGCGCTTTCCTGCATCGGCTCGTCAGCGGCAAACCCTTGGGATTGCTCAAGTGGGCGATGAGCCTCGATGGCCGCACGGCCTTGCCCAATGGCGCCAGCCAGTGGATCAGCGGCCCGCCGGCCCGGGCCTGGGTGCATCGCCTGCGGGCCGAGTGCGACGCCGTGATCGTGGGCGGCGGCACACTCCGAGCCGATGATCCGCTGCTGACCAGCCGCGGGCGGCGCCAGCCGGAGCCCTTGCGGGTGGTGTTGAGCCGCAGTCTCGACTTGCCGGCCCAGGCCAGGCTGTGGAACCAGGAGGAAGGGGCCACGTTGGTGGCCCACGGGCCGGAGGCTTCGGCCGCGGCCCGCGCCCGGCTTGACGTGTTGAAGAGCAGCCACCCGGGCCTGGAGAGCCTGGAGCTGGCGGAAACCAGCCCAGCGGCCCTGTTTGGCGCCCTGGCCGAGCGCGGCTGCAACCAGGCGCTGTGGGAATGCGGCCCGGAGCTGGCGGCGGCGGCGCTGCGCCAGGGCTGTGTGCAAGAGCTGGCGGCGGTGATCGCCCCGAAACTGCTGGGCGGCGAAGCTGCCCGCACGCCCGTTGGGCTGCTCGGCGGAGAAACCGTGGCTGACGCCTGGACGCTCGGCGGCGGGGAGCGTCGCTGGCTGGGGGACGATCTGCTCTGGCAGGGCCGTGTGGCGCCGCCCTGCCAAGGGAGCGACGGCGGCCTCAGCCCGGGATGAAGGTGCGCAACCGGCGCGCCTCCTGCCCCGCCCGCCGTTGGATCTCCGCGTCGCTGAGGGCCGCCTCGGCCCGCTGGTGGGCGGCGATCACATCGTTCTCATCGATCGTGAAGCCGGCCTCGCGGGCCAGCCGCAGAAACTCCTCCAGCTCGGGGGGCTCTGCGGTGTCGTGCAGCCGTTCGCCCAGGGCCGTGTCGTGGCGAGCATGGGCCAGGAAGGCATCGAGTTGATCCAGGCTCATGGCGAGGCGGTGGGGTCTTCCGGTCTAGCGGCAGGACTCTCCCCAGCGGGCAGCCCCAGCGGCAGTTCCCCCTGGCGGAGCGCGTCCCGCGGGACGGCCGGACGACCCGTTGAGGCCCCAGACACTGCCCAGGTTTCAGCCACGGATGGGGGGGCAGCGGCAGTGGGGCTGGCTCGAGTCGCGGCAGGTGGGGCCGCGGGCAGTCGCAGCGCCTCCCAGGCGGCGGGATCCCAAGGATCCAGCAGCGGCTCCAGAGCCCTCAGCGCGGGCCCATCGAGAGCAGCGAGCCAGGCCTCCTCCAATCCCTCAGGGATCACCACCGGCATGCGGTCATGCACGCGCCGCAGCAGATCGTTGGGGGCGGTGGTGAGGATCACGGCCGTCTCCAGCTCGCCGCCATCGGCCCCCAGCCAGCGGTCCCACAGCCCCCCCAACCAGAAGGGTGCGCGGTCGCGGCGGCGAAACAGCCAGGGTTGCTTCCAGATGTGGCCCGTGTCGGGATCGCGGCGCGGCTGCCATTCGTAGAAGCCATCGGCGGGCAGCAGGGCGCGCCGATGGCGCCAGGCGCCGCGGAAGAAGGGTTTCTCGGCCACGGTTTCACGTCGAGCGTTGATCGGCCGCCGCCGGCTGCTGGGGTCCTTGCACCATTCCGGCACGAAGCCCCACAGGGCCAAGCCCACCTCCAGCTGGCCGTGCTCCTGGCGTTGCAACAGCACCGGTTCGCCGGGGCGAACCTGCTGGCGCGGGGCGTAGCGCTCGATCAACCCGGCTGGCCAGGAGCCCCGCAGCAACGGCAGCAGGCGATCGAGATCACTGGTGAGGGAATAGCGGCCGCACATGGGGGGAAAGGCAGCTGCGAGGGTCCACCCCCGCGAGAGGGGCCTGGCGCCCCGCCGTTCGGTTCTCCCGACCAGGCAGGACCCGGCCGGAGGAACGCCGACCTTAGTTTGGAAGAACTTTCGGGTTCCTTCCTGCGCATGGCCATTCGCCAGGACGACAACAGGCCTTCTCGTCGCTTCGGACTGATCAATCTGATCCTGATCGGCTTCGGCGTGCTGCTGCTGTTCAGCAACTTCCTGCCGAACCCTGGCGCCCAGGTGCCGCGGGTTCCCTACTCCTTGTTCATCAGCCAGCTGGATGCTGACAATGTGCAGCGTGCCTACATCACTTCGGATCAGATTCGCTACGAGCTGAAAGCCGCCCCGGAAGAAGGTGCCCCCACGGTGCTGGCCACCACACCGATCTTCGACATGGAGCTGCCCCAGCGGCTGGAGCAGCACGGCGTTGAATTCGCCGCCGCGCCACCCAAGCGCCCGAATCTCTTTACCACCGTTCTCAGCTGGGTGGTACCTCCACTGATCTTCATTCTGGTGCTGCAGTTCTTCGCCCGCCGCAGCGGCATGGGCGGCGCCCAGGGGGCGCTCAGCTTCACCAAAAGCAAGGCCAAGGTCTACGTGCCCGATGAGGAATCGCGCGTCACCTTCGCTGACGTTGCTGGGGTGGATGAGGCCAAGACCGAGCTCACTGAGATCGTCGATTTCCTCAAGACGCCCGAGCGCTATGCCGCCATCGGCGCCCGCATCCCGAAGGGTGTGCTCTTGGTGGGCCCTCCCGGCACCGGCAAGACGCTGCTCTCGAAGGCGGTGGCCGGTGAAGCGGGTGTTCCCTTCTTCATCATCAGTGGGTCGGAGTTCGTGGAGCTGTTTGTCGGCGCTGGCGCCGCCCGGGTGCGGGACCTGTTTGAGGAGGCCAAAAAGAAGGCCCCCTGCATCATCTTCATCGATGAACTCGATGCCATCGGCAAGAGCCGGGGCGGATCGATGGGTGTAGTCGGAGGCAACGACGAGCGCGAGCAGACCCTCAACCAGCTGCTCACCGAAATGGATGGCTTCGCCTCCAAGGACAAACCTGTGATCGTGCTGGCTGCCACCAACCAGCCGGAGGTGTTGGATGCGGCCCTGTTGCGTCCCGGCCGCTTCGACCGGCAGGTGCTTGTGGACAGACCCGACCTGAGCGGCCGTCGCACGATCCTGGAGATCTATGCCAAGAAGGTGAAGCTCGCTGCCGGGGTGGATCTCGACAAGATCGCCCAGGCCACCAGCGGCTTCGCTGGCGCGGATCTCGCCAACCTGGTGAACGAGGCCGCCCTGCTGGCCGCCCGTGCGATGCGTACCACGGTGGAGCAGGGGGATCTCAACGAAGCGATCGAACGGGTGGTGGCGGGCCTGGAGAAGAAGAGCCGCGTGCTTCAGCCTGATGAAAAGAAGGTGGTGGCCTATCACGAGGTGGGCCACGCGATCGTGGGCCATCTGATGCCCGGCGGTAGCAAGGTGGCCAAGATTTCGATCGTGCCCCGGGGTATGGCGGCCCTTGGCTACACCTTGCAGCTGCCCACCGAGGAGCGCTTCCTCAACTCCAAGGAGGATCTGGAGGGGCAGATCGCCACCCTGCTGGGAGGACGCAGCGCCGAGGAGATTGTGTTCGGGGAGGTGACCACCGGCGCCGCCAACGACCTGCAGCGCGCCACCGACATTGCCGAGCAAATGGTGGGCACCTACGGCATGAGCGACACCCTCGGTCCACTGGCCTACGACAAGCAGGGCGGTGGGCGCTTCCTCGGCGGCACCAACAATCCGCGCCGGGTCGTCAGCGACACCACCGCCCAGGCGATCGACCGGGAGGTGCGCAGCCTGGTGGACCGAGCTCATGAGCGGGCGCTCTCGATCCTGAGACACAACCGTGAATTGCTTGAGGCGATCTCCCAGAAGATTCTCGAGAAAGAAGTGATCGAGGGCGATGAACTCAAGGATCTGCTCTCCGGCAGCCTGTTGCCGGAAGCCGCCGTCACCCCCGCCTGAGCGGGTGGGATGGTCTGTAGAGCTGCCCCACCCGATTGCCAGGCGACACAGCTTGAGGAGCGCCGGGGTGAACCGATTGGGTTCAACCGCACCAGCCCCAGGGGCGAGGCCGCTGAGCCGCGCCACGCGTCCTGCCCTCTGGCCAGGCAGGGCCTCTGCAAACAATCCGCCGGCCCGCTTGACGGCGACCCTGGCAATCGCGGATAAGGATTCTTTGAGACTGGCCGATGGACAGCCTCCGCGCCTTTTCAGTGCTGGCTGGGCTCCGTGGCGCCGACCTGCTCTCCTCCGCCGACCTGAGCCGCGAGCAAACGCTCGAGCTGCTGCGCCTGGCGGGGGCCTTCAAGGGCGGCGACCTGCGGCTGAATCTGGGCGGCATGGTGCTTGGGCTGATCTTTCGCAAGGCTTCCACCCGCACCCGGGTGAGCTTCACAGTGGCGATGGCCCGCCTCGGCGGACAGACCATCGACCTTGATCCCCAGGCCAGCCAGGTGGGACGCGGCGAACCTGTGGCGGACACGGCCCGGGTGCTGAGCCGTTACTGCGACGCCCTGGCGGTGCGCACCTTCGCCCAGAAGGAACTGCTGGAGTATGCCCATTGGGCCTCGATCCCGGTGATCAATGCCCTCACCGATCTGGAGCACCCCTGCCAGGCCCTGGCGGATTTCCTCACGATTCAGGAGGCCTTCGGCACCGCTTCCGGTGCGTTGGACGGCCTCACCTTGGCCTACGTGGGAGATGGCAACAACGTGGCCCACAGCTTGCTGCTTTGTGGCGCGCTGCTGGGGGTGAATGTGCGCATCGGCTGCCCTGCTGGCTACGCTCCCAGCGAGGCTGTGCTGGCCCGGGCCCGTGTCCTGGCCCCCTCCGGCACCGAGCTCTGCGTGCTCCACGATCCGGTGGCGGCCGTGCGCGGGGCCCAGGCGCTGTACACCGATGTCTGGGCCTCGATGGGGCAGGAGCAGGAGCAGGCGGACAGGGAGCAAGCCTTCCGCGGCTGGTGCCTGAATGAGGAGCTGTTGGCGGAGGCCGATGCCCGCGCCATCGTGCTGCACTGTCTTCCGGCCCACCGCGGTGAGGAGATCAGCTCCGGCGTGATTGAGGGAACAGCCAGCCGAGTGTTCGATCAAGCGGAAAACCGCCTGCATGCCCAGCAGGCGCTTCTGGCAGCCCTGTTGGCGCCGTCCTGAACCGGTCCAAGGCAAGGCGCCACGGTCTTCGGTCGAACCGACTCCGCCAAATGCCCCATCAGGCCTGGACAAACACGCGAGAAGACGATACACCTGTATCAATGGCTCCCGCGTCGCCCCATGCCCCCTCTGCCAAGCCTCACCCCCGCCCAGCAGGAGCTTTACGACTGGTTGGCCGAGTACATCGGCCACAAGCGCCACAGCCCCTCGATCCGCCAGATGATGGAGGCCATGGGCCTGCGTTCGCCCGCCCCGATCCAGAGCCGATTGCGCCACTTGCAGCAGAAAGGCTGGATCACCTGGGAGGAGGGGCAAGCGCGCACACTGCAACTGCTCGGTGAGGCCGAATCCGCCGGTATCCCGGTGCTGGGGGCGGTGGCGGCCGGCGGCTTGATCGAGAGCTTCGAGGATGTGCAGGAGCGGCTCGATCTGGAGCCGGTGCTGAGCACCCGCGGCCTGTTCGCCCTCACCGTCAATGGCGACTCGATGGCGGAGGCCCACATCGCCGATGGCGACGTGGTTCTCCTGGAGCCGGTGCCGGATCCTGCCGGCCTGCGCGATGGCACGATCGTCAGCGCGGTGGTGCCAGGCAGCGGCACCACCCTCAAGCATTTCCACCGCCAGGACGGCTTGATCCGCCTGGAGGCGGCCAATCCCGCCTACGACCCGATCGTGCTCCCGGCCGATCAGGTGCAGGTGCAGGGAAGGCTTCGGGCGGTCTGGCGCCAGGTGTGAGCCTTGGATCTCTCACCCGGGCCACACACCCAAGGCCGGGGCATGGCGGTCACGCTCCGCGGCTGGGCTTCGCCGCCCCGTTCCAGGTGGTCCGCCTTGGGGCACCCCCCCTTGGCCCGGGCCAGGGGGGCCGTCACTCACGTTGTAAGATCGATTCGCTGCTGCAGGGCCCCACGGGGCGGAGGAGTCGCCAGTGCTCCCCTTGGCTTAGTCCACCTGGTTCAGCGGTGACACTGGGGCCATAGCTCAGCTGGTAGAGCACCTGCATGGCATGCAGGGGGTCAGCGGTTCGAGTCCGCTTGGCTCCATTTCATCAAATCCCTAGCGGCGCCTGGGATTTTTGTATTATTCGGAATATTCCTCGCCAATTAATTACGATTGCAAGATGTAAAACTGTTCGTCTTTACATATGAAGGCCAGCTGAACGATTCCTTGCGCCGTTGGAGATTTCGACAGGCGTGCCGACCTGACTGCAAAGAGTATTGGATGAAGAGGGCGCCTGCCTGGCAGCCCTGCATCTGCATATCTGACACGCGGCTCCCTAGACCGAGAACTGCTCCAATCTAGGTATGAGCGCATGGCTCATCGTCGATGGGCTCAGCAGCGCAGCTGCGGAGTCTCCGAGCCCCAGCTCTGAGTCTGAAGCGTCCATGCTGAGCATCTGCCTTGGGTTCTGAGTGGCGTCGTGCTGAGCGCAGGAGTCGTCAGATGCTGCGCCACGTCCTCAACCAACCTTGGTCAGCCCCGTTGGGCTGACGGGTGTGCCTGGCGGGGCGGGAGCCGTGCTGGCCCGGGTGCCATGCCAGGCCCGCACCGCTGAGACCGTACGGGAAGCCGCCATGACCCATGGGGCTTTACATGGTGTTACACTTCAGCAACACTTTGAAACAGTCATGACTGAGCCCACGCCACGCTTCGGATTCGTCGCCTTCGCCGAAACCTGGAATGGTCGCCTTGCCATGCTTGGCTTCATCATCGGCCTCGCCACTGAGCTGCTGACCGGCCAAGGCATCCTCCAGCAAATCGGTCTCGGCTGATCGCATGGAAACCGATTACTCCGCTGCCATCGCCACCGTCATCGGCCTTGTGGTGTTGCTCACAGGTATGACCGTGTTCGTATTGAGCCGCCCGAGCGACCTCGCTCCCACAAACTCCCGCTGATAACCGCTTCACCTCACTCTTTTCCTCCGGACGTTCGATGACCAACGCCCCCGCCAATGATCAGTGGTTCCAGCATCGCGCTGAAGAGCTGATCCACCAAGAGCAGCTCAAGCGAGCTGAACTGTTTAATGGTCGCGCCGCGATGCTCGGCATCGTGATCGGCATTCTCACCGAAGCAATCACCGGCTCCGGCATCGCCCATCAGATCGGCCTCGGCTCCCTGGTCGATGGCTACGCCGCCTGCCGCACCCAGTTTCTGCCCTTCTGCTTCTGATCTACAGACTTGTTGAGCCGCACATTTGCCCCTGGGCCCTGCCCGGGGGCTTTGTGATGGGCATCGCTCCATCCCCATTGCGGGCTCCTGGAGACAGTTCCAGGCGCAGGCAGTTCCCAAACTGTGGGCTGCATCAGGCAGGCTGGCACAGACCCGCAGCCTCAGTGGCCCACCTTCATGGCACCACACGTTCTGATCCGGCCCCTGATGGCCTGCCTGACGGCGCTGCTACTGGCGTTGGCCACGGCGGCTCCCGCCTGGGCTGATTTCGTGTTGCCGCCTCTGCCCTACGCGGCCGAGGCCCTGGAGCCGGCGATCGACGCCACGACGATGCGGATCCACCACGACCGCCATCACCGCGCCTACGTCACCAGCCTCAACGCCCAGATCAAGGCGGTCCCAGCCCTCAAAACCCTCAGCCTCGAGGCGCTGCAAAGCCAGATCTCGCGCTTTCCGCTGGCGGTGCGCAACAACGGCGGCGGCCACTGGAACCACAGCCAGTTCTGGGCGGTGATGGCGCCGGCCGGCCAGGGCGGAGTTCCATCGGAACCCCTTTTGGCGGCGATCAACAGCGGCTTCGGGTCGCTGGAGGCGCTGCAAGAGCAGTTCAACCAGGCCGCCGCATCGCGCTTCGGCAGCGGCTGGGCCTGGCTGATCCGCACCGCCGATGGCCGCCTGGCCATCACCAGCACCGCCAATCAGGACAACCCGCTGATGGACTTGCCGGACATCGAGCGCGGCACGCCATTGCTGGGTCTGGATGTCTGGGAGCATGCTTACTACCTCCAATACCAGAACCGCCGCCCGGAGTACATCAAAGCCTGGTGGTCCCTGGTCAACTGGAACGAGGTGAACCGTCGTTTCGAGGCCGCGGCATGACCGGCAATCTTCAGGCCATTGGCTTCCTGTTCACCTGGGTGCTCGGCTGGGGCATCGGCGGCTCGCTGATCGATGCCGGCCTGATCAACGCCGGGGTCTATTCCCTTGAGGGCGGCCAGCTCGGCACCGCCATCACCTTCATCCTCTGGAGTCTGGTCTGGGGCGGTGGCGGGGTCTGGCTCTACCGGCGCTGGACGCGGCCCGTCACCCCGGACCGTTGAACCGCCGGCGATTGCGCTGGGCTTGGGGTGTCAGAGCCCGGATTGCCGCAGCCGTAAGCGGCGGGGCCTCAGGTTGACGCGATCCAGGGTGGAGGCGCCGGACTGGTATCGGAATTTGTGACCAGATGCTGCCTCAATGACACCAAATGCCAGCATCTTGTTCTCGTTGTCGCAGAGTCAGGAACCGCCTGGAGTGGCCAACAACCCAACTGGTCAAGAGGATTGAGGGAACGGGGCTGGCGGGACTCGAACCCACGACCTACGGTTTAGGAAACCGTCGCTCTATCCGGCTGAGCTACAGCCCCACTGTCGTTACTTTACCCGCCCTGAAGGCCATCTCAGGCTCCGCGGTGGCCACCGAGCAGTTTCGGCAACCGCGACTCGGCCGCGGCCCAAGCTCTGATTTAAGTTGAATGGCGAAAGCAGGCGAGGTGATCGCGGGCGGGATCGCGGAGCACCGCTCCGAGGATCGCTGTTCCGAGGAAAGTCCGGGCTCCCCAATGGCCAGGCTTGCTGGGTAACGCCCAGTGCGGGCGACCGTGAGGACAGTGCCACAGAAACACACCGCCGATGGCCCGGGACTGCCCGGTGCACAGGCAAGGGTGCAAGGGTGCGGTAAGAGCGCACCAGCGGCATCGAGAGGTGCCGGCTCGGTAAACCCCGGCTGGGAGCAAGGCCCAGGGACCACGGTTGGCCATTGACCGGTCCCGTTTTTGCGCGCCGCTCGAGGCCAGCGGCAACGCTGGTCCCAGATAGATGATCACCCCCACAGCGCTGGGCCTGACCCGTCGCCGTGGGAACAGAACCCGGCTTACGTCCTGCTTTCACCCTTTTCCTCCGCGCCTTTCCACCGCGCCCGAGGTGGCAGGGGTCGCCGCACCAGGGCACGCACCTCCCCCCAGCTTGCCATCCTGGAAGCCATGGAGCCGCGCCGGATGTCTCGGTCCGTTTGCTCTCCCCAGCCCCAGCGGCGCCCGCCGATGACCCCAGAGCGACATCACCAACTGGTGACCCTGCTGCAGCGACTGGGCCTCGATCCGGAGGGCCCCGGCGGTCCTGGCCTGGAGCCTGCCGCCATGGCTCCGCTCGAGGAGGCGCTCTGCCACAGCTCAGCGGGCCTTCCCGTCAACCACGAGCAGCTGGAGTTCCTGGGCGACGCGGTGTTGCGGCTGGCCGCCGCCGAGTGGCTGCAAGCCCTCACCCCCCGGCTGAGCGTTGGGCGCTGTTCGGCGGTGCGGGCCCAGCTGGTGAGCGATCGCTGGCTGGCTGAGCTGGCCGAGCGTTGCGAACTGGCCGAAGTGCTGCGGCTCGGCCCCCTGGCCCAGGACGACAAGGCAGGCCGCGCCACCGTGCTGGCCGAGTGCTGCGAGGCGGTGGTGGGGGCGATCTATCAGCTCTGGGGCGGCGAGCAAGGCGGTCTGGCGGCGGTGCACCAGTGGCTGGATCCCCACTGGCGGCGGGAAACGGTGGAACTGCTTGCCGATCCTGATCGGTACAACTGGAAATCGGCGCTGCAGGAGTGGAGCCAGGCCCGTGGCTTGGGGTTGCCGCGCTATGACTGCCAGGAGCGCAGCCGGCGGCATGGCGATCCGCGCCGCTTCCACTGCGCGGTGCTCTTGGCCGTGGCGCCAACCCGGAACATTGCCAAGCCGGGTGGGCCGCCTGAACCCCCTTGCCTGGGCGAGGGCTGGGGCGGCTCCCGTCGCGAGGCTGAGCAGCAGGCGGCCCGCCTGGCGTTGCAGCACCTCAAGATCAACCCCGACCCTCAATCAACGGGCCGATCCGGCTGACCCAAGATCCTCAGCGCGTCCAGCCCGGCGATGGAGCGGGGACATGAACCCTCAAGCCAACTCAAGCGAGGCGAGCGGCAGAGTCACCAACTTGTCCCAGTTGCCGCCTTCAAACAACACGGCGGCCTGAACGCCGCTGAGCCGCTGTACGAAACCCCGGTAGCCGTCATAGATGGAGCGGCGATCCCGCACCACCACGGTGGCGCCGGGAAGAATTGGGGCGTTGGCCATGGGAATGGGCATTCGCAGGTGGCAAGCATTTTGGCTGCGGCAGGTGCTTTCCGGCGTCTGGGCTGGCCTGGGTCGGGACATCGGGCGGTGCCGGGCTTGGACCACGTCATGGTCCACAGCGGTCCCTGGGCAGGATTGGCGCTGGGATGTCCGCTGCAAGCCCTCGCGGCCGGCCAGCAAGGGCAGCGGGGGCGAACATGGGAGAGCCGAGCGTGTGGGGCCATCGTGGTTGGATCCGGAAAGGTTCCCAGGCGCCGGGGGAAACAGCGGCCCGGCGCAGCGGGGCCAGCCACCCCAACCGCCCCCGCAAAATCCCCTGCGGCCCGGCTGTCCATGCCCCAGAGCGACGCTGGTGACAAGGGCGTTCCCGCCACCAGCGTTCCCGAAACCGCCGCACCAAGCCTGGCCAGGTCAGGCAGCGGTCCTCTGGACGACACCGCAGCTGAAGACCTCTTGCTGGTGGGCCGCGTCGTGGCGGCGCAAGGGTTGGGAGGAGAGGTGAGGGTGCAACCCCTGAGCGATTTTCCCGAGCGTTTCACCAGCCCTGGTCGCCGCTGGTTGCGTCGCCGCGATGAGCCGGCCCGGTGCTGTCAGTTGCTCAGTGGCCGTCAACTGCCAGGCCGAGAGCTGTTCGTGTTGCGACTGGCCGCGATCGACAACCGCACGGCGGCGGAGACCCTTGTTGGCTCCGACTTCCTGGTTGCCGCAGGGGAACGGCCGGCCTTGGCCGAAGGAGAGTTTCACCTGCTGGATCTGGTGGGCCTGGAGGTGCGGTTGCTCCCGGAGGGTCGCCCCATCGGCCGGGTCGAGGATCTGATCCACGCAGGCCAGGACCTGCTGGAGATCAGCCTTTGGAGCGAGGGGCCGGCGTTGCGGGCTGAGGGGAGCATGGTGAGCGAGCGTGGCAAACGGTCCCGACGTTTGATCCCCTTTGTGCATGCGATTGTGCCTGAGGTTCATCTTGCTGATGGCTGGCTGGGGGTCACGCCTCCTCCGGGGTTGCTTGAGCTGGACGCGGGTTGAGCTCGAACGGGCTAACAATCTGGTCAGTGGAGCGGGATGCACACGCTAGGGGTCAGCGGTCAGCCATCAATTGCGGCTTGATCCGAATCTGCTTTCCAAAGACACCGCCTGATCGTCCTGACCTGATCAAAGTGTGTGGGACCAACCTGGCCAAAACCGGTGGAATTGCAAGGCTTCCAAAATGACTGAAAATATCCCAACGGAAAGACAATGAGATTCCCAAAATTCCAATCAAACCATTGATCGCAAGGCAATAAGTGTGCGTTGCCATGCCGTCATTGCTGAAGGCTGGTCTCAACTCCAGCAGCACAATCCTGAATGCCATCGACGATACTGATGGGAGTGATGACATTCCCCATTCAGGCAGCTGCGGTTGGCGAATGAGATGACTCTAAATCAAGAAGATGATTGATGCACTGATCAAGCGGTTCCAGCGAAGGTCAACTGCAGAACTAACTGCAACCGCACAAAAAATCCCATCATTCACGCGGAGATCAACGTGAAGACATAATCAAGAATAAGCAACCACTGAATCGGTTCGCCACCAAGCCGGCTGAACCATCGAGGTCGGCAATCACGATGCCAAGCTTGAAGCCAACCAAATGCAGAAATACTGGCAAAGCAGCTATGCCTTTGTGGGCGCCCCTGGTGGAGATTGGCAATAGAAAACGATGCTGATGAGCCCTCCGATTCCTGTCAGGGATATTTTCAGAGTCATTGTTGAATCGTCGTCCTCAGATTGACAGACTGTGGCGATTGATCACGGCCAAGTGACAGAGCTGAGAGCCCCAGCAACCCGGTATCTTGTCAGGCAAGAGTCAACATTCGCGATGTAGTTTATGCCCAGGACAGTGAACACCGCGCTGGAACAGCTCATCGATCATGAAAATCTGCTCGGCGAGAAAGCCCTAGGGGCCACGACGCTGTGCACTTGCCAGAGCAACCTGGCAGTTCCAGGCGCCGTGCCGGCTTTCACGGAGTCGTCGTGGGGAAATGCAGGCATGACTGCCGGATCTCAGGGTTCAGCTGAAATGAGGCATGGTGTTTTTGCTTCGCTCAACGAAGAGGCTTGCACACCTGGGCGGCACGCACGTCCGATCCCCGATT
>JBKDOR010000158.1:0-4198 GCA_046342775.1 Synechococcaceae cyanobacterium
GGTGGCGACATCCTGATCGGTACAGGGTCCACCCCTTCTATTTTCGTTTCTGGCGCTGGCTCGATCACCGCCGAAACCAAAGGTTCCGGGAATGGCGGTGTGCTGGATCTCGAGGCTGCCACCATCACCCTGAGCAACCGCGCAAAGGCCACCACTGAGACCTCTGGCTCTGGCACAGCAGGAAACATTTTCTTGAAAGCCAACACTATCCGCTTGGATAGCGGAAGTCGGATTGACGCCAAGGCGGGAAAGACACTTAACGCCAGGGAAATCTTAGATTCTTCTGGAAACCGTTACCCTATTACTCCGAACAAGGGCGTGACGGGCGATGGTGGTTTTATTTCTCTGCTAGCGAATACCATCACACTGGATAACGTTTCCTTTGTTACAGCAGAGACTCAGACTAATGGTATGGGTGGAAAGCTTGTTGTTGACACCAGCTCTCTCAATCTCTACAACGGCTCCAATCTCACAACACAGGCTTTCAACATTGGCAAGGCTGGCGAGATCCTGCTGAATAGGGATTCCGGCAATCCCCGCAGTCTGGCCATCAACTTCACAGGCTCATCCACGATCAACGCCAGCACCAGCCAACAAGCACCTGGAGGCGGCAAGGGTGGCGACATCCTGATCGGTACAGGGTCCACCCCCTCTGTTTCCATTTCTGGGGCTGGCTCGATCACCGCCGAAACCAAAGGTTCCGGTATGGGCGGTGTGCTGGATCTCGAGGCCGCCACCATCACCCTGAGCAACGGCGCCAAGGCCACCACCGAGACCTCAGGCACCGGCAAGGCAGGAAACATTTTCCTGAAAGCCAACACCATCAGCTTGGATAGCGGAAGTTGGATTGACGCCAAAGCACGACGGACCCTAGTTGACACGAAAATCGAGGACTCTTCTGGAAATAGTTATACTATCACTTCGAACAACGGTGTGACTGGTGATAGCGGCTTCATTTCCCTGCTGGCGACTAACATCACATTAGATAAGGCTTCCAGCATTACGGCAGAAACCCAGACTATCGGCATTGGTGGCCATATTTCTGTAGACACCAGCTCTCTCAATCTCTACAACGGCTCCAATCTCACAACACAGGCTTTCAACATCGGCAAGGCTGGCGAGATCTTGCTGAATAGGGATGCCGGCAATCCCCGCAGTCTGGCAATCAACTTCACAGGCTCATCTACGATCAACGCCAGCACCAGCCAACAAGCTGGTGTCGGCGGCAAGGGTGGCGACATCCTGATCGGTACAGGGTCCACCCCTTCTATTTTCGTTTCTGGCGCTGGCTCGATCACCGCCGAAACCAAAGGTTCCGGTATGGGCGGTGTGCTGGATCTCAAGGCCGCCACCATCACCCTGAGCAACTTCGCCAAGGCCACCACCGAGACCTCTGGCTCTGGTGATGGTGGACAGATCAACCTGTCCGCCAACTCCATCACGCTGAGCAACGGCGCCACTGCTTCGGCGCTTACAAGCAGCTTCGGAGAGGGTGGCGTGATTTCCGTCAATACCGACTTTCTCACCCTCAGAGGCAACTCAGAACTCACCACCAAGGCTATGAGTACAGGTAATGCCGGAAAAATCTTGATCAACTCAACAAATCCTGATTGGCCAAATCCTTCCTTCGTACCGCGCGATCTCTCGATATCTTTTTACGGTAATTCACTAATCAACGCAAGCACTGCATTTAATGGGACACTTGATCCTGCTAAATTCGATCAAAAAGCACTGGGTGGCAGCATTTTCCTCGGCAGTTCTGGCAGGACACTCATCATCTCAGGTCTTGGTAAAATAACTGCCCAAACCCACGGTTCTGGAAAAGGAGGTTTTCTTGATCTCAAAGGCTCTTCCATCTCACTATATCAGACCATTGCCACCACGGAAACTTCAGGCATTGGCAACGGCGGACAGATCAACCTCACAGCTAACTCCATCGCGCTCGATGGTGGCGCCATCGTGAGCGCCCTCACAAGCGGTCCTGGACGTGGCGGAAATATCAGTGTCTCCGCCAAGAAAGTCGATCTACAAAATAAATCCATTCTTACGACGTTGTCGGGGACTGTCGACCCCCAAACCTATAAGATTGACTTTGCTAAGCTTCACAATACAGGGCCGGCGGGGTCGATCGTTCTTGGCTTCTTTTCGGCTGCTGCCGGTGGATCTCGGCTAACTCTTGGCCAAAGCGAAATCTCTTCAATCACAACCACCAAGAATTACTACGGTGGAATTTCTGATATTGGGTCAATCACGGCTGACTTTGTGGACATTATGCTCCATGATTCATTTATTGCTACCAAAACTGCCATGAATGCTGTTGGTGGTAGCATCAACCTTTCTGCTAGTAACCTCGGCCTATTTGGCTCTTCGCAGCTCAATGCTGCTGCTTCTTACACTGCTAATGCTGGCGATATCCGGCTCAATGCCTATGAAGGCAAGCCACGCGATCTTGCCATAGTACTTGCAAATGTTGAATCGCAAATCAATGCCAGTACTTCATATAATAAAAATCCTTTTGTCCCTGGCGATCCTGATCAGCGGGCTAGGGGCGGGACCATTTCTATTGGCACCTCCAGCAAGACCCTCTCAGTCTCCGGTCCGGGAGCCATCAATGCCGAAACTATCGGCCTCGGCGAAGGTGGCTCCCTGTATTTCAAAGGGTCTTACATTTCTTTCGATAACAATGCCCTGGCCACGGTTAAAACTTCAGGCTCCGGTAATGCTGGCCTGATCAATATCTCTGCCAACACCATCGTGCTCGATGGTCAATCCAGGATTACAGCCCAATCGGGGCTCTACCAGGGCAACGAACCTGGCGTCTCCACCCCCACTGGGCCCGCCGGCAGCATCAGCATCACCGCCTCCGGTCCGAACAGCCTGCACTTGTACAACGGCAGCTCCATCACCGTCGCCACCAACTCCAGCACTGCCTTCCGCGATCCCTCGGATCTCGGCGACATCCGCATCCGTACCCCCTATCTCGAAATGAAGGGCGGCAGCTTGATCAGTGCCAAAACAGATGGTGCTGCCCAAGGCGGCACGATCAGCCTGGAGGCCAGCCGCGTCGACCTGGACGGAGGCAGCAGGATTCGTGTGGATGGCCCCAGCAAAGAGCGCTCCACTGCCTCGGGCACCGGCCAGGCTGGCAACATCAATCTGATCATCAGCAAGAACCTCTCCCTGACCAATCTCAGCGGCATTAACGCCAGTACCACCGCATCAAACAGCCCCAAGGGCGGCGCCAACATCAACATCTGGGTGGGCGGCGATCTGCTGCTCTCCGGGAACAGCTCGATCACCGCCGCTGCCTATGGCTTCGCCAACGGCGGCAATATTTTGTTGCGCCTTCCCAACGGCTTCCTGCGGGCCGCCTTCCCCGTGCGCGGCGCCGGCAACGACATCCTCGCCACCGCCGAATACGGCAGCGGTGGTCTGATCGATGTCAGCGCCCTGGCGGTGATCGGCTTCAACTTCAACACCTTCGGGCAATCCATCAGCGAAGCCAGCACGCGCGCCGTCTCCGGCCGCAATGGGGTCACCGCCATCTACACGCCCAACCTCGATCCCGATCGCGGCGTCGTGCCGATCGAGCAGCCCATCGATCCCTCCAGTGGCCTGGACCAAAGCTGTTCCCCCAGGGCCGAGAAGTCCTCGTTCCAAACCTGCGGCCGCGGTGGGGTGCCGGCCTTGCCGGGAGACAGCCCCGGCCGGCGCCCACCCCTGGATGATCTCGGTGCTCCTCCCGTGGCTCCGTTGTTTCAGCCTGCAGCGGCGCGTTCCTCGACGCTCCGCTGATGCCCTCCCCCACCCTCGGTTTGCCTGGCCGATTCCTTCCACGCCGTTTCTTCCCCCGCCGCGGCTGGCGGCGCTGCCTGGCCCTGGTGATGGGGCTGCTGCTCTCCCTGGTGACCTCCTGGTGGCCCATGTGGCTGCAGGCCAGCCGTGCCGCCTCAGCGCCGATGGGTGCTCCAGGCCGCGCCACACCGCCCGTTCCCGCCCCAGCGCCCTTCCCGGGCGCTGGCCCAGAGACTGGCCCCGGCTCGGTCCCCGCCGCGAACCCCGCCACAAACCCCGCCACGCAGCCCGCTACGGCCCCTGCCGCTGAGCTCGATCGACGCGCCCGTGAAGCCTATGGCGCTGGAGAGGCCTCTCTCGCCGCCAGCCTCTGGCGCCAGGCCGCCGATGTTTACCGCGGCGC